>CANQBL010000030.1 GCA_947589105.1 uncultured Bacilli bacterium | reverse complement strand
GATTTGCGATTTATTTTACCCATTTTTTTGTGAACTTTTTTACCCACTTATTTTTTATGAGTTACTTTAAATCTTCCATCTATTTCATTTTCTATATTTATACTATCATTTTTCTTTCTCCTTTTCAAGTGCTTATTTTAATATTTTTAATTCTATCAATTCTTAATGTAAAATCTACTTTTACTATTAATCGTATTTTATTGATATGCTAAAATAAAATGTTGGTTTTCCTACAAAAATATTTTAGCAAAAGCTTACAAAATATTTTGCTAAATAAAAAATTTAATAAATTACTATGCAAAAGTATATTCTCCTTTTTGTACATTCTTATATTGACTTTTACAGACTCTTTTAAAATATAAAACTTCTACTAATCCTTTTATAAATAAAGAAAAAGTGAAATTCTTTTTATTTTTAGTTTTTAATATTTCTATATATTAATAATGAAATATATTTATACATATTTCTTATTGAAAACAGAAACTAAATAACTATTCTTATAATAATTGCTACTTTCAATTATCAACAATTTTCATATCATTAAATATAATATAGTTTATATAAAAAGACTGTCATTTTTAAAAGTTCTAATAAACTTATGCATATATCTTTTTTTATTTTTGTTTTTATTTTATAATTATTTTAGATAGTAGGTGGACTTATGTATAAATCTGGTTTTGACCGTGATCAACTTGCTCTTTTCCCAACTTCTTTACAAGATATGATTGATAAAAATAGTATTGTTTGGGTTATTGATGCTTTTGTTGATTCTCTTGATTTAGTTGATTTTAATTTTAAATATTCTACTCCTAATAAGTTAGGTAATAGGCCTTATAATCCTAAAGACTTACTTAAACTTTATTTTTTATCTTATAATAAGAAAGTTCGTTCTTCTCGAGATATTATGTATTTTGCTAGAACTAATATTGAATGTATTTGGCTTATCAAAGGTTTAACTCCTGACCATCGTACTATTTCTGATTTTAGAAAAGATAATAAAAGTAATCTTAAAAAAGTCTTTTATGAGTTTAATCTTTCTTTAAAAGAATTAGGTTTTATTTCTAATATTAATTCTCAAGATGGTACTAAAATTAAAGCTGTTAATTCTAAAGATAGAAACTATACTTTAAATAAAGTTGATGATCGTATTAAAAAATTAAAAAAACATATTGATGATTATTTAGACTTACTAGATATTTCTGATAATATTGAAGATAAATATGATTTTATTAATGATTTAGATAATGCTAAAAAACTTATGGATGAAATTGATTTTAATTTAAAAAATGATAATATTGATAAAGACACTTTTATTTCTGAATTAAAAAATTATATTAAAAAACTTGAGAATTATCAATCTGTTCAAAACTATATGGTTAGTACTAATAAATCTCAAATTTCTTTAACTGACCCTGAAGCTAAATTAATGCGTAACAATGGTAAGTTTGAAGTTTGTTATAATAATCAAGTCCTTGTTGATGAAAACCATTTTGTCACTGATTTTTTAGTTACTGATAAACCTGCAGATTTAGGTACTATTACTGAGGTTTCTTCTAATGCTAAAAATGTTTATGGTTTTGATACTATGACTAATATTACTGATAAAGGTTATAACAAACGAGAAGATATGGTATCAGCTTTAGAAAATGGTATTATTCCTGAAGTTACTCCTGAAGATAATCAAAGCTTTTATTCTCTTGAAACTGTTTATGAAGAAAATGAGATTACTGATGAAATGATTAAAAGTACAAAACCAGAAGATATTAAAACTTGTTTAAGATCTGGAGTTATTCCAGATGTTTATAAAGATGTTATTTCTGATATTGAAGTTAAAGAATTTACAGTTGCAGAAAATTCAAATGTTGAATTTAATGATGACATGACTGAAGAAGAATTAAGAGATAAAGCAATTAACGATTATTGCTTTACTAGACATCTTAAGTCTGGTAAAGTCTTCTGCCCTATGGGTGAAATTTTAAGAAAGAAATCTGTTGGTAAAGGTGGAGTTAGATATTGTAATAAACTCGCTTGTCAAAATTGTAAAAATCCTTGTTGTTCTTCTAAATTTAAAACTGTAGATTTTAAAGATGGTAAAAATGTAGTTGTTCCTAAAAATAGTAATTTAGTCAAATCTAAAACTAAAAACAAAAAGAAAAAAGTTAAAGTTACTAAAGTTTTATTTAATCTTAATGTTGATAAAGAACTTATCAAAAAAAGAATGTCTTTATCTGAACTTCCTCATGCGATGTTAAAACATTTTAGAGATGCAAGTTATACCTTATTAAAAGGTATTAAAAAAGTTACCGGAGAATGTTCTATTTATTATTGCTCCGAGAACATTTTACATGCCAAAAATTTAATTGGTGTGGATAACTTAGTTGAATATTTCCAAAATAAGAAACAAAATATCCTAAAAATAGCACAATAATTAGGTCATTATTGTGCTATATTTCATATTTTCTAATGTTTTTATCAAATTCTTTTATATTATTTTATATTTACTAAATTTTTACTTATGAATGGATTATATTTTTATGTTTGTCGGACAGTCTCCCCCC
>CANQBL010000029.1 GCA_947589105.1 uncultured Bacilli bacterium | reverse complement strand
CACCACAAAAGTGAAATTATATGTTATATTAAAAGAGAACGGCAGTTCTCTTTTAAATATCCATTTCATTTTTTGCTTTCATAACGATATTTGAATCAATACTTTTTAATTTATCTTGAAATCCTAACATTAAACTATTAATTACTAAAGTATTTAATCTTCTTGGTGAAGATTTACTTGCTGAATATAATGCATTAAATGCTTCTGGTTCAAACAATTCATATTTAACATTTGCACACTCTAATCTCGTGGTAATATATTGTTTAACTTCATCTCTTGATAATCCTTCAAATGTATAATTAACTATTATTCTTTGTTTTAAGGCAATATGAATGTTTTTTGATAATTCTTCTTTTAATTCTGGTTGTCCTATTAACATTAGTGACAAGTAATCTCTTGAATCCATATCAAAATCATAAAAAACTTTGAAATTTAAAAGAATATCTCTTGTTAGTAAATGTGCATCATCAATTATAATAATTGGTTGTACTCTATCATGTAAAACTATTCTTTTTATTTCTGTTTGAATATTTTTATATAATTCTGTTTTATAACAAGCACCTGTATCTAAACTTAAATTATCTGATAATATTTTAAAGAAATCAAAAACTGTCATATCTTTTTGAGCAGAAATATAAATAACTTTATATAAATCTTTGTTTAAAGATTCAATAAATTTTCTAATAACATAGGTTTTTCCATAACCTGATTGTCCAATAAATAATCCTATACCTTTTATTTCTTTTAAATAATGAAATCTATTTTCACATTGTCTATAATCATGACTTTCAAATCTATACTTAATACTTTCATCTTTTAAAAAAGGATTACAACTCATTGCATAAAAAGTAGTATACATTAACAATCCTCCATATCAATAACATTTCTTTCATCATTGATAACTTTAGAATAATCAATGTTATTTTTTCTTTTGATTTTAGAGTTAGCTACTTTATCAACAATTTTACATACCTCTAATTTTTGATTATTTTCAAAAACATATATCTCATCTAATTCATTAGGATTATATCGAAGTTCAATAGTTTGACCTACATATTTAAATGGCACTTCATAATACTTATTTTCTATTTTTACTGTTCTATCTTTTCTTACTTTTCTTTCTATTTTATGTAGAAATGATTCATCTATAAAAGTATTATCTAAAAATGTTACATTTGCATATTCATTGTGCCATCTTTCATTCGGTGTTTCATTTGTACTTGAATGAACTTGATTTATGTATTTGTTATATAAAAATGTTTGTAAACTTTTCTTTGTATCTTCAAGTGATGTAAACTCATTCCAATCGATACATCTCATCCAGCCATCTTTTATTGTTCTAAAACTTCTTTCTATTTTAGCCTTACTCTCGGGTGAATATGGTTTGGCATGAATAAGTTCTATACCAAGTGTTGCACATATAAGTGATAATTGTTTGTTATCATAACTTGAGCCATTATCTACAAATAATCTTTTTGGCTTTCCATATGTTTTTATTGCTGTTTTAAATACATTTTGCATATTTATTGCATTATCATTTAAAAAGAAATCAAATCCCATAATCATTCTTGATTTATCATCAATAAACATTATTAGTTTGGTTCGATATTTTTGATTATTAATTGTTATATATGGACCAAAAGAAGTATCTGATTGCCAACAATCATTTACATGTTCCATTTCAAACATTCGTCTTTCAATATTTGCCACTTGATTTGCTTTTAAATTATTATTTCTTAAAAAACGAAGAATTGTATCTTTTGATACATCTAACTTATTTATATATTTTTCTTCAATTAATTTATTATAGATGTTTGTACCAGTCATATTTGGATATTCATTCCTTAATGTTATTATTCTTTGGATTGTATCATTATTTAATTTCCTGCTTGTTTTATAATCTTTTCTTTTTCTTTTTTCTAATGATGCATATCCTTGTTTTTTGTAAGTTAAATACCAATTCTTTATACAACTTTTGCTAAATGTATATTCTTTATTGTTGAACTTATGTTTTTGTTTTGACAGGTTTTTAAAATATTGTTCATTGCATGCAAAACCATGAGTCTTATTTATTGCTGGTGCTATTAATCTAAATTTAAATAATCCAATATCGTTATAATCATTATTTTCCATTTTTTCTCCTTTCCAAAGTTAAAATACTACAACTTTGAAATAAGAAAAATGTAATGTTATGTTGGTGGCTTGTTTTAAAAACAAGCCATATTTATTATTCCTTTATGACTCATCATTAATATTTTCTTATTTATTTTATAAAACTCTTCATAAACATTAAAAATATTTTCTAAAATTCTTGGTATTATTTCTTTTATGCTATTAAACATGGTTTTCAAATATGGTAAATATCTTTTTTTGTATATTTGTTTCCAATGTTCTATCGTTTCATAACTGAAAGGATATTCGTATGTTTCAGGATCTTCATTTATTGATTTTAATATTACATCTAGTGTTGGTTGTTTATATGGTACGATACATTCAGGTATTAAGGCATGAGTCTTCTTACATTTTTTACATTTTACCCTTTTTATTTCTAACAATTCACCTTTTAATTCATTATTTTCGTTCAAATAATATATTACTCTTGCATATGAACTCCATTTGATTAATTCATCACTTTTGCAATATGGGCATTCTAAGTCTATAAATTCTTCAGTTTTTCTATAAATTTCTAAAATTTTTGTAATTTTCTTATCTTTAGACTTGAAATTATTTAATTTAAGTATTAACATATTAATTGCCTTGACTTGAGGCATTTAAGTATTAACGGAAGAAGAAGTTACAGCTTCTTCTTTCATTTTGCCGTCAAGTTCCTTTCTTTTTTTGCAATTTATTTTATACTTTTTTATATATTTCAGTCAATTTATTTTGCAACTTTTTATTTTTATTTATATATTTTA
>CANQBL010000028.1 GCA_947589105.1 uncultured Bacilli bacterium | reverse complement strand
TATAAACTTGTAAATTAAAATAAGCTAAAAATTGAAAAAATTTGAAAATTAATTTGACTTCAAAAGTTAAAAAATATAAAATAAAATGCAAAAAAAAAGAAAGAAACTTGTGGGCATATGAAAAGAGAAGCTGTAACTTCTCCTTTCGATAATACTAAATGCCCCAAGTCGAGGCAATTAGTATGATAATACTAAATTCAAAAAATTTCAAGTCTAATTTAAAACAATTTCAAATTATTGAATTATATAAAACTACTGATGATTTTTATTGCCTAGAATGTCCTCATTGTAAAAGTGATAAACTTATCAAGTGGAGTTCTTATAAAAGAATAGTATATTACTTAGATGAAAATCAAAAACTAAAATGCGAATTATTAGAAATAAAAAGGGTCAGATGTCAAAAATGCCATAAAACTCACGCTTTATTACCTGAATGTATTGTCCCTTATAAACAACCTACACTAGATATTATTTTAAAATCAATAAATGAGGATTCTGAATCATATGAATATCCTTTCAGTTATGAAACTATTCAACGTTGGAAAACAATATATCGAAAAAAATATCTCTCTTATTTAAAAACAATGTTTAATAATAAAAATGAGTTAATTCCGAAAATTTTAAACAAAATAATTGACACATATCAACTCTTTTATCAAGTAAATAAATTAATATTAATGATGAGTCATAAAGGTATCTATAATATGGCTTGTTTTTAAAACAAGCCACCAACATAACGTTAAGTTTTCCTTTCCCCATTTTTATAGTATTTTTAATTTGGAAAGGAGGAAAAGATGAAAAATAATGATTTTAACGATATCGGTTTATTTAAATTTCAAATTATTGCCCCTGCTATCAACGGTACTCACGGTTTTTCTTGTAATGAAGAATATTTCAAAAATATCTCTAATAAAACTTTTACTTTCAATAATAAAGAATATCATTTTACTAAAAGTTGTATTAAGCATTGGTATTTATCTTATAAAAATCAAGGATACAAAGCATTAGAAAAGAAAAAAAGATGTGATTATAAAACAAGTAGAAAATTATCTAATGATGTAATTCAAAGAATCATTACTATAAGAGAAAAATTTCCTAATATAACTGGAACAATGATTTATAAAAAATTAGTTGATGAAAAATATATAAACAAATTAGATGTATCTAAAGATACAATATTAAGATTTCTAAGAAATAATAATTTAAAAGCCAGTCAGACTATTAATATTGAACGAAGAATGTTTGAAATGGAACACGTAAATGACTGCTGGCAGTCAGATACTTCTTTTGGTCCTTACATAACTATAGATAATAAAAAATATCGAACAAAATTAATAATGTTTATTGATGACAAATCTAGAATTATAACTGGTTTTGATTTCTTTTTAAATGATACAGCTATAAATATGCAGTCTGTCCTTAAAATAGCTATAAAAACATATGGTAAACCTAAAAGATTATTTGTAGACAATGGTTCTAGTTATAATAATAAACAATTATCACTAATTTGTGCAAGACTTGGAATAGAATTAATTCACGCTAAACCATATTCCCCAGAAAGTAAAGCTAAAATTGAAAGAAGTTTTAGAACTATAAAAGATGGCTGGATGCGATGTACAAATTGGAATGAATTTACTTCTTTAGAAGATGTAAAAAAAAGTTTACAGATATTTATCTATAATGAGTATTTAAACAAAGTTCACTCATCAACTAATGAAACACCAAATGCAAGATGGCACAATGAATATGCTAATGTCACTTTTTTAGATAATACATTTATAGACCAGTCATTTTTACACAAAGTAGAAAGAAAAGTTAGAAATGATAAAACAATAAAAATAGAAAACAATTATTATGAAATACCATTTAAGTATGTAGGTAAAACAATTGAAATAAGATATAATCCTTTATCTTTGAATGAAGTATACATCTTTGAAAATAACCAAAAATTAGAGACTTGTCAAATTGTAGATAAAATAGCTAACTCTAAAATAAAAAGAAAAAACAACATAGATTATTCTAAAGTGGTAAATGATGAAAGAGATGTATTAGATATGGAGGATGTATAATGTATACTACCTATTATGGAATGAGCTGTAACCCATTTTTAAAGAATGAAAGTATCAATTATCCATTTGAAAGTACTGATTATAGACAATGTATTAATAGATTCCATTATTTAAAAGAAATAAAAGGAATTGGATTATTTATTGGTGATGCTGGTTTAGGAAAAACATACGTAATAAGACAATTCATTAAATCTCTTAACAAAGATTTATATAAAGTTATATATATTTCTGCACAGAAAAATATGTCAGTATTCGATTTTTTTAAGATAATATCTGATAATCTTGATTTAGATATCGGAGCTTGTTATAAAACAGATATCTATATGAATATCCAAAAAGAAATAAAAAGAATAACTTTAAAAGATAGAATGCAAGTAATAATTATAATTGATGATGCACATTTACTAACTAGAGATATTTTATTAAATTTTAAATTATTATATGATTTTGATATGGACTCAATGGATTATCTGGCATTAATGCTTGTAGGCCAACCAGATTTAAAACAAGAGATATCAAAAAAAATTCATATAACTTTAAATCAAAGAATAATCATTAATTATACGTTTGAAGGCTTTGAAAGAAAAGAAGTACAAAGATATATAGAAACAAGATTAGATTTTGCGAATGTGAAATACGAATTGTTTGAACCTGCGGCATACAATGCCTTATATTCAGCATCTAAATCATCACCTAGAAGATTAAATACTTTAGTAATTAATTCTTTAATGTTAGGTTATCAAAATAATATGAAAACTATCAATTCTGATATCGTTATGAATGCCAAAAATGAAATGGATGTTTAAAAGGAAAGTCAATTTTACTTGGCTTTCTTTTACATTTGATTTGATTAAATTATTTTGCAAATTTTTTGAACAAATTATTTTGCAATTACTGAGTTAAATTAATTTGCAAATCTATAA
>CANQBL010000027.1 GCA_947589105.1 uncultured Bacilli bacterium | reverse complement strand
GGAAATGAAACCGTCACAAATTGTGACACTTTCAAATTAAAAGCAAGAGATGGAAAAATGCGTAGTACCAACATGCTTGATACTAAAGGAATACTAAGATTAATTGAGTCAATTCCAAGCCCTAAAGCAGAGCCATTTAAGGTTTGGCTTGCTGATTTAGGTAGTGAAAGAATTGATGAGGTGTTTGATCCTGAGATTGCTATTAAAAGAGCCATAGATTATTACAGAAAACGAGGATATAGTGATAAATGGATTGAAGCTAGATTAAAAGGTATATTAGATAGAAATAAGTTAACTGATATATGGAAAGAAGTAGGAATAACTGAAAATAAAGAGTATGCTATTCTAACAAATGAAATTTATAAAGAATGGTCTGGAATGAAAGCAAGTGAATATAAAGCATATAAAGGTATTAGAAAAGAATCTTTAAGAGATAATATGACAGATGCATGAAGTTCTTTTAACAGATTTAGGCGAAACAGCAACAAGAGAACTTGCTAAAGAGTATAAGCCTTATGGTTTAGAACAAAATAAGAAGTTTGCTAAAATGGGTGGTAATGTTTCTAAAGTGGCAAGGGATAATTTAGAACAAAAACTTGGTAAATCAGTAATTAGCAATCAAAATAATCTTAACTATCAATATATAGATAAAAAAGAGAAATTAGAAAATAAAAAATAGATTTAGTTTAGACAATCAATTTTAAATAACATTGAAAGACTTAAAAATAATGATATTATACGGGATGAAGAATTAGGGTGGTTTAAAGATGTAAATGAAGATCTTGATGAAATAGAAATATAACAACTTCTATATGAAAGTGCTATAAAAAATGTTATAATGATATAAAGATTATTAAGGACTACTATACTAATATTATAAAAACAAATATTAAAATATAAAAGGATGCAAAATAAAAAGTGATTAGAATATTATTTATTTCTACCTAAAAAACATTCAAAAACCATTCAAAATATATATACCTAATTTTTATGAAAAATTTATAAATAATAATGGAGAAAGGATAAGATAAATGCAAATAGATAAATTAAAAGATTTAATTTTATATCAAAGTCAAAATACAAATAAAACCATTGAAGTTTTATATGATAATGAGGATTTTTGGTTGACTCAAAAAACAATGGCAGAGTTATTTAATGTTAAAGTTAGTACAATTAATTATCATTTAAAAGAAGTATTTTCCAATAATGAATTAAATGAAAATTCAGTTATTCGAAAAATTCGAATAACTGCCACTGATGGTAAAGATTACAATACAAACTTTTATAGTTTATATGCCATTATTGCAGTTGGATATCGTGTTAATTCAAAGGAAGCAACTGATTTTAGAATATGGGCAACTAATACTTTAAAGGAATATATCAAAAAAGGATTTGTGTTAAATACCGAATTATTAAAAAATGGTCCAAAATTTGGTAAAGATTACTTTGATGAATTACTAGTTAAAATAAAAGAAATTAGAGCAAGTGAAAGAAGATTTTATCAAAAAATTACAGATATTTATAAAGAATGCAGTTATGATTATGATAAAAATAGTGAAATTACAAAAGAGTTTTACAAAAATGTGCAAAATAAACTACACTTTGCTATTACAGGTCATACTGCCGCAGAACTTATATACGAAAGAGTAGATTCTAATAAAGAACACCTTGGACTTACTAATTGGAAACATTCTCCAAATAGTAAAATTATGAAATATGATATATGTATTGCTAAAAATTATTTAAATGATAAAGAAATAAAAAAATTAGAAAGTTTGACAACTTTATTTTTAGATTATGCTGAAGATATGACAAATGAGCATAACCTAATGACAATGCAAAAATGGATTGATGCAACGGATGATTTATTGAAATTTCGAAAAAAGTAAATTTTATCAAATTCTGATAGTATTTCTCATAAAAAAGCTCAAGCAAAAGCTACTGAAAAATATGAAAAATTTAGAATTAAACAAGATAAAGAATATGTATCATCAATGGACGAATTATATAAAAGATATTTAGAAGAAAATAAAAAATAAATTTGTAAAAATACTATCCTCCTATGAAAAATAAATAGAAAGATTATCGTTTTAAAACATGTAAAACTTAATTATAAAAAGAATTAGAAAAAACTTACAATTTTTAGTTGTAAGTTTTTTACCATTCCTTTTTTAATTTTTTTTCAATAAATAAAATAAGGAAATAAAGAATACTTGTTAAAATTCCAAGAAGAATAACTCCTGTTATTACAAGGTTTGTATTAAATACTTGCGATCCATAATTTATTAGATATCCTAAGCCTTGTTTTGATACTAATAATTCACCCATTATTACGCCGACAAAGGTCATTGATAAATTTATTTTAAGGGAACTTATAATAGTATTAACGTTTGATGGTAAGATAACTTTTGTAAAGATTTGTAATTTATTTGCTTTAAAACTTTTAAGTAATTTAATACTTGTTTTATTAGTTTGCTTAAAGCCTACATAAACACTTATTATAGTAGAAATAACTGATATTAAAAGAGCCATTAGTATTATAGAATTTTGATTAGCTCCTGCCCAAATTATTATAATTGGTCCTAAAGATACTTTAGGCAAACTGTTTAGGATTGTTAAATATGGATCAAGAACCCTAGAAGCAAATGGGCTTAACCATAAAAGAGCTGCTATTGTTATTCCTATAAAAGAACCAATACCAAAACTAATAAGAATTTCTTTTAAAGTTACCCACACGTTATTTAATAGGTTATTTGATTTCCACAAACTAATTATGGTGTCAATTACTTTTTTAGGGCTAGAACATAAAAATGAATTTAATATTCCTTTATCAGAAAGTAGTTGCCAAATAGTTATAAACAGTATAAGTATTAAAATTTGAAAAAATATAACTTTTGCTGTGGAAAAACGTAATTGTTTTAAGAATTTTTTATATTCCTCTTTAGCGTTCATAATGATCTAAGTCCTTCCAGATAGAATTATAGTACTCGTTAAATTTTTTGTTTTTTCTGTTTTCACTAGGAAGTCCTTTATTTTCCATTTTAATTTCGTATATGTTTTTTATGATTGCGGGTCTATTACTTAAAACAATTACTTTATCTGCCATCGCTATTGCCTCACCAATATCATGAGAAACCATTAGCGCGGTTTTCTTTTCCTCTTTTATAATCTTAAAAACATCATCAGATACGGTTATTCTTGTTTGATAATCAAGGGCAGAAAAAGGCTCATCTAATAATAATATATCAGGCTTTGTTGCAAGGGTTCTAATTAAAGCAACTCTTTG
>CANQBL010000026.1 GCA_947589105.1 uncultured Bacilli bacterium | reverse complement strand
ATTATAAAAGGAGGATAGAGAAATGAAAAAGTTTTTAATAGTTGTTTTTGCGTTAGCTATTATGTTAGTTATGCCTAAGGTTAGTGCTATGACTAAAACACAGTTACAAGAAAAGTTAACTAAAACGTACACAATTAATGGAGCTAGTTTTTCTGTAAACGAACAACAAAAAATATTAATAGAAAGGTATTTAGCTAAAAACGATTTATCTAAAGAAGCTATCGATACTATTTCTAATAAAATTGATGAAGCAGTAAAAATCGTAGAAAATAGTGGTGCAAAAAGCGTTGATGAACTTACTAAAGCTACGAAAGAAGAACTAAAAAATTTAATTTTAGAAACTTCTAAAGAAACTAAAATTAAGGTTACTATTTCTAATGGTACTATCGCTATTTATAACTTAGATGGTACAAAGTTTGCAGAAGTTACTAAAACAACGGTAAGATACACTGATAGCTTTAATTACTTTATGATGCTAGCTGGCGCTATTTCATTAATTGGCGTAGTTGCAATTACTTTAAAAGTTAAAAAAGCTAATGCATAAGAAAATTGTAAAAGTTATTAAAGGGATTACGAGTCAAATCGTATTGTCCCTTTTCTTTTCATCTTTTTGTATAGTTGGTGCGTATTTTTTATTTGGAAAAACCATTTCTAATGCTATGATTTTAATAAATAGTACGGTAGTAGAAAAAAAAGATGAAAAAAAACAGCCAGTTGGCTTTGATTCTGTTAAAAAAAGATTGATAAATTATCCGGATTATGGTGAGGTTTGGGCAAGAATTAAGATTCCTAAATTAGGAGTTAATGCCATTATATATCATGGTGATAGCATGGAACTTTTAAAGACTGGTACTGGTCATTACGTTGCAAGTTATTTTCCAGGAGAAGGCGGAACGGTATTAATTTCTGCGCATAATACGAGTAATCACTTTGGTAAGATACCAAGCTTAGTAGCAGGTGATAATATTATAATTGAAGCTGATTATGGCACTTATACTTATGAGGTTATTGATGGTAAAGTAATGAAAGCAAGCGAATTAGAAAACATAAACATACAAAGTAAGCAAGAAGAACTTGTAATTTATACATGTTATCCGGTTGGGGTAGTAGGATATAAAACGGATCGCTACGTAGTACGTGCAAAATTAGTAGGTGAAAAATATGAGAATTAAACTACTTTTAAAATATCTTTTAGAATTTGTTTTATCAATTTTAATATTTGGATTTGTAATGCTACTAGTTTTTAAAACAACGATATTTAACGAAAATTACGTTCTTAATAAGTTAGAAGAAACTAATTACTACGAATTATTACATAATAGAATTAAAGAAAACATGTCTTATTACATAGTGCAGTCTGGTCTTAGTGAAGATGTTTTAGATGACATATTTACTAAAGAAGACGTAAAGATAAGTTTTAATAGCATGGTAAAATCGTTATATAGTGACTCTAAAGTAACCATAGATACTAGTAAAATTAAAGAAAAACTTGAAAGTAACATAGATAATTATTTATCTAAAACTAACATATTTGTATCAGATTCTTCTTCTTTAGATATGTTTGTTGTTGAAATAGAAAAAGTATATAAAGAAAACATAAGCTTATCAAATATGTTTAATTTAGTTCAAAGTAAGTTCTATAAAATATATACTATTATTGATAAATTATTAATAGCTTTAGCTATTACTATTATAGTTATTTCTATATTACTATTATTAGTATCTAAGTTAAATTGGGTATCTATTCCTTTTATGACCAGTGGAATTTTATTATTAATAAGTAATTTATTTGTTAAATATAACGTTAATATAAAAAATATTGTGTTTTATAATGACGAGGTATCAGAACTAATTAAAACATTTATTTTAGATATATTAAATAAAATAAGTACGTATGGTTTAGTATTATTAACCTTTGGATTTGTTTTTTGCTGTTTTAGAGTAATATTAATAAATACAAGTAAGAAGTAAAAATTTATTTTTTACTTCTTTATTTTATATTAGAAAATTATTGACATATGTAAACTAATTAGTATAATAATGTAAAAAAAATACATTTTATTAAATAGAATTGTAATTTTTTTACACTTAAAAAATATAAAATAGTATAATATAAATGAAGGGGAGATAATATGTTAACTGAAATTACTTTAAAGGATTATACGACTTTTATAAAAAAGACAACGTTTGATTTTAGGGCAACTAATTATAAAATACTAGAAAGTACTAACGTAGGGGAAAATAGGGTTTTAAAAGGAGCTTTATTCGTAGGAGAAAACGCATCTGGAAAAACTCAAGTTTTAAAATCAATAGTTTTATTACTTGATTTATTGTTAGGAAACTCTGAACAAAATTTTATTGTTAAAAAATCAATGTATACAAAAGGTACTAAATTTAGTTTATCATATTCTTTTGATGTTAGTGGTAGTGACATTAAGTATGATATAACTTTTGATAAAAATGCTATAAGTTTAGAAAGACTTTATGTAAATGGCGATTTAAAGCTTGATAGAGTAGGTAAAAGTGGTACTACCAATTTTGGTGTAGGAAAAGATCTTAAAGAAGATATTAATCCTAGTTTATCTTTATTAAAGTTAGAGTATTATAACACTAAATTTAATAATGATCCTGTTTTAAACGAGTGGTTTGATTTTTTAAAAAACTCTTTGTATATTAATTGCTTAATAGGTACAAGGGCAATTAAATCATATAATCCATCTAGAATATCTGAGCAGTTTATTAGTAAATATGCAGAGAAAAATGATGCTAGTAAGTTAAATGAGTTAATATCAAAGATTGGTTATGATAGTGAAGTTGTCTTTAATAAGCATTTTCCTAGTAAAGATAAAACTATTTCTATTAACTCTGATAAAGAAATAATAGGTATAAGGAAAAAAGGGACAGATTTTATTATGCCATTACCATTAGAATCAACTGGAAACAAATCATTTATGAATGTTATTTTACCAATAAATTTTACAACTAAAAATAATTGTATGTTAATTGTTGATGAATTTAGTAGTGGACTTCATAATGAGTTAGAAGAAGCTTTAATAAGATATTTCTTTAATAATAGTAAAAATTCTCAAATATTTTTCACGTCTCATTCTACGAATTTATTAGATACATCAATCTTGCGTCCAGATCAAATATTTTCTTTTAAATTCGATGCTAAAGAAGGTACTACGATTAAAAGGTTCTCAGATGAAAATCCAAGAGAATCTCAAAATATAGAAAAAATGTATTTAAATGGAGTCTTTGATGGAATGCCAAAATACGAAAAAGACTTTAAAGATTAATAAAGATAAAACCATTGGTACGATAGTAATCGTAGTAGAAGGAGAAGAAGACGAATTTAGGTTATTAAAACATATTTTTACTAAAGTATTAGATTATAATTATATTTCAATGAAAAGAAAAAAAGTTATGCAACACGAATTCGTAAGTAAAAATAATAAAAATACGGTAATTGTTGCAAATACTAAAAGTTCTAGTATTAAATCAGTTATTGATGATAAAAATTATAAAGATAAACTATATAATTTATTAAAAAAGGACTATAAAAAGACTTTAAAAAATACTAACATATATATAATATGGGATAGGGATAAAGAAAAAGATAAAAAAGATAAAAAGGATAAAAAAATACAAAGTTATTATGAAACTGCAATTAATACGTTTTATAGTTCATTAGATAATGATTATGAAATGAACGGATTATTACTTTTAAGTTATCCGTGTCATGAAAGTTATAATATATCTAACTTTAAAAAAATACTTTTTAAAGAAAATTTTAATACTAGTATAGAGTGTAAAAAAGAATTTAATGAATCAATACATCATGTTAAAGATATTGATGAAAAAACCTTAATTCTTGCGGTAGAAAACATGCATAATGGTTTATTAAATTATAATATTAGAAGTTATGATCCTACTAATTTTAAAAGAATAAATGAAATTGTTTATAGAAAAGAAGAAGAAAGTTTTAAAAATAATGGCTATTTTAATGCTTTATCATTAATAAGTGTCATGTTAGTTGATTTAGGAATAATACAAACAGAAGATTAATTCTTCTGTTTTTTTAAA
>CANQBL010000025.1 GCA_947589105.1 uncultured Bacilli bacterium | reverse complement strand
CAACTCTTTGTCTCATGCCTCCGGATAATTCTTTTGGATAACTATTTTCAAATGTAGACAATCCATATTTTTTAAGTAGTGATTTGACATACTTTTTATTATCTTCAGTTATTTCATGTTTTATTTTTAAACCTAACATACAATTATCATATACCGTTAGCCATGGAAATAAAGCATCTTCTTGAAACATGTAACCTACCTTTATATTATTTTTCGAAAATTCTATTTGCCCGTTACTTTTTTTCTCTAAATCACCAATGATTGAAAGAATGGTTGATTTACCACAACCAGAAGGTCCTACTAGCACAATAAACTCATTATCATTTATTGTTAGATTTATGTTTTTAAGCGCGCATATAACTTGTTTTTTAGTTAAGTAGTTTTTTGATAACTCTTTTATTTTTAAGAGTTCACTCATTATTTCGCTTTATATATTAATTTGTCATATGGTGCTTTTTTATCTAACTCGCCTGCGCTAGTCATTATCTGTTGAAGATGTTCAAAATCTTCTTTAGTGATTTCGGTAGAATCAGCCCATGCATCATTAGTTTTATATCTTTCAATGATTGCGGTTAAATCATTTAATGATAATTCTGGGAAAAATTCGTATATGTCTTTTGCAACAATGCTAGAATCTGTTTCTTTAACGTATTCTAACCCTTTATTAATTGCTTTAGTAAAACTATCAATTACTTTTTTATTTTTATTTATATAACTTTTTCTTGCATTGTAAGCTGTGTAAGGTACTTCGCCACCCCATTGGCCAACATAACCTACGACGTAACCTAATCCTTGTTTTTCAACACTTAAAGCATTAGGCTCAAAAAGAGTAACGAAATCGGCATCGCCACCAATAAATGCACCTTCCATTGCAGGGAATGCAACGCTAGTATCAATAGATAAATCTTTTTTAGGGTCAATTCCGTTTTGCCTTAGTCCCCATTCGAAGGTCATTTCAGGCATTCCCCCTTTTCTTCCTCCTATTACTGTTTTTCCTTTTAGATCATCTAGTTTAAAATTATCATATTTGGTTCTTGAAACAAGAAAAGCTCCATCTCGTTTAGTTAGTCTTGCAAAATTTACTAAATAATCTTTTTCTCCACTATTGTACACATATATGGTAGCTTCACTACCGCAAAATCCAATATCTACATCGCCGGATAATACGGCCGCAGTAACTTTATCTGCCCCAGCGGTTAATATTAAATCTATTTCTATATTTTCTTCTTCAAAAAAACCATTACTTATGGCAGCATATGCTGGTGCATAAAATATCGTATGTGCCACCTCTGCAACTTTAACTTTTGTCAAGTTATTGTTTTTATCGTTGCTATTAATTTTTTTGCTGGTAAATATAAATAAAGTACCCACTAGAATAATTAATAAACATACTAAAATAATAATTTTATTTTTCATAATTCCTCCTTTTTACAATAGTAGTATATTCTTTTAATTATTTTGGGTGATGTTAAATTAATTTTAAGTAGATATCTTTACATAAGTTTTTATAAGTTAGATTAAAATGTACATAAATTTATGTTTGTGTATATTTTTTATTCTTTTAGTATGTTAAAATAATTAAGAAAGAGGTAACAACTATGAATTTAGATTATTTAAACGAAAGACAAAAACAGGCTGTTTTAGCAGAAGATGGGCCACTTTTAATACTAGCAGGAGCAGGAAGTGGTAAAACTAGTGTATTAACTACTAAAGTAGCTTATTTAATAGAAGAAAAAAACGTTGATCCAAGAAACATCGTTGCAATAACCTTTACTAATAAAGCTGCTAAACAAATGAAAGAACGTATTATAAATTTAGTGGGGAAAAAAGGGTATGATATTCAAATATCAACTTTTCATTCCTTTGGTCTTAGGATAATAAAAGAAAACTTTGAAAAATTAGGATATGAAAAAAACTTTACCATTATAGATGGTGACGATTCTTTAACGGTTATTAAGAAAATTTTAAAAGAAATGAACGTTGATACTAAAAAATGCAATCCAAAATTTATTAAAAATCAAATAAGCTCATGTAAAAATGAAATGGTAACACCAGAAAAATATAGTAGGTTGGTAAATGATGAAATAAGTAATATTACGTATAAGGTATATAAAAGATACCAAGAAGAACTTTTAAGAAACAATTCTTTAGATTTTGACGATTTACTTGTTATGCCAATAAATTTATTTATGAAACACCCGGAAGTGTTACAACAATATCAAGAAATATTTAAATATGTTTTTATTGATGAGTATCAAGATACTAATGAGGCCCAGTACATATTATCAAAAATGATAAGTGCAAAATATAAAAATATTTGTGTAGTAGGAGATGATTCACAGTCAATATATTCGTGGAGAGGGGCAAATTTCAAAAATATTTTGAATTTCGAAAAAGACTATGAGAATGCTAAAGTAATTTTACTTGAACAAAATTATCGTTCAACAAAAACTATTTTAAATGCCGCAAATAGCGTTATCAAAAATAATGTGCAAAGAAAAGACAAGAATCTATGGACGGATAATGATAATGGAGAAAAAATAAAATACATAAGAGCAATGGATGAAAAAGATGAAGCATCAATAGTAACTAAAGAGATTAAAAGATTAAAACAAAGTGGTATAAGTTATGATGATATTGTAGTTTTATATCGTACTAATGCTCAATCAAGAACCATGGAAGAAAGTCTTTTAAATAACAATATTCCGTATAAAATAGTTGGTGCTTTTGCGTTTTATTCAAGAAAGGAAATAAAGGATTTACTTGCTTATTTAAAACTTATATATAATACCAAGGATGATGTTTCACTTCTTAGAATAATTAATTATCCAAAAAGAAAAATTGGTGAAAAAACAATTGAGAACTTAAGTATGGATGCGGTTTTAAACGGAACATCAATATATGAGAACATAAAAAAGGGTAAGGAACTTGAATTTAAAAAAGTTATAGATCAAATGATCTTATTAAGTAAAAATTTAAGCTTAACGGAAACCATAGATATGGTTTTAGAAAAGTCTGGTATAAAAGAAGAACTAGAAAATGAGCATACATTAGAAGCAGATATAAGGTTAGAAAACTTAAACGAGTTTAAGTCTATTACTAAAACTTTTGAAGAAGAAAGTGGAATTGCTTCACTAGAAGATTTTTTAAATGAGATAAGCTTAGTTAGTGACGTAAACGAACAAAAAAATGATAATATCCCTAAAGTAACTCTAATGACTATTCATTCTGTAAAGGGGTTAGAATATAAATATGTGTTTGTAATAGGTATGGAGGAAAATATTTTTCCACATATTAACTCAGTTGATGAAAATGATGGCATAGAAGAAGAACGTAGACTTTGCTATGTTGCAATTACGAGGGCAAAAAACAAACTTTATTTATTAAATACTTTAAAAAGAACCTTATTTGGTAGAACTAGCGTTAATATGCCAAGTAGATTTATATCAGAAATAGATAAAAATTGTATTGATGCTTTTGAAAAACAAATTGGGGTAAATAGGATAGATAAAACCAAAATGTTTAATGATGATAACGGACTTAATATTGGAGATAATGTAGTTCATGATACGTATGGACAAGGAGTTGTTGTTATGGTTGATAAGTCTATTGCAACCATTGCTTTTAAAGGAGTAGGAATAAAAAAACTAATGAAAAATCATAAAAGTATAAAGAAGGTGTAGTAATGCAAAGATTACAAAAATTAATTGCTGAGGCAGGATATTGTTCCAGAAGAAAGGCAGAGGAATTAATAAAGCAGGGTAAGGTTTTTGTTAATGGACAAAAGATAACCGAACTTGGTACTAAAGCTAGTTTTGCAGATGAAATATTAGTTGATGGACACTTAATTGAAAGTGAAGAAAAACAATACTTTTTGTTTAATAAACCAAGGGGTGTTGTTTGTACAACAAAAGATGAAAAAGGAAGAAAAACCGTACTTGATTTTTTTGGTGATGTTAATACAAGAATATATCCAGTCGGAAGACTAGATTATGATACAACGGGCGTTCTTATTTTAACTAATGATGGTGATTTTGCTAATCTTATGATGCATCCAAAAAGTGAAATAGATAAATTTTACGTAGCAAAAGTAGAAGGAATTGTTACAAAAGAAGAAATAAAAGTGTTAAAAAAAGGTGTTAAAATAGAAGATAAAAAAATTTATCCTACCAGGATAAAACTTAAGAAAATAGATAAAAAAAGCATGACTTCAATCATAGAAATAACCATTCATGATGGAATTAATCACGAGGTTAAAAAAATTATGAAAAGTATTGGCCATGAGGTTATTAAATTAAAAAGAGAAGCTTTTGGTTTCTTAACGTTAGGTAATTTAAAAAGTGGAGAAAAAAGAATGCTAACACATAAAGAAGTTAAACAATTATATAATATGGCAGTTAATAAATAAAAAAAGAAACTTAATTTTGAAGTGTACCCAATGAAGTAGACAAAGAAAAAAAAGAGAATGGTAACTTCAATAGAAATAATATAAACTGATAT
>CANQBL010000024.1 GCA_947589105.1 uncultured Bacilli bacterium | reverse complement strand
AATAAATCTTTTTTCTTCATCAATATCAAGCCTCCTTCCCATAAGAAGTTGGCAAGTACTCAACAGTTATAGTATTTCCTAATGAAAATTATATTATAATTGATATGATAAAACAATCAAACAAGACTTATTTTATATTTTTTGAATATTTTTATGATATTTTGAAATATTTGACAGAATACTTAGTGGTTAATAATTTTATCATAAACAAAGTATTACCTAAAAAAAGAGAAAAATATAAAAGGTTTTAAAAAAAATTATATACTCATGGTATTATTGATGATTACAAAATAACTAGTATTAAGAATGATTATGATTATTGCAAAGATCGAAAAAAATGTAAAAATACAGGTGATTATTAAATAGAAAAATAGATATAGTTTAATTTTTATGATATGATTAAAACGTGGTGGAGTATATGAGTAAAGAAACAAAAAATTTAGTTAAACTTTTTGAGTATTACAAAAATTATAAATTATTATGCTTTTTAGTTTTAATTTTTAGTTTTGGTTATGCAGTAATTTCACTTTTTTCTCCTATATATGAAGGTAAATTATTAGGCTTTTTTGAGAATTTTAATAAGAAAAAAATTTTTGAAATTGCGTTTCTTTTACTTATAATAAGGATTATTATTGAAATTGTAACTAATTTGTGGTCGCGTACAGTTTTAAAATTAAATGGAAAAGTTAATTTTGATTTAAAGAAGGATATGTTAGAAAGTTTAACAAGTTTTGAAATGAAAAACTTTGATAAAACAAATTCAGGAATATTTATATCAAGATTAAATAAAGATACAACTGAACTTTCTGAATTATTTGATTATATTACAGATGATTTTTCAGGCGTAATTTTAAATATAAGTTTTATTATTTATGTTTTATTTATTAATTTATATCTTGGATTATTTTTAATTTTAAATATTATTTTGACATATATATTATCTTCGAAAAAATTACATTATTATAAGAAAACAAGAAAAATATATAAAGAAAATGATGAGAATTTGGTTGGTTTATATACTGAACTAGTTAGAGGTATAAGAGAGGTTAAAAATCTTAATTTAAAATCGGTTTTTTTAGAAGATATTAATAGACAACAAAAAGATACCATTAATTCTGAAATAAAAAACATTGACACTAGAAGAACTTGGAATAGATGGATTAAATCTTTTCAACACTTTTTGGATTTTATTTTTATAATCCTTTCTGTTTATTTCATAATAAATAATAAATTAACGATAAGTTCGTTTTTAATTATATTCTTATATAAAAATAAAGTTTTAACTCTAATTGATTATGTATCAGAAATAAGAGAAAAACTTGCCGATGGGAAAATTTCTGCTACTAGAGTTTTTGATGTGATTAATTTCAATAATTTTTCAAAAGAAAAGTTTGGTAACTATAATTTAAATAATATTACTGGAACGATAAGATTTGAAGATGTATGTTTTTCGTATGATAGTAATGAAGTATTTAAAAATTTAAACTTTGAAATAGGCCCTAATAAAATGATTGCAATCGTTGGAAAAAGTGGTGAGGGGAAATCTACAATACTAAAATTAATCAATAAAAGTTATGCTATTAATAAAGGTAAAATATATATAGATAATGTGGATTTAGATAAATTAGATGAAAAGAGTATTAAGAATAATATTTCAGTTGTTTCACAAAACCCTTATATTTTTAATTTATCTATTAAAGATAATATCAAACTTGCTAATCCAAATGCCTCAGATGATGATATTGTAACAGTTTGCAAACAAGCTCAAATACATGATGATATTATAGAAATGGAAAATCAATATGATACTTTAATCGGAGAAAATGGTATTATATTAAGTGGTGGACAAAAGCAACGAATTGCTATTGCTAGAGCACTAATTAAACAATCAAAAATAATATTATTTGATGAAGCAACTAGTTCATTAGATAATAAGAATCAAGATAAAATTAAAAATGTTATGAAAAAACTATCTAGTAATCACACTATCATAATTGTTGCACATAGATTAAGTACAATTTTAAATGCTGATACAATTTATTTTTTAGATAATCATAAAATTATTGAGTCAGGGACTCATGATTATTTAATGAAAAATTGTGCAAAATACAAAAGCTTATATGAAATAGAGCAATAAATACAAAAAGCGAAAACTAATTATTACTTTTTTTCCATTTTTGCTAAAATGTAATTAGTGATTGGTTATTATATTAATTACCTTTGAAAAAAGTTGTAGATAACTTTCTTTCTTGCACCAAATCGATAGGAAACTTGCACTTTTATAGTTTGGGTTTTAATATACGAAAATAAATTTAATGATTTAAAGTTAAAAAATAAGAGAAAATATATATTATAATTTATTTATAATTAGTTGTAAAAAAATAAAATAATTAGTATACTATTTATAGTAGGAGTTGATAAAATGATTATAGCAGATATTTCTAAATGGATTATGTTGATACTTATAATAGGGGTAGTTATTTTCATAATTAAGGCCGGTATGAAAATATTTAACATAGCTATTATGATATTAATTTTGGTATTTTGTTGGTATACTTTTTTTACAGAAGAGGGAGCCGCAAGACTTAGTATTGTATTTACTGGTCATCCAATAATAGCTTATACAACAAATTTAGATAAACAAGAAAATTTATCAAATGATGAAACAACATATTATGTTTCATCTAAAGATATTATTTTTAAAGAAAAAAAACTTGAATATGTAAAATGTCATACTAAATGGATTGTTAGATTACCAGATGTATTAGAATAACCTAATTGGTTATTTTTTTCTTTGAAAAAGTAGTTGATATTTAAAATTAAATGTAGTAGAATATTATTGCATTTGGATGCTTAGCTCAGTTGGTTAGAGCACCTGCCTTACAAGCAGGGGGTCATAGGTTCGAGTCCTATAGCGTCCACCATTTATTTTAATAAAAGTATTTTCAAAATAAATTATATATGCTATAATTAATTAGTAATTTATATGGACCGTTAGCTCAGTTGGTAGAGCAACTGACTCTTAATCAGTGGGTCTAGGGTTCGAATCCCTAACGGTCCACCATATTGATAATAAACCTGAACTTTATTGTTCGGGTTTTAAAATGCTTAAAAATATTTTTATTTTATTTATATTTTTAAATGTATTGAGCTTTGTTATTTATGTTATAATAAAATAGAGGTGATGGTTTAAATGGGAAAATCAAAGGTTTATTTTACAAAGAATATAACACCAGAAAATTTAATAAGAATATATGAAAAGTTAGGTGTTGAATTAAAAGGAAAAGTTGGAGTAAAAGTATCAACAGGTGAAGATGGTTCAAAAGGGTATTTAAAGGCTAGTTTAATTGGACCTTTAGTAAAAAAATTAAACGGAACAATTATAGAATGTAATACAGCCTACGATGGTGCTAGAAATACTAAAGAAGACCATATGAAGGTTGCAAAAAAGCATGGGTTTACATCATTTGCAGATGTAGATATTATGGATGCTGATGGTGAGTTTAAAATTCCAGTTAAAAAAGGTAAACATTTAAAGTATGATATAGTTGGTAAAAACTTTGAAAAGTATGATTCTATTGTTAATCTAGCACATGCTAAAGGTCATATGATGGGAGGCTTTGGAGCTTGTTTAAAAAATCAATCAATTGGTATTGCATCTCGTAATGGTAAAGCTTATATTCATAGTTGCGGACAAGATGAAAATCCAACAACAGCATGGACAAGACCATATAAACAAATAGAATTCATTGAATCTATGGCTGAGGCTGCTAAAGCGGTTTTTGATTATCTAAAAGAAAATAATAAACAAATTGTTTACATAGCTGTTATGAATTATTTATCAGTTGATTGTGATTGCGATGCAAATCAGTCTGAACCAGTTATGGATGATTTAGGAATAGTTGCTTCCCTAGATCCAGTTGCAGTTGATCAAGCATTTATAGATCTTGTTTTAAATAGCAAAGAAGAAGGAGCAAAAAAATTACAAGAAAGAATTGATAGACAACTTGGTAGAGAAATTTTACCTTATGCCGAAAAACTAGGTTTAGGTTCTACTGACTATGAATTAATTGAAATATAATTTATATTTTTAAAATTAAGTTATTTAATTTGTAATATAAATATAGTCGCAAAATAGGTTTATATATTTGTAACATTTTAAATATTGTGTTATTATTTTATTAAGGTAGATAGGAGGTATTATGTCATACTTAGATTTAGTTGTATTAATAGTTTTAATAGTATTAGTAATAATTTATTCAAAAAGATTTGAAACTTATATATTTGGTTTTGGTATGATAGACATATTATTTAGAATATTAAATATAATAAATAGTTATATACCAGTTAAGGAAATAAGATCTTTTATAAATACTTATATTCCAGCATCAGTCCCTAATGTTATAAACAAATATGCATCAGGTGTATTTAATATCGTATTAATATGGGCATACGTTGTTATAATGACAATATTCTTGTATTATGTAGTAAAAATATTTATAAAAAGAAAGAAATTTTAGTACTAAA
>CANQBL010000023.1 GCA_947589105.1 uncultured Bacilli bacterium | reverse complement strand
CGTTATTTAAAACTCGAACTATAAAAGTTCGAGTTTCCTATCAATCTGGTGCCGGTAGTCGGGGTCGAACCGACACGGTACTAGTACCACTGGATTTTGAGTCCAGCGCGTCTACCAATTCCGCCATACCGGCAAGTACAAATGAATTATATCATAAAAATTTATAAATTCATACAGTTTTTTTAGTAAAAGTGATATAATTATATGGAGGTGGAACTTATGAAATATTATTGTATAGGAATTAAAGGTTCTGGTATGGCGACATTAGCTCAAATTTTGTTTGACTTAGGAAATGAAGTATCCGGGTATGATGATGTAAAAGATTATAAATTCACACAAGAAGGATTAGATAAAAGAGGAATAAAAATATATTATGATTCAAATCATGATATAGATAAAGATAGTATTGTTACTTACTCTAAGGCATTTAGCATGGATCATAAAGAAATTAGAAGGGTAAAAGAATTAGGACTTAAAATAGTAGCTTATAATGATCTTTTAGGAAAATTAAGTGCAGATTTTAAAACTATTGGAGTAAGTGGTACTCATGGTAAAACAACTACATCAACCATGATATCTCACGTTTTAAGAGAAACAAAAGGGTGTAATTATTTTATTGGTGATGGAACTGGTTTTGCCGATAAAAAAAATGAGTTATTTACTTTAGAATCTTGTGAATTTAATAAGCATTTTCTTTCTTATTATCCTTATTATGCAATAGTAACTAATATAGAACTTGAACATACTGAATGCTATAAAGATATAAATGAAATAATAAATACGTTTGAAAAGTTTTGTAATAAAGCTAACTTGGTTATTGCGTGTGGGGATGATCGTAATGTTAGAAAGATGAATATAAATAGAAAAACAATTTATTATGGCTTTGAAAACGACAATGATGTAGTTGCTAAAAACGTTAAATTAACAAGTGATGGCAGTTCATTTGACGTTTATATGAAAGGGGATTTGTATGGACATTTCGATATACCTTTATATGGACAACATATGATATTAAATGCTCTTGCGTGTATTATTATTTGTGATATTGAAGGTGTTTCAAAGGATGCTATTCATGATTTGCTTAAAACTTTTGAAAATGCAAAAAGAAGATTTAAAGAACATTTATTTGGTAATGTTATAACAATAGATGATTATGCTCATCATCCTACTGAAGTTAGGGTAACTATTTCCTCTGCAAGACAAAAGTATCCTAATAAGGAAATAGTCGCGGTATTTTTACCTAATACCTATTCTAGAACTAAGGCTTTATTAGAAGATTTTATAAGTGCTCTTAAAACAGCTGATAAAACTTATGTTATGGATATTCATTGTGATAGGGAAAAAGCAGAGGATTTTCCTGGAGTATCTAGTGATGAAATAATTAAAAATGTTCCTAATGCAGAAAAAATTTCAATAGAAACAGTGGATAAATTATTAAAACATGATAATGCTGCAATATGCTTTATGAGTTGTACAAATATTTATGAAATTTTAAATAAATTTGAAGAATTAATTAAGAATAAAAATTAATAAAATGATCACCATAATAATGGTGATTTTTTATGAAAATATTAATAACGGGAGCAACTAGTGGAATAGCTTATTTAACGGCACTTACTCTAGCAGAAAGAAACCACTTAGTTTATCTTACTTGTCATACTGAAAAAGAAGTTAAAAACGTTAAAGAAAAAGTAGGTAAGTATAAAAATATTAAGGTTATGAAAATTGATATAACAAAAGAAGAAGATAGGAAAAAAGTCTTAAATTTAAACGTTGATTGTTTATATAATCATGCCGGAATAGGTCTTGGTGGTTCAATAATTGAAGCAGACATGGATAAGGTAAAAGAAAACTTTGATGTAAACGTTTTTTCATCATTTAAACTACTTCAGTTAGTATTAAGACAAATGGTAGATAAAGATAAAGGCAAAATAGTTATTATGTCATCCATTGCAGGAACTGTGCCAATTCCTTTTGGGGGAGTTTATTCTGCAACTAAAGCAAGTATTACTATGATTACTAAATCTCTTCAAAAAGAATTGTTTTTTATGGGAACAAACGTTAAAGTAACTTTAATAGAACCAGGATTATATCATACCGGTTTTAACCAAGTATTCTTAGATAATAAGTATGATGGTGGTAAATATTTTAAAGATATAAAAAATGAATTATATAATGTTGAACATTTCTTAGTTAATATAGGCGAGAAAAAGAAACTAGACTCAATCGTTATTCAAATAGTAAGAGCAGTAGAAGATAAAAGCCCAAAAAGTGTTTATAGAGCCCCATTTTCTTATGCATTATTAGGAAGATTATATAGTATATTTAGAGCATAAAAAGTTAAGAAATTATTCTTAATTTTTTTAATATAATTTAATATGGATAGTAAAATCATTAATGAAAAATTAAAAGAGTTAGATAAAGAAGATTTTATATGGCTTATATACATAGGAATTATATTTATGAGTTGGTATTCTAACGTTTTTGAAAGAAAATATTTTATATATAATGACTTAAAAGCAAAGGAAAAATATAGAAAAATAACGATTGTTATTTTTATTATATTAACAATTATTTATTTATATTTTTTTAATGATGCAAAAAATGCATTAAAAAAACTTAAATTTTATGATTCAAACCAGAAAAAGGAATTAACAAAACTAGCGTTTATAGGTTCTTTACTTATTTTAATTAGTGGTTTTATATTTTTATATATAGCATTAAAAGATGAAAACATAGACGTAGAAATAGCATTTAATTAATAATAGAAATTATTGCTATTTTTAGTGAATATAATTTTTTAGAAGGAGGATAAATATATGTTACCAAATATTCCTCCTAAACTTTTTTCTTTATCTGCTATAGTTGTTGGTTATATATTAATAGATGATGCAACTGCTAATGAACAAAACGCAATTGGTAACTGGTTAATGCTTGTTGCACAAGTGTTATCTACAAACGCCTTTTATCGTGCGGTTATGCAAGAAAGGGGCTTAGAGCCGGTTGGTTCAACTGAAACAGGAAGAAATAACGCCGATACCTTTTCTGGAATGCAAGGACAAAGTGCTGGTAATATAAATACTAATACCAATACTGGTAGTTCTAGTGATAATGAAACACTTATAATGCTTGAAAAAATGGTAAGAGCAATGCAAATAGAAATAGATAACATAAAAAAAAGTTTATAGATTTTTATAAACTTTTATTTAGTTCTTTTTTTATCCATAACATTAATAGGTTTACTATAAAGTCAATTTCTTTGGTTGTTAGGTTTTTATCTTTGGGTATTTTATACCATTTAAAAAGACAATTTCTACAACAGCAAGCACAAGCATGTTGAGCGATAAAAACAGGATGACCCTTCATTGGTGTTTGCTTTCCGTCATTTGGCAAATTAGATGGTGCAAGTCTTTTATTTATAAAGTCATACGCATGTTCTTTTATTTTTTCTATTCCTTTATCATTTATGTATTTTATATCTTTTTCTTTTAAATGAAAACTACTTCTAAATTTTGATTTAGATAATTTTTCTAAAATATTATTATAATTCATATTAACCTCTAATGTAATTATAGTATATTTTAAGAATTTTTAAAAATTTTTTGTTTTATCCCCATTTGTTTTGCTCTATCTATAACATAATCATCAGCTTTATCAATTAATTCATCAATATAAGGAATTTTTGGTATATTACTTTTTACATCAACTAAGACATTTGCATATTCTCTCATGTTCTTAAGAGTTTTAATGTTAGTAGAAAGTAAATTATATTTCTTTTTTGTTACAGTTTGTAATTCTTTGGCGAACATTAAATAAAAAAAAGATAACATAAGTGATAATCTATCAGTATTTTTAGATATGTTACAAGAACTTTCATTTTTAAAATCTATTAAAAAACTTTTTAAAAGTGCTGATATAAAAGGAGACATATTTTTATTATAATAGCAGCCATCAATGTCACAGTATTTAATATTTCCCCATTTATCTATTAAAATATTATCAAAAGATAAGTCCTGACAAATTATTCCAGTATTATGTATATCTCTTAAAATTAAACTGGATTTTTCAAAGGCAGCTAATATATCTTTACAATTTACGTATCTTGTAGAGGTAAAATAATCAAATAAACTCATGGAATCTTTAAAGTTTTCCATGGTGTATCCCTGTAATTTATCATTTTTCATAATTAACGATTTTGGTAATAATACATCTTTTATAGATATGCCTTCGATTTCTAAAAATTTTTTATATAAAGCTTCTTTTTCATCATCATAAAGATATTTAAATATTTTAAAACAAATATTTTTATCCCTATAAATTATACTTTTTGTCCCTTGATTTTTTAACTTTGTTAGTTTTGAAAAATCAATATCATCTAAATTTATTTTTTCCATATAATCTCCATAAATTAAAATAGGCTAATATAATATCATAATGTTATACCAAATTCAAGCATTTGATTGTGTACGGTAAGTTTTGTAATAATTGTAAAATATATTCTAAGTAATTTATTGACCTTAATATATAATAAAAACGGCTTTTTTACAAGTCGTTTTCTATCTTTACTCGTATTTTTCCGAGTTTGATATCAATATGTTACCCTAAAGGAAGGAGTACGACAACTTTTATATATGTTTTATTTTAGAACATTTTTCAATTGGTAATATATAGTGCTGTAAACCATTAATGGCTTCATCTTCGGCGCCATATACTTCAAATCCTGTCCCAGCATATTTCCTAATTCCTCTTTTCTTGTTTGTATGTTATAGCATAATACTTAGAAAAAATATATTTATTTAAAAAATTGGTTACTTATATTTGCTCATTGTTTTTGACAATATTCAAATGTGTTTTCTAAATTGTCATAAATTTTTATAAAATATATTGTTTCAAGAACAAATGTTTGGTATAATTTTTGCAGGGAAACTTAATTGTTGAGTGCTTGCCAACTTTCTTTTAGAAAGGAGGCTTGATATTATGAAGA
>CANQBL010000022.1 GCA_947589105.1 uncultured Bacilli bacterium | reverse complement strand
TCATCTCCTTATAATAATAAAAAAACTCATCCAAAAACAAAGGATGAGCTATATACCCACGGTACCACCTTAATTCATATGTAATACATATGCATCTTATATCCTTAACGCGGAAAACGTAATTATTTACTTATTTTCTATAATTAAGCTCCAAAGCTACCTTCAATTAAATCTTATGCAAGTTTACACCATCCACTTACTCTCTTTAATAAGAATTTAATTTACTCCTCTTTTTCATTGCTTTTTAAAAAGATATTAATAGTATATCAAAATAATTTTATTTTAACAAGCAATTATTTACACACATCTGCTAGAAAAATAGTTATTATTTCATCATCTTCATCTTCTGTTGTTCCTTTAGTATCAGTAAAGGTTAATTCTCCGTAAATTCCGTTATCTATATTTCTAGATGAATTATCAAATTCAACTTTTATATTACCATTTTGATCTCCTGCTACAGGATTAATATTATTATTCTCATCTATTACTCTTGCATTTGGAAAATCCTTTGGCCAATACATTGTTCCAGAACCATATTTACTATTTATTTTTATTATTACATCAGAATTAGTTTTATCTACTTTTTGGTACCACTGATAAGAACTTCCGCATCCTGGGTTGGCATCCTTTACTTGTACAACTTTAAAGGCGGTATTATTAATTAAATCATTATTTGCATTACCAATAATATTAATGGATGTTGAAAACATTGCAAGGGTAACACCTAAAAACAATAAAAACGCAATTAATATGGTATAAAGTATGGTAGATACCGCAAAACCTTTATTATTTAGCATATTTATCACCCCTAGTTTATGTATATATGATAACATTTTTTTTATAAAAAAACCATATTTTTAAAAATATGGTTAGCAATAACGTCAATTATTCATATAATACTGTAAAGGTGATTATCATGCGACCAAATAACTTTTTCGGTGGTAGTTTAACAAAATATTTAATTTTAGTAATTGCTTTTTGTTTTATTACTTTTTATCAAGCAATACTAGCTTTAATTCTTTGTGTAAGATTTCATGTATTTTTATTATTTATTGATATTATGATCTTGTTCTTTGGTATCTTTTGCCTCATTTTCCATAAATAGTTTATCAGTTGTAAATAAGTAATTAAATAAATTACCCACCTCAATTGTATTTTTTAATTCAGATGTATTAAACTTAATTTTCCATGGTATAAATAATATAGTAAACATAAGAGTTTTCTCTTCTTCTAATAAAGGAAAACCTTTTATATAATCTTTATATAATTCACTAAAATCATACTTATTAAAATTATTTTTATATAACTTTATAAAATCATATATTGGTAAATCCCTACTTGCATAATCCCAGCTAATTAAGATGTTGTCAGTGCCTCTAATTAAGTGAGAAGGATCTAAGTTATTATGTAATAAAACTTCTCTTTTTTTGTTTTTGTTACTTGCTATATCATACCATCTATCAAGTTCTTTTTTACAAAAATTAAGACAAGAAAATATTATAGAACAATTTCTTATAAGTAAATATTGACTTGGTGAGGTATATAATTTAGATTCAATCATTGTAATTAAATCATCATAATACGAAAAAACATTCGTTATTTTCATATTTAAATTTTCATATATTTCTTTTACTTCATCTAATGATATATCTTTATAATATACCGTTTTATTATGCAAAAGACAGTCCATTTTAATAATATCACTTACTTTTTGTTCATTAGGAGTTATTATATCATTTACATATTCATAAACATAACCATCATTATCGTAGTAAATAAGTCTTGGCAAATATCCAAATCCCCTAGAATTAAGATAATTATATGTATTTATTATATTATTTTTGCAATTTTCCTTTGCAACAAACTTTCTTCCATCACAATCTGTATATATAATTGCATTTTTTAATAATTCATACTTTTTTACCAACGGACATTGTTTTTTTATAACGTTTCTTATTTTTATATTATTCATTTTCTAAAGGAACAATAATTTTAGTACCTAATATAACGTTATCTAAAGTATTATATTTTTCTAATTCTTCTTTTGAAACGCTATATTTTTCCATAACAGATTCTATTGTTTCATTTTCTCTTATTATATGAACTTTATACGTACTATATTTTTCTTCTGTACCTAAAAAATTAGATGTTATGTTATTGGTTATTTCACTAACGTCTATTTTATCTTCATTTCTTTCATCTTCGTTATTTAAATTTATCTCTTTAATATCCATGGTATCCTCCTTTTTTATTAATTCAGTTTCTTTTATATTATCCTTTTCTTCAGGAATTATTTCTTCTAAATTTGGCTGTTGTTCTTGCTCTGGTAATGATCTTTCTTCTTTAAAATAAACTAAGTTATCAACTTTAACATCAATATGAACTCTTAAGTATTCTTCGTTAATTATTTCATAATAAAAATCATCAACATCAATAATTACTTTAGATGTATCATATTTATCATCTAAGGTAATATCAAAGTTTATTTTCTTTTCAAAAACTTCTTCATTAATACTTATTTCGTTCATTTTATACTTACCACTAATAGTAAATACACCAACAACTGAATCGCTATTTTCCATTTTTAAATTATGTTCTAAAGCAATGCTAGTTATTTCAGAAATCTTAGAATCTAAACTAATGTCCTTTACAAAAGGTATTATTTGTTTCATACTTATCAATCTCCATTCATTAAATCATATGTTAAAAAAAAAGAAAAATGTTAATTTTTCTTTTTTTTGCTAAATAATAAATCATATATTTCTTCATAGTTATTAACCATTATAATTTCTATTTCATTTATTACTTCTTTTGGAATTTCATCTATATCTCGTTCGTTTTTCTTAGGAATAATAAACTTTCTTGCTCCTGCCAAATAAGCCCCTGTTATTTTTTCTTTTAACCCCCCTATTTGAAGTACTTTTCCGGTTAAAGTAATCTCTCCTGTCATTGCATATTTAGGATCAACTACCTTACCCGTTAACGAACTAATAATAGCAGTTGTAAGAGCAGTACCTGCTGATGGTCCATCTTTTGGTACGGCACCTTCAATTGCATTAATATGAATACAAGTATTTTCAAGTTTAGATAAATCTATTTTATATTCTTTTGCATGACTTTTTATATGACCAAGTGCTAAAGCTGCACTTTCTTTCATAACATCTCCTAAGTTACCAGTTAATTTAATACTATCTTTTGATTCGTAAAAGGCAACTTCTAAAGGTAATATATCTCCTCCATATGAAGTATACGCAAGACCATTTACCACCCCTGGAGTATTATTGCTTAAAAATTCATTATTTTCATATTTAGGTTTTCCTAAAAATTCCTCTAATTTCTTTTTAGTAACCTTTGTATTTATATTTTCTTTTTTATTTTCTATCATTTCTTTAACATATTTTCTAATTACTTTATTTATTACCCTCTCAAGTTCACGTACTCCAGATTCTTTAGTATATTTTTCTATAATTGTAAGTATTATATCATCACTAAATTTGATGCTAGAAACATCAAGTTTATACTCTAAAAGAGCTAATTTAATAAGATGCTCCTTTGCAATAAATAGTTTTTCATACTCAGTATAACTAGCTAATTTTATTATTTCCAATCTATCTTTTAATTCCTCAGGTATTTGATCAATATAATTAGCAGTTAAAATAAACATAACCTTTGATAAATCATATGGTTCTTCAACATAATTATCATAGAACGTACTATTTTGTTCAGGATCTAAAACCTCTAACAAACTACTTGCAGGATCTCCTTTTATATCCTTTGTCATTTTATCAACTTCATCAATTAAAAAAACTGGATTTGATGAACCACACTTTTTTAAAGCATTTATTATTCTTCCGGGATTAGCTCCCATATAAGTTCTTCTATGTCCTATTATTTCTGCTGGATCATTAACTCCTCCAACTGATATTTTAGTAAATTTACGATTCATTGCTTGTGCTATTGATTTAGCAAGAGACGTTTTACCTACCCCAGGAGGCCCTACCAAGCATATTATCGGAGCTTTACCACTAACACTTCTAGTTTTAACCGCTAAATATTCAATTATTCTTTCCTTAATATCTAATAATCCGTAGTGAGAAGAATCAAGTACTTCTTTTACTTTTTTTAAATCTGTATTATCTTTAGTGTATACTTGCCAAGGTAAGTTAATAAGTACATCAAGATAATTTCTTATTATTCCAACTTCAGGAGATGCAGAAGGAGTTGATTCATATTTTCTTAATTCGCGTTCAATTTTATTTATAATGTTCTTAGGAGCTTTCAATTTTTTTAATTTTTCTCTTATTTCATTAACATCATCATCCTTAGATGATATATCCCCTAATTCTTCTTTTATTAATCTTATCTTTTCTCTTAAAATAAATTCTTTTTGAGAATTATCAAGTTCTTTTTTTAACTTACTATCCAAATTCTTTTCTATTTCATAAACGTCTAGTTCCTTTTGAATGTCTTCTAAGTTCATCATTACTCTAGTGTGTGGATTAATAGTTACTAAAAATTCATATTTTCTTTCAAACGTTGTAGGCATGTAATTAGCAACAACGTCCGCTAACTTACTTACACTTTCTATTTCATTTATAACTCCTAAAATACTATTTGAAGCATACGAAACAGTATTTATATATTTTTCAAGTTCTATTTTTAATTTTCTTAAAAGAGCTTGCTCATCCGTTACATCAATCGCATAAGTAACAGGCTTACAAACCTTACCCATAAATACCCCATCAGCTTCATCATAAGGTAAATAGCCATTTATTTGTGCCCTTTTTTTACCCTCTATTGTAACTCTTATGCAACCGTTTGGCAAAACGGTTTTCTTAGTTATTTTACCTATAATTCCAAGCTTAGGAAGTTTAGATATTTCAATTTTTTCCTCTAAATAGTTTTCAGGAGAAACTAATAAAACAAAACCATCGTAAGCATCACTTGCAATGTTAATTATTTTTGTATCTAATTCATCAATTAAATCAATTTTTAACTCCGCATAAGGAAGTACCACTATCCCTCTTAGTAATATTACTGGTAAACTTTTTTTATTCATAAAAACCTTCCTTCCTGCAAACATAAATTTTACTTTTTATTATAAACCATGAAAAGTAAAAGTCAAGAAAATTGTCGTAATTTGTAGTGGTAAAAATATGGAAAATAATTTTTTTTAAAAACCAATTTTTTGTGTTTTTTTACCATATGATTTAATTTTTTCATCTTCGTCTTTAAAGTATTCTAAAAAAAGTTTATGTTCTTTTGCAGCTAAGTAACAAATTGGTAAAATGGTTTCATATGAAAATGGATCTTCACAAATTTCGATCTTACCATTAAACGACTTGTTTAAGACACATACCTCGTCTTGATTTTTTAACATATCTGTTTCACAAATTAAATCAGGAATGATCATATTAGATCTTAAAGAGCTATTTAAAAAATGTTTTTGAGTCGTAATGACAGCACTTTCACACCTTATAGCGTTATTATTTAATTCTTTATCATTTTGATTTACATTATCAATAGTATAGCGTAATTTTTGTTTAAGTATTTCAAAGTATGATTTATCCTTATAACTTGTTATTTTCTTTATTTTTACATTTACAATTAAAAAATCATATAACCCTTTTTCTTGATTAAAATTGGATCTTAAAAATTCAAGTGTACAAAAAAGCTTTTCACTGCAACCATCCAAATTATAATTAATTTTATACTTAAAACATAACGTTCCCTTTTTATTATCTCGAATTACTAGATACTCTTTAAAATCTTTTTTACTAATAACAATTATGTTGTTATTTTCATCATAACCTTTAAACACAAAGTTATTAAAAACATAATCCAAAATAAATGGTAAATTTTCATTTTCTAGATTTTCATCTTTAAATCCTAATATATAATTCCAATTATTTTTCAAAAGAACCACCAACCTTTTTGCTACTTATAATATCATTAAATAATTAAAAACACAACGGTAATTAAATAAAAAAAGTTTTTAAAAAGAACTTTTAAAAACTAATCATTTATAAAAATTCTATTGCTAATATGATTTTGACGTTACTGTATTCTAAATGCTAAAGCAACACTCTGTCAATATTAGCTTCGTAGTAATTCCAATTACCGTTAATACTCATATTGTAAAAATAGTAAATATTATAGAAAACGTAAATAATTTTTGAAAATCATTTACATAAATTTATTATCATTGTATAATTTAATTAGTGAGAGCAACCTACTTAGGCTAGTTTGCTTTCCTAATGTTGATTAGGAAAAGGTACTACCCCCTTGGGATAGTACCTTTTCTTTTATATTTTAAATATTAGTAATACTAATAAAAAAATCAAAAGGATGATTATTACTTTAAGAAAATTGTTTTCTTTTTTCATAAGCATCACCACCCTTTCTTTTTTAAGAAAAAGTGGAAAGCTACTAGCCCAATTTATAGGTCCT
>CANQBL010000021.1 GCA_947589105.1 uncultured Bacilli bacterium | reverse complement strand
TTCTTACTTTAAACCTGAAATAAGTCTAATAAATTAAACAAATTTTTATAAACCTGCATTTAGTCTAAAAATTTGCGGAAATTAAAAAAAGTATATAAATTTATATACTTTTGGTTTTTTTACTTACAAAGACTTCTTGTAAAAAACATTTACCACATAAAAGAATTATTGTATGTTTTTTGTTATATCAATTATAAATTAACAAGAGCTAATTATTTTGAGTTACTTTTTTCAGGTATTATTACTTCTTTGCCTCCCATATAAGCTCTTAATGGTTCTGGTATATTTACACTACCATCAGCATTTAAGTTATTTTCTAAAAATGCTATTAACATTCTAGGTGGTGCGATAACCGTGTTATTTAAAGTGTGCGCAAATTCTTTTGTACCATCTTCCTTTTTATAACGAATTCCAAGTCTTCTTGCCTGAGCATCAGTTAAGTTAGAGCAAGAACATACTTCAAAATATTTTTGTTGTCTTGGACTCCATGCTTCTATGTCACATGACCTATATTTTAAGTCTGCTAAGTCTGCTGAACAACAAACAAGTTTTCTAACTGGTATATCTAAACTTCTAAATAGTTCAACTGAATAGTTCCACATTCTATCATACCAAGCTTCACTATCTTCAGGCTTACATATAACTACCATTTCTTGTTTTTCAAATTGATGAATTCTATAAACGCCTCTTTCTTCTATTCCATGAGCCCCTACTTCTTTTCTAAAGCAAGGAGAATAAGAAGTCATTTTAATAGGAAGTTCACTTTCTTTTAAAAGTTGATCTTTAAATTTAGCTATCATAGAATGTTCTGATGTTCCTATTAAATATAAATCTTCTCCTTCTATTTTATACATCATGTTTTCCTTTTCCTCAAAAGACATAACACCATCTACAGCATCAGAATGAATCATATAAGGAGGTATACAATAAGTAAAACCTTTATTTATCATAAAATCTCTTGCATAAGCAAGTACCGCAGAATGAAGTCTTGCTATATCACCCATTAAGTAGTAAAAACCATTTCCACTAACCCTTCCTGCAGCTTCTTTATCTATGCCATTAAATTTTGCCATTATATCAGAATGATATGGAATTTCAAAATTAGGAACCTTAGCCTCTCCAAATCTTTTTTCTTCCACATTTTCAGAATCATCTTTTCCTATTGGTACATCATCTGCAATAATGTTAGGAATAGACATCATTCTTTGTTTTATTTCTTTTTCTAATCTTTGTTCTTCTTCTTCTAATTGAGGTATTTTATTTTTTATTTGAGATACTTCTTCTTTAATTTTATTTGCTTGTTCAATCTTTTTATCACGCATTAAGTTTCCTATTTCCTTACTTAATGAATTTAATTTACTCCTTGCCTCATCAGCTTCAGTTTTAGTTTTACGATACTTTATATCCATATCATACACTTCATCTACCATAGATAGTTTATGATCTTGAAATTTCTTTTTAATATTTTCCTTTACTAATTCTTTATTTTCTCTTATTAATTTAATATCTATCATATTAATCCTCCTTTTCTTTTATTCATTTATTTTAATATGATTTTTTAATATAATAAACAACCTCAAAATACTAGTATTAACTTTTTGGTTTTATTTTTTTCTAATTTAATACCCCATCATTTTTAATTATGTTTATATAAGTTTATTCATACGTACCATTTTTAATAAATACTTAAATTTTTTAATTATATACTATTTAATATTTGGTTAAAAATTAAAAAAAATAAGCTAAATGCTGGAGTGATATTAACCACGGTGCCATCCTGCTTATTCTTAATTAATATAACGGTTTTATCCGCGAAAGCTTTTTACTTTCGTCTCAGAAGTAGATTCACTAAAATACTAATGTTATCTTACACCATACGATAACTCTCTTTAAATAATATTTTTAGTTACTTGTCTTCATCATCAATTTAAAATATAACTTAAATATACATTATTTAATTTTAAAAGTCAATTAAAGATTAACGTTATGATATACTTTTTGAACGTCTTCAACTTCATCTAACATAGTAAGTAACTTTTCAAAGTTTTCTTTATCTTCACCCTCTAAAGTAATCATTTCATTTGGAAGTAAAGTAACTTCGTCAACTATAAATTCAGCATTTTCTTTATAAGATGTTATGGCATCCTTTATTTTATATAAATCGGAAGGATCTCCGTATATACTTACATTGCCCTCTTCAGATTCGATTTCTTTAGCATCAACCTCACCCATTAAAAGAGCCTCTAGTACTTCATCTTCTGACATGTCTTTTACTACAACAACCGATAAATGTTCATACATATGAGATACACTTCCAGATACTCCCATTTTACCTTTTGATTTAGTAAAAGCATTTCTAACCAAACTAACAGTACGATTAACATTATCTGTTAAACAATCAACCATAACCGTTGCTCCACCTGATGCAAAGCCTTCATACCTAACTTTAGTATAACTTTCATCTACCCCACTATTTACCTTATCAATAGCTCTTTTAATAACTTCCGTTGGAACTTGTTCTTTTTTAGCTTTATCAATTAAATGTCTTAAATTTAAATTCCCGTTAGGATCTGTTCCCCCTTGCTTTGCAACTTGATAAATTTCTTTTGCATAGCTTGAATATACCTTTGCCTTAGCTGCTCCTGTTTTAGCCTTACTAGCTGCTATATTTGGAAATCTACCCATTTTATCACCTTCCATACGCTTATTATCATACTTTATTTTACTTACTTTTTCAAGCTTTTATGTTTTTCTTGTTTAAAATTCAATTAAATTAACCATTATCTTAATAAGGTGATAAAATGATTAAAATAATAGAAAAGGAATTATTAGATGATGAATTCATAATTAAACCCTTAGCAAAAAACATTAGTTTAAACGAAACAATATATTTTTCAAAAAACGACGTTTACTATTTTGGTAATTATAAAAAAGATGCAATTATAAGAATCAAAAATAAATTAATTAAAAATAAAAAAAGAATTATTAAAGCTATCGAAAAGAACGTTAGATTTATCGTTAGTGGAAACAGCTACGAAATTTTTAATAATTCTTTTAAACATAATGGTCTTAATTTATTTACCAGTTATAATCCTTATAATTTTAAAAAGAAAATAAAAGGAATAAAAATAAAAGAAAAGTATAAAAACAATAAAATCAAAAAAGTTAGTAACATCAAAAACGTAATACCTAGTGAAAATTTTCTATACAAAAATTTATTATGTATTAAAGATAACAACATTTTAAAAGAAAACTTTCTTTAATTTTATTATATATAAAAAATAGTTTTAATTTAAACAACTAATTTAAAACACGCATCAATTAAAAATAAGTTTAAAAAAATCTGTTAAAAATTCTAATTTCCTGGTAAAAAAAGATGTACAAGAAATTATGATTAATAATAATCAGAATTTTCTATATACATCTTATGATTAGAAAAACATTTGTAATAAATAAATTATTCTATCTTTTAAAATTTATATCATTATTAAGTTTTTATTTTATCATATCAATTTTAAATGGTGATTTAAAATTATTATCCGTTTTTTCTTTATACTCAAAAAGTAAATTAAGTAAAAAGTACAAAATTAAAATTAAAATAACAATTTCTAAAACATTTATTATTTTTTTTAATACCGGGTTTATACCAGATTTTTTATTTTCTTGATATGAACCACAATTCTTACAATATTTATCCGTGTCAAATATTTTTTCTCCACAATAACAACAATATTTATTACCTGTTAATATAATTTCTTTTATAACCGTTTTTTCTTTAGTTTGTGCTATATCATTTTCTTGTTTTTGCTCTGTTTCATTGTTTTTAACTTCAAATGGCTCATAAGAATTATTAGTTACTTCTACTTTAGAAAAGTTATTACTTGAAAAAGAAAGTAAAACCCTAATAAGAAAATATAAAATAAAACCTCCAATAGAAATATATAAGTAAATTCTTAAATTAGATAAAATTTGTAACATTGCAACAGAATTATTAATAATTCTGTAATTAATTACATTTATTAAATATATTATCGCTGAACTTATTCCTATTCCTAGTGGAATAAAGGTAAGAGTTTTCTTCAAGGTTAAACACCTCCTTTAAAATAATTACTTTTTAAATGCCTTTATTATAATCATTTTATTAAAAAAAGCAAGTTATTATTACAACCTACTTTCTATTAAGATATTCATCATAATTATACATTTTATCCTTTTCTTTTATAAAGATACTAAAGAAATAAAGAAAAATCAAGAATATGATTTTATTCTTGATTTTTTAGTATATTTACAATTAATTATCTTTTTCTACATTTTCTTTTACTACGTATCCAGGTATTCCGACTATTGTTCTGTTTTTTTCGACATCTTTTAGTATAACGGCATTAGCCCCTATTTTAACATTATCTCCTATGTTTATGTTACCTAGCACTTTTGCACCACTACCTATAAATACATTATTTCCTATTGTAGGATGTCTTTTTTTAGTTTTCTCATTTCCAGTCCCACCTAAAGTTACTCCATGAAACATAGTTACATTATCCCCTATTATAGCGGTTTGTCCTATTACAACTCCTGTTCCGTGATCAATAAACAAACATTTTCCTATACTAGCTCCTGGATGTATTTCTATTCCTGTTTTTCTTTTTGCAAATTCCGATATTAACCTTGATATAAAATACATTTTATGATTATAAAAAAACTTAGATATTTTATGGTATATCTGGGCTCTAAAAGAAGGATACAAAAATACTTCTAAAGTACTTTTTATAGCAGGGTCTTTTTTCTTAATTGTATCTATTTGTTCCTTAATAAATTTAAACATCCATATCACCGGTATATACTATGTTTAAATAAGTATATATGAATGTATTATTTAAATAAAAAAAGAAATCCTACGATTCCTTTTTCATATATTTTAATTCTCCCATACGGGAAGTTGGAATAAAACCAGGTTCTGCGTTTATAACATCAGGTATCCTGTTTACTATGGTAGCGCAAGTAAGTTCTACAGTTGCAGGTTTTTCAATAACAAGTGTTGTATCAGGCTCCCCATATATTGTCCACTCGTTTCTATCAAATTCATCTTTATTATATACTTTACCAATACACTCTGTTTCTAGTGTTATTCCTTCTTTAGTTTCAGTAGTTACAACAGCACTCATACCTGTTACCATTCCTGCTTTAACAGTCATTTTTAGAGTACTAGACTCAATATCATAGCTATTAAATTGTGGTATGCACTTTTGAGTTTGACTGATAACGGTTAATCCTAATTTATCACATAACCATCCATTAACATTCCACATATAAGATGGAGCATATTTTCCTTCTTCTATTATTTGTTTTCTTTTTTCATCTGTTATTTCATCTACTGATGCAATTTCTTTTTCAAATTCTTCTTTAGTAAGACCTGCACCATGCGCCTTAGCAAGTGCTATTCCATAATCTTCTACGTTATAAGAAGAACTACCTTTTATTTTTGTTATTTTATGACTTGCTCCTGCTAAAGTAGTTATTAAATTACCCCAGAAAGCATCTTGGTAACCACTACCAGTAATAGTACAATTATTTTCTTTTGCAAGTGCATCTATCTTCTTAGTTAAATTAGGATTAGAATTCATTGGATAAAAAGCTTCTTCACAAGTAGTGATTGCATTAACCCCACACTTAGCACAAACCATTAAAGCCTGCTGTAAATCACTTAATAAACTCATGGTTGTAACAATTACACAATCTGGTTTTAACTTTTTAAGTAATTCTTCTACTTGTTTTGCATCACTTACTTTAACACCAATATTATCAGTTCCAATTATTTCTCCAATATCTTTTCCAATTAAATTTGGATTTATATCAACTGCTCCTACTATTTCCGCACCATTTTCTATCGCGTAGCGCATAGTATAAACACTCATTTTTCCGCAGCCATATTGAAATATTTTTAAATTATTCATAATAATACCTACCTTTCTAACTTAATTATACTATAAACAAAATAAATAAAAAGATAGAATTTTGTTAAATGTAAAGTAAAAATGATATAATGTAGATGGTGATATAAAATGAATACTAACCTTAACTATTATGAATTACTTGGAGTAAAACAAAACGCAAGCGAAGAAGAGATAAAAAACGCTTACAAAACGCAAATGAAAAAGTGGCATCCGGATATTAATAAATCAGATGATGCTATAACTATCTCCACAAAATTAAACGAAGCTAAAGAAATTTTGCTAGATCCAGTAAAAAGGAAGGATTATGATGATTATTTAAATAGCAAAATACACGAAAACTATAATAAATATACCAAAACAAAACAAGCAGAAAATAATAATAAAAACGAAACATATGAAGACAACAAAGTAACTAAATGGCAGTATCTAAAAGATTGGATTAAATATGCTAAAATCCCTGTTATAAGAAAAATAATCGGACTAATTGGGGTGTTATTAGAAAGTTTTATGTGTTGGTTAATAAAGATAATATTAATAATAATAGCATACATATGTAATGTGGGCAGTAATATAATAAAAACTTCTTTTTATTACATATCACCTCTTTTAGGTTTTTTAGCAGTAATACTTTTTATTCAAATATCAGCAAACGGATTTATTAATTTTTTTAGAGAAAATTCTAGTTTTTTAAAATTAATTATAATTATATTAACTCTTTTTGTATCAAGCTTTTTATTGCCATATCTATCTAATTTATTATTATCTGCTAAAACGTTTGATATTTTATATAACAAAATAGATATCAACTTATTTAAGCTATGTGTTGACTATAAAGATTAATAAACTTTATTTGAGTTTAGGTAAAAAATAAAAAAACAGAAAACTGTGGAAAAGAAATTCTGTTTTTTTTGTATAAAATAAAGTA
>CANQBL010000020.1 GCA_947589105.1 uncultured Bacilli bacterium | reverse complement strand
TTTAACCGATACCTCCATGTCCAGCATCTACTATAACCATATTATCACTCCTTCAAAGTATTTTATGTTTAATACCTAGATAGGTGATTACATATCTTATAAATAATTAATGCTTTATAAAAAAAAGCAAATCAAAAATAGACTTGCTCGATGTTCTTAACCTCATCATTTTAAGTAGCTATACATACCAAAGTTTGTTTTTAACTACCTTATTAAGCTGTTATTATAAATATCAATAAAAAAAGAAATTATTGTTTCTTTTTCTTTTTATATTTCTTATCTAATATTTTTATACTAGGAAACGACTTTACTAATCTCTTTCCAAATTTAGAGTGATTATACACATACTCTCTTACCTTATTAGTTATTTCTTCAGTATTATCCATAACTATTTGTCTTGTTGATAAATGAATTTTAGTAATTATACTATAAGATGTAATAATATCAACAATAAATATAATAAGTAATATTATAGCTAAAACATTTAAAATGCCTGATGGAATTGAAAGTAATACGTTACTTATAAATGGATTTATAACATACATCAAAAAACAACCCAATAATCCAAACGGTATTAATGTTTCTAAACATATTCTGCCATTTATATTAAACTTTCTATCACTATAATCCCACCATCTAGCTTTAAATAATTTTTCCATGATATAACTTGACATATATTCTAATATAGAACAAATAACCATTGACATAACAAACAATGCTAAAGGATCATTAACATATTTATTTAATAATAAAATTATAAGAATACAGCCACTACCATATATTGGGCAATAAGGTCCCATTAAAAAGCCTCTATTTACTAATGTTTTATCTTTATACAAGGTAAAAATTATTTCCATTATCCAACCAATAAAAGAGTAAAACATAAATAAAATAAAAATCATACTTAAATTCATTATTACTACCACCTATGACTAATTATATCAGATAAAATAACAAATTAATTATATTTTAATAAATAGTGTAAAGAAAAAGAAAACATTTGTTTTCCTTATTCACTTACCTTATTAAGATTAACTTTTGTTTTATGTTCCTTACCATTTCTAATATAAGTAACATCAACCGAATCCCCAATAGAGTGTTTATAAAGTTCATACTTAAATTCAGATGTAGTTCCTATTTTCTTACCATCCATTTTAGTTATAATATCCCCGTCTTTTAATCCGGCATCAGAAGCAGGATAGCCTGCATTTACCTTAACTAAAATAACCCCAGCTTCAATTGATGCATCAACATTTATGCCATATCTATAAAGTAAATATCTGTTTGTTAAATCAAGTATTTGAACACCCATCATAGGTCTTTTTATATTTTGACCCTTTTCAAGATAATCAACATAATTCATAGCATCTTCTATAGGAATTGCAAATCCCATACCCTCTACTTGTTCATCAACTAATTTTAACGAAGTAATTCCTATTATATCTCCTGCTAGATTAACCAATGGTCCTCCACTATTACCCGGACTTATGGCAGCATCAGTTTGAAGTACCTTTACAATAAAAGATTCCGTAGTTATACCGTTATTACTTGAAGCGCTAGTTTCAACTAATCTATCTTTACCTGATAAAATTCCTTTAGTAACAGTACCAGCATATGTTGAACCCATTGGGGATCCAACAGTGAAAACTGTATTACCTACTTTCATATTTGAACTAGAACCAATACTTGCAACTTGAATAACATCTTTTAAATCCATTCTTAACACTGCTAAATCAGTATAAACGTCAGTTCCTAAAATTGTTAAAGAAGTAACCTTATTATTTGATAAAGTTCCTTGAACATTTGTAGCATTAGATACAACATGTGCATTAGTTAATACATAACCATATTTATCTTCTTTACCATACACAAAACCAGTTCCAGAACTAATTGTATCTCCATTATTATTTAATACTTCTATACATAAAACAGAGTCATATACTTTACTTATCGCATCTTCCATTGCTTCTTCAGTAACTTTAGTTTCTGATATTGTTCTATTTTTAGTAACAACAGTAGGATTATTCATGCTATACAAATACATTATACTCATTCCTAAAAAGAAAAATATAACCAAAAGAATGAAAATAACAAAAATATTATTTTTCTTTGGAGATTTTTTATTAGGAATATATTTCCCAGATGAAACTTCAATTTTTTCCATAATTAACTTTTCCTCCTTTATATTTAAATATCTGCAATATTTTCCCAATTATAAGGAAAACCCATCCTATCTAAAATTTTTTCTTGAGGTATTACATTTACCCTTCCATCAAGAAGATTTAATTCATAACTTACCTCATTAATAAAATCTAAAAAATCATTCTCATTTAAAACTTGCTTTAACATTATTACAATAGCAAAAATATCATTTTTACCATATACATACTCATCATTCATCATAGGTATATCTAATAATCTATGATATCTAGTATCAGGAATTTGTTTTTGAGTTCTATGATCATAAACAATATCTTCATGAGCACACAAATTACGATAATTTGATAAAAGACCTATATATATACCAAGGGTTTCAACATCTAAATTATAATATTGTGCAATTGATAATTTATCCTCTGGTTTTAGTATAGAATATAATTCATTAATCATACCAAAAGATAGTAGCTTAACTAATATCCATAAAGGAACATAACCATAATTACTTAAATAATGAAGTGTAGCACTATGTTGCCTACCATTTAGTTTAATTTGTCTTTTTACCTTATTTAACACATCATTAACTTGTCTAATTTTTTTAACATCCTGTGAAAAATTAGAAGGCTTTAAATAATCTTTTTCTTTTATTCCATATTTTTTAGACAAATGATATGAAATTATGGATTTTAAATTATTTTCAACGATAAGCAAATTCTTAAATAAGATATTTCTAAAACTCCTATCAAATTGAAATACAGCATATAATTCTTCGAAAGTTGTTCCATCAACAAATTTATTTTCCTTATGATTTCTTAGAAATATATGTCTATACCCATTTATAAAAAAGTAATTTTCTCTTAATAACAACTTTTCTGCTTTATCAATATCATTAATAACCAACCCACGGTTTTTTAATATTTCTATTTGCTCATCTAGGTTTTTAAACACCTTTACTTTTGTTTTCACCTAGCATCACCTAATATAAATTATAACACATATTTTAAAAAAAGTATTAATAAAGTAAAAAAGCATACCCAAATAAAAAGGCTATGCAAAATCTTATTATAAAAAAACAGGAAACATCCTGTCTTACATTAATCTCTTTCTATAAATGACTTTAATATTTCACCAGATTCTGCATTTACGTAAAATTCATACTCATAGCGATTATATTTAAAATCAAGTTCATAAACAGCAGTATTAAACTTATTTTCTAATTCAATATTTAAATCATAAATACTATCCTTATTAATATTTAAACTTTTTAAAACAAGTGCTAAAGCGTCATCTTTAGAAATATATTTATTATTTTCATTTACATTAGTATTTGTAATACAAGAATCCTCTTTATAATCTAAAACATCATCCATGTATTCAATCTTAAAATACATAAATATACAAAAAAATAATAACACCACTATAACAATTGATAAAATAACAATAACTATATTTTTTTTATCTTTTTTCATAATACCCTCACAATTAAATTATATTTAAACTAGCTTTCAATAGGATTATATCACATATTTAGGTTTTTTAATAACTATTTTAAAAAAATTAATTTAATAAATTTATACAAAAAAAGTCCAAATATTTGGACTTTTAAAACATTGATATAATAAATATTAACGCTTACTAAATTGTGGTGCTCGACGTGCTTTTTTAAGACCATACTTCTTACGTTCTTTAATTCTTGCATCCCTTGTAATAAAGCCTTCAGCTTTTAATATTTTTCTAAATGAAGAATCAGATGTTGGATCCGTATTTTGATCATATTGTAATAATGCTCTTGTAATACCTAAACGGATAGCTCCAGTTTGTCCTGAAAAGCCGCCACCATTTACTGTTACATCAATATCAAATTTATCACGAGTCTTAGTTACATCTAATGGTTGAGTTAAATCCATAACCAAAGTTTTAAAAGGAAGATATTCGTTAACATCTCTACCATTAATAGTAATTTTTCCTTTGCCCGAAGTCATTCTAACACGTGCAATTGAACGTTTACGACGACCCGTTCCAACGAATGTTTTAGCCATTATTTTCCTCCCTAAATTTCTATTATCTCTGGTTTTTGAGCTTGATGTTTATGTTCAGAGCCCTCATATACAAATAACTTTTTATACATAGCTCTTCCTAATCTTCCCTTTGGAAGCATCCCTTTAACTGCTCTTTCAACCATTTCTACTGGATAATTTTCACGCATTTCTTTAGCAGTTCTTTGTCTTAAACCACCAGTATAACCACTATGATTATAATAAATTTTTTGATCTAACTTATTTCCCGTTAACATTACTTCTTTAGCGTTAATTATGATAATGTTATCCCCACAATCAACATGTGGAGTATAAGTAGCCTTATGTTTTCCTCTTAGCATAATAGCTGCTTTACAAGCTACTCTTCCTAAAGGTTTTCCCTTAGCATCAATAACATACCATTTACGTTCAATGTTTGAGGCATTAGCCATAAATGTTGTCATAAATATTTTCCTTTCCTTAATAAGTTTGTTTTCCCAGGACAAACTTACGTGGGTTGTAAAATGTACCAATTTAAATTCTACTTTAAATCAGTACATTTGTCAACTAATTTTTAATTTTTTTCGGTTATTCTAAGCTTTATTTTAGTAGTCTTTGAAGAATACTTAACCTTAGTATCAGAACCATTTACTTTTATAGGTATTTCGTGTTCACCTACCCCTAAACCTTTTAAATCTACATATGCTTTAATCGTAGTTGAATCAAGATTTTGTAATACGCTTTGAACACCTTTTACACTAACAGTAACTATAGTAGCATCAATAGCTTGAACTGTTAAACCTTCTCCTAAATTTTCATATTCCAAATAAATATCATTAATTTCTTTAGTTACTTCCTCACCAATTGATACACTTACACTTACCGATGTTTCACTTATAGCCCTTACCCCACTTGGTTTAGTAATCGTTATATTATATTTCTTATCTTCTTTTAAATCACCAACATCAATATAAACAGGTATATAAGATATTTTTTCTAACTTAGAAGCATCCCCATATATAGTTACCTTGGTTATATCAGAAGATATATTACTGATTGCTTTTCCAAACATAATCTTATCATAGTTCTTAGGAATTACCCTTATCGGAACTTCCTTTTGTGGAGAAGCAATCGTTATATTTGCATCAACCTTAGAAGGAACAATTTCAACATCTACCATTTTACCATTATTATCATATGCAACTAGTTTAACATCTTTTAACTGTTGTTCTCCTACTACTGGATCAACTAAATTTTTAAGATCGATTAAAGCTTTAACTGATGCAACTTCTTTAAGTTTAGCCTCCGTACCTTTAACATATACTTTTTCGGTATTTAATGTAACATCTTCGACCATTAATTTAGAATCAATTTTATCTTTATTTATAACCTCATAATTTATTTCTTTTTCCTCTGAAACTTTTTCATAAATAACTATTGTAGCAACTGATGGATCTAATTTATATTCTACAGAACTTAAAGCCTTCTTATACTTTAAATTAACTTTATGAACACCAGGCTTTAAACCGGTTAAATCAACCGTTATATCATTAGTCGGAAGTTGTTTAGCTAAATAAACATCAGATTTTCTACCTATTAAAGTTATGTCTACTGTTTCTGGCAAGCCTTCTACAACATAAGCTTCCTCATTATAAGCAGCAGATATAGGCTGATCATACAAAACCTCAGCAGAAGTTTCAATCAAAGATGTAGATTTAGTATCAGCTATAAAGAAAACTCCAAGAGCAACTAATAAGGAAACTATTATAAGACCTGGCTTCCTCGTGATTATTTTTTCAAAACTTCTACCATTACCTTTAAATTTATTAGATATTCCTACAAAAAATTTTGTTATTGGAAGGATTAACTTTTTATCAATGAAATGCCCGATGCTTCTAAAAAAATCCTTAATAACCCTAATGAACTTATTCATTTTCTTCACCTTCCACTTCTTCTATTTCATAATCAAATTCAGCGGTTTTCTTTGGCTTTAATTCATCTAAAATCATCATTTTAGCTTCTTCTAAAGAAAGGTTATAATTTAAATCACCGTTTATCGCAATTGATATTCTTCCAGTTTCTTCTGATACGATAATTGCTATTGCATCAGATTCCTCACTTATTCCTATTGCAGCTCTATGTCTTGTACCAAGGCGCTTACTAAATTTCATTTCTACAGTTGTAGGAAATACTGCTCCAGCAGACGTTATTTTATCTCCTTGAATTATGACACCTCCATCATGAAGAGGATTATCAGGGAAAAATATTGCAACTAATAATTCATTAGATATTTCAGCATACAATTTCTTAGATCTTTCAATGTACTCAGAAAGAGAATTGTCTCTTTCTATAACAATTAAAGCTCCTATTCTATGTTTTTTTAAATACTCTAAAGCAAGACCAATTTCATAAACAATTCTTTCTCTTTCAGAAATTGTTAAAACTTTATGCCTTCCAAGCAACTGAGACCTTCCTAATTGTTCTAAAACCGATCTTATTTCCGGTTGAAAAATTATAACAAGAGCAAGAGGCCCCCACATAACAACATATTCTAATAAAAGTCCAATTGCAGTTAAATCAAACAAATCACTTAATAGTTTAATTACAACAATTATTATTATTCCTTTAAATAGCATGGTAAATTTTACGTTATTTTTAATGCTTTTTAAAATAAAATAAAGTCCAGCCCACACTATACATATATCTATTATGTCCTTTAATATCGTTAAAATATTATCTACTATCATACTTACCTCCTTAAGCATAAAAAATTAGTCATATTTAGTCCTATCTTTTTCTATAATACTAATTTATTATATCACAATTAAATACTATTTTAAAATAAATTAATTAAGAAACAAAAAACCCTTTAATTATAAGGGTTAAAATAAATTATTAAAGTTATCATCATTATTTATGTATGAAATATCATTATTTTCAATAGAATTTATATTTTGATTCATACTGTTTTGATTAATACTAGAATTTTGTTCAACCTGAATATTCTGATTATCACCTATATTTTGATTTTCAGAAAAATTTTGATTTGTATTTGTATTTTGTTGGATAACATTTAAATTTCCTTCCAAACTGTTATTATTAAATGAAACATTTTCTTTTAATTCGGCACTCGAATTTGTTTTTATATTACTATCAAAATTTTTTTCATAACTAGTTGTTTCATTTGTTTTATTATCCTCTTCTTTTTTTTCAATTGCTTTATTAATATTACTTTGCTTTTTTAAATATTGATCTGCAAAAAAACCAATTATTACGCAAAAAACAAAAACGATAATAGCTATCAATAAATTTGGATTATCCATAAAATAATTTATAATTGTTTGCATTTGATTATCACCCTTTTACCTTATTACAATATTAACAAAAAAAATCAAAAAAAACAAGATTAGTCTTGTTTTAGCTTTAAAGTTATAATTGTTTTTATTTTAACTAATTTCTCCTCTTCATAAACTTCTCTTACTTTATAATCCAAATTATCTTTTTTTATAGAATTTTTAAATCGATTATCAAATGCTTTTTTTATCAAACTCTGTTCAATGTTGATATTAAAATTGGAAAAATAGTTATTAATTTGTTGCTTAATTAGCATTTCAGAAAACAGTTCTTTTTGAGAATAAACGGTAGCTTCAACAGTAATTATATTCTTTGAATTATATTTGGTATGAATTTCTATATCATTTTGAATACCATTATAATCTAAGTAAGTTTTCTTTATTATAAAATCCCTCATTTTACCTTCACTAATAATCTCATATTGATCACAAACATAAATATCACAGTAAGTTATTAATTTATTTTCAATTTTCCTATAGTCAGAACTTAAAAGTACGTTTGTAATTACCATGCAAAATATATTAATTAAAATTAACATCATAAATGAAATTACCATTATAATTATTGACTTTTTTTCATTATATATATTTGGTTTAACAAGCAAAATAAAATTAAAAATAATTCCTACCACAAAAAAGATGAAGTTAATTACTAGTATCACATTAATTAAAATTGGAATATATTCTCTACTTAAAAAATACTTTTTAAATAAAACAAGCAGTAATAGCACAAAAATATTAATTATAAATAATATTATACAGTTTTTTCTTAATTCTATTGTTTTGTTCATCTTTTTCCTCCATTTTTATATTATAACACTTTAATA
>CANQBL010000019.1 GCA_947589105.1 uncultured Bacilli bacterium | reverse complement strand
ACATTTAACTTATTATACTCTAATCAGACTTATTGCAGTTTTTTTCTATAAAACGGAATTCCAAATAAAAATTAACGCTTTTTTTAATTTCGACAAAAAAAGTTTGTATTTTTAAAAAAAATATGTTATTATTTATCTCGTTTTCCTTTTTTTAAAGGGGTAAAGTATTAAATATTACGCATATATTATTATGTAGAAAGGAGAAATTATGACTGAATTAGCGAAAAAACAGGAAGTTAATACTATAAAATCAAATATATATCAGTTTTCTACAAAAGAATCACTAAGTATTTATTTAGCTAATTATGTTATTTCAAAGGAAGTTTTTAATTATACTAAAGATCTTAATGATTATGAAAGAAAATTATTATTTAAATATTATGTTGATTCAAAACAAAGATCAGATAGGTTAGTAACCGAAGATGAATTTGTTGGTATTACTTATGATAATTTAGAAAAAATTAACAAGCTTATAAAGAAAATATAATTTATAGCTTGTTATTTTTTTATATTAAATTACGTTTTTTAATAATAAAATATTTTTTTCATATTATTTATTATAGAAAGGATTTGAAAAATGAATAAGAAAGCAATAATTAGTTTATCAATAATATTTGTTTGCATACTAACAGCGTTTTTAGTAAACTATAAAACTAAAAATGAGACTAAAAAAACTTCTAGTATGAAAGCTACTATTTTAACTGAAAAAGATGGTTATGTTACAGTAGTAGATAATAATAATGCAATATATACTTTTTATAATTCATCTAATTCAACAATAAATGTTGGTGATGAAGCTATTATTACTTATACTGGGAAATTAAATAAGGATAAGGAAAAACAAACAGCTTTAGTGGTAGATGTTTCAACTTATGATAATAATGAAGAGGTTCCAGACGCTTGGAACGATAACGGAATTTTTGAAAAATTCTATGAAATTGCTTATAACAAATTAAAAACATTATCTTTAGATGAAAAAATTGGACAAATACTTTTGGTTAGAACTCCTGAAAATGATCAAATAACTGATTTAGTTAAATATAAACTAGGTGGTTATATATTGTATGAAAGGGATTTTAAAGATAAAACCAAGCAAGAGGTTATTAAATATATTAATGATTTACAAGAAAACGCTAATATACCTCTTTTAATTGCGGTAGATGAAGAAGGTGGAAGAGTAACAAGAATTGGCAATAATTCTAATCTTGTAAGTGCACCTTTTAAATCTCCATCAGAAATATATCAAGAAGGTGGCTTTGAGGCAATAACGGAGGATATTGTAAGTAAAAATGAAATACTAGAAAGCCTAGGTATAAACCTTAATCTAGCACCTGTTGTTGATGTTGCAACGGATCCAAGTAGTTATATATATGATAGAACTTTAAAAGAGGATACTAAGAAAACTAGTGAGTATGCAAAAACGGTAATTGAAGCTAGTTCGGGTTCTAAAGTATCATATACTTTAAAGCATTTTCCGGGTTATGGAGATAATAAAGATACTCATATTAGTAGCACAACTGATAATAGAACTTATTCTAAAATATTTGAAGATGATATTCCTCCTTTTAGAGCAGGTATAAAAGCTGGGGCTGAGGCTATTTTAGTAAGTCATAACATAGTTCCGGCATTAGACAAAGATAATCCAGCATCACTTTCTACAAATGTTCATAATATTCTTAGAAATGATCTTTCTTTTACTGGTATAATAATGACTGATGATTTAGATATGAAAGCTATAACAGATACAAATAAAGTGGTAAAGGCAATTTTAGCAGGTAATGATTTAATTATAGTAACAGATTACAAAACTGCCTTTAAAAATATAAAAGAAGGTATTGAAAAAGGAAAAATAAGTGAATCTATGGTAGATAAAATGGCCTTTAGAATTTTAGCTTGGAAATATTATAAAGCTTTAATGTATGATATTCTAAAGTAAAATATTATTTAAATGAAGGTTTAAAAAAGTAATATTATGCTATAATGTTTATAGAATATATTGCTTTTTTAAGTGTTAATGGAGTTGATGTTATGGATAAATATAACGAGTTTAGATTGAAATATCCTGATTTTTATTATCATGGTTTTACAATACAAGATAATAAAGATCATATATTTATTACTTATGATTTTGAAATAAAGGGACTTATGCGTTTTAATCCAACGTTAAAAGTACCAAAAAAGCAAGGCTTAAAATATGATAAATCATTATTAAATAAAATAATTTTTAGTAGTGGTTTAGCAGAGATACCTAGTTATTGGAAGGCAACATGCTCTCCTAATATAATAATAGAAGGTGAGTATTTAGATGAATACCAAATTAATTGGTTAAAAAAATTAATTTATAATGGTCTTGGAGAATTTTTTTATGTAAACAAAATAGAAGTAAATGAAAGTAATTTTGTTAATATAAAAAGTAACGGAGAAAATAAAAAAATAGAAGATAATAATGAATATGATGGATACTTAGTTGCGGTAGGAGGAGGAAAAGATTCTCTTACGTCACTTGAAATACTAAAAGATATACCAAATAAAAAAGCATTTATAATAAATAATAGAAAGGTATGTTTTGATGGTGCTAATGTTGCAGGAATAAAAAACGAAGATATCATAAACGTAGAAAGACTTTTTGATAAAAAAATAATTGATTTAAATAACCAAGGATTTTTAAATGGACATACTCCAATATCAAGTTGTATAGCTTTTATATCTTATTTAAGTGCTTATTTAAACGGGATAAAATACGTTGTTTTATCAAATGAATCAAGTGCTAATGAATCAAGTGTTATGGGAACAAATATTAATCATCAGTATTCCAAAAGCTTAGAATTTGAAAATGATTTTAGAAGTTATACTAGTAAATATCTAACTAATAAAATAGAATATTTTTCTTTATTAAGACCTCTTAGTGAATTACAAATAATGAAAATATTTAGTAAATATCCTAAGTACTTTAATCATTTTATTAGTTGTAATAATGGAGGAAAAACAAAAAATATTGGTAAAACTGATGGATGGTGTAACTCTTGCGCTAAATGTTTATTTATATATATTTTAATGAATAACTTTGTTAGTGAAGAAGAACTTGTTAGTATATTTAAAGAGAATTTACTTGATAAAAAACAAATGCTTAATTATTTTCTTGAATTACTTGGAAAGACAACTAACAAACCTTTTGAATGTGTAGGAACGATAGATGAAGTAACTTACGTTGTTAACAACTTAATAAAAAAGGGAGGTAATTTACCTTATTTGTTAAAATATTATAAAGATAACTATACTTTAGTAGAACCTGATGATAAAATATTAACTAAAATTGATACCAATAATAATGTTAATGAAAAATTATTAGATTTAATTATAAAGGAGTTGAACTAGTGATAGAAAAAATAATAAATGAAATAAATAGTTATGATAAAGTTTTAATATTAGGTTTTGGAAGAGAGGGGAAATCAACTTATAATTTAATTAGAAAATACTTAAAAGACAAAAAATTGACCATCGCGGATAATAATGAATCTTTGTTAGAAAATAATAAAATATTAAAAGAAGATACAAACTTAGATTTTATTTTGGGTAAGAATTATTTAGATAATTTAGATGATTTTGATTTGATAATAAAATCTCCTGGAGTTAACTTTAAATATGTCAACTATGAATCATTTAAAAATCGTATAACTTCTCAAATAGATTTATTTTTAAGATATAAAAATTGTTTAACGATAGGAGTTACTGGTACCAAGGGTAAGAGTACTACGGCATCTTTAATATATCATATTTTAAAAGAGTTAAAAAAAGATGTGTTTTTAGCAGGTAATATTGGAATACCAGTTTTTGATAAACTAGATAGTATTACAACTAATACAATTGCTGTTATAGAGCTTAGTTGTCATCAATTACAATTTGTTAATTCTTCTCCTGATATTAGTGTTTTATTAAATATTTATGAAGAACATTTAGATCTTTATAAATCTTTTGATGAATATATCATGGCAAAATTAAATATTTTTAAGCATCAAAAAGAAAGTGATTATAAAATATGGGGCATGGATAGTCCAGATTCTAAAGCAAATTTTAAAAAATCTTTAAATACATATACCTTTTCTAAAGAACCTAATAATGTTGAAAATGGTATTATATTAGGTGATGAAGGACTTTATTTATTAAAAAATAATGAAAAAAAATTAATATATGATAAAAGAAGAAAAAGAAATTTATTAGGAGATCATAATCTTTATAACGTAGCAGCGGCTTTATGTGTTAGTGATATATTAAGATTAAATTTAAAAGAAGTTGCTAATCTAATAGATAGTTTTAAACCATTGGAACATCGAATGGAAAAAGTAGGTACGTTTAATGAAATAACCTTTTATAATGATTCAATAGCAACCATACCAGAAGCTACCATAAATTGTGTTAAATCAATTCCAAATACCCAAACTGTTATAATAGGGGGTATGGATAGAGGTTTAGATTTGAGTATGTTAGTAGATTTTCTAAATAAAAGTAGTAGTATAAAAACATGTATTTTCTTAAAAGAAACTGGTTATAAGATTTGTGATGAATTACAAAAGTTAAATTGTGATAAAAAACTAATTAAAGTAAAAGATATGGAAGATGCTATTAAAAATGCTTATAATTATACTGAAAAAAATTATGCATGTGTTTTATCTCCTGCTGCAGCAAGTTATAACACTTATAAAAATTTCGAAGAGCGTGGAAAAGATTATAAAAGATGGATAGAAAAATTACAAAGAAAAAATAATTGAATATATAAAAAACAAGGAAAATAGTAAAATTTCTTGTTTTTTTTAATCTATTTAATATACCTCTTTTAAATCTAGATGTCTTTTATTTATATTTATGTTATAATTTATACTTAGAAACGGGTGATTTTATGTTAAAACCAAACTTTAAAGAAGCTAAAAAAAGAACCAAAGAGGATATTAAGGTTTTAAGAAATGAATATGTTATTCCAGAAGATATGAAAAATTTTGGATTAAACAAAAAGTATTATATCAAAACTTATGGATGCCAAATGAATGAGCATGATAGTGAAATGATGAGTGCAATTTTAGAAGATATGAAATATATTAAAACTGATGATTATGAAGATGCAGACTTAATTATTTTAAATACATGTGCAATAAGAGAAAATGCTCATAATAAGACCTTTGGTATGCTAGGTAGAATAAAGCATTTGAAACAAACTAAGAAAAACTTAATGGTTGGGCTTGCTGGTTGTATGAGCCAAGAAGAAAGCGTAGTAGATGAAATAATAAATAAATACAAGTGGATGGACTTTGTGTTTGGAACTCACAACATACATAAGCTTCCTTTCATTTTAAAACAACATGACAAAACTAATGAATTAGAAGTAAACGTATGGTCAAACGAGGGTAACGTAATTGAAGGTGTTCCATCTAAAAGAAACTCTAAATATAAAGCTTGGGTTAATATTATGTATGGGTGTGATAAGTTTTGTACTTATTGTATAGTTCCTTATACAAGAGGAAAGCAAAGAAGTAGAATGCCAGAAGACATAATTAATGAAGTAAAAGAACTAATTAAAAATGGATATAAAGAAGTAACTTTACTTGGACAAAACGTTAATGCTTATGGTAAAGATTTTAAAAATTTAAATTATAATATGGAAAACTTACTTGAAGATGTTGCTAAAACTGGTATTGAAAGGATAAGGTTTGTTACATCACACCCTTGGGATTTTACGGATAAAATGATTGATATAATTGCTAAGTACGATAATATATGTAATTACATTCATTTACCAGTACAGTCTGGATCTTCTAGGATTCTTAAATTAATGGGTAGAAGATATACTAAAGAATCTTATTTAGATTTATATAAAAAAATAAGAGAAAAAGTTAAAGGATGCTCTATTACAACAGATATAATAGTTGGTTTTCCAGGTGAAACTAAACAAGATTTTAAAGATACTTTATCATTGATAGAAGAATGTAAATTTGATTCTGCGTTTACCTTTATTTATTCTCCAAGAGAAGGTACTCCTGCTGCTAAAATGCCTGATAATATATCAAAAGAAGAAAAAGAACAAAGATTATATAAATTAAATGAGATGATAAATAAATATTCTAAAAAAATCAATGATAAAATGGTTGGTAAAGTAGTTAAGGTGTTATTAGAAAACATAAGTGAAAAGGATTCTAGTATGCTAGCAGGATACACTGATACTATGAAATTAGTTAATGTAAAAGCTGATAAAAAATATATTGGTAAAATAGTTAATGTTAAAATAACTGATGCTAAAACTTGGAGTTTAGACGGGGAGTTATATGAATAATATTGAACGTAAAATAGATTCTTTATTTGATTCTTATGAAAAAACCAAATTATATAAAGATTACATATCTGTAAAAGAGCAATTAGAAAATAACAAAGAAATAATGAATATTATTAATGATATAAAAAGATTACAAAAAATAGCAACTAATAATCATGATTTATTGGTAGAAAAAGAAATAAAAAAGTTATATTCTAAATTAGAATCTTATCCTTTATATCAAAGTTATTTAATATTAAAAGATGAAATAAATGATGAACTATTTCAAATAAAAGAAATTTTTGATAAATATTTTAATGAAATACTAAAAATAAATTTATAGTTAATATTTTTAATTATTTTTAGAATAATAATGTAAATATATGATATAATAAATTTGCAATAATAAGATATAAGGAAGTAGAAAAAATGAATAAACAAAGAAAAATAATAGTAGGGGTATTAGCACTTGCTATAACGATGATAATAGGATATGCATTATTTAGTGAAAATCTAACTATTAATGGTACTGCAAAGGCAGAAGGAAGTTTTGATATAACAGCAGAATGTACATCAGGTGTGAAATATGATAGCTTTATTGTAAGTGGCATACCTAAAGATAATAATTATGAAAATGATAGTTGTGTAGTTAGTGATAATAAAGTTACCTACAGCGCATCTTTATTACAAGATGGTGCAGCTAGAAATTTTACTATTAAGTTAACTAATACCGGAACCATTGATGCTAAATTAAATTTTGAACAAGCAACAAAAAAAACCGAATATTGTGAAGGCGATTATGATACTGGTGAGTGTACACAATGGAAAAATGTAGAAGAAAGATCGGGAGATGCTATGACTTTAATTAACATTGTGGGATTTGAAAAAGATGGGAATTTGATAGTGGCAGATGATGTAGAAAAAATAAAAGAATTTTATGATGTAGAAGGAGGTAGTATATCACTTAAACCAAATCAAAGTGTATATATAATTTTATCTTTGTGGTGGGATCATTTGGGCTTACAAGGAAATAAAGTACTTTATAAAGAAAGAACTACTATAGAATTTCCATTTAAACAAAAAACAAACGGGTAAAAGACCTAAAATTGATAATATAAAAAAAATAAAGAAAAAATACTATTTTAAATAACAATTTTAATATAATATGAATTATTTAGTTAAATTTGGATATTAATAAAATAGTAAAAGTAAAGGTATATTAAAATCATAAGTAAAAAGTTTTATAAATAAAGATTTACTATTACTTTACAAAATAATGATTATTGTTATTGATAAAAAATGCTTATATGTGATATTATGTAATTGTATAAAATAAAAGAAGGGAAGTATTGAAAATGGAAAAAGAAAGAAAAATAAAAACATTAAGTATAGTTGCTTTAATAGTAGCAGTATTAGGATTAACAGTTGCTTTTGCATCATTAAGTCAAGTTTTGACTATCAGAGGAACAACAACTGCAAAAGGTGGAAAATGGGATATACATTTTGAAAAAGATGGTAGTGGTGCAACAATGGTAAAACCAGTAAAAACTGGTGAAGCAGAAGCAACCGATGCATCTTTAAATAGTACATCAATAAGTGGTATTGCTGTAACACTAAAAAAACCAGGTGATACGGTAACGTATGAATTTGATGTTAAAAATGCAGGAACAATTAATGCGAAAATAGGTGCATTAACTGAGAAAAAAGGAATATGTGAATCGCTTGATGGCGAAAGTCAGGAAAATGAAGAAATGGTATGCTCTCATTTAGTGTATAGTTTACAATATAAGGAAGATAGTGGAAATAAAGATGTCAAAGTAAATGATGATTTAAACAAGACAGATAAAAAAACCATGGTATTAACTATTGCCTATGACGGAAACGCTGATGAAATACCAAGTAATGATGTTCAGATTGAAATTCCAGATATAACTATAACATATGTACAAAAGTAAATAATTTAAAAAATAAAGATTATAATATCTTTGTTTTTTTTAAATAATAAAATAGTACATTGACCAAAAAAGTTAATATATGGTATTATAACATTAGTTAAAATAATGAGGTGTTAGTATGAAGCTAAAGAAAACATACAAAAAAAATTCTGGTAAGATAAACATAATAATGTTTTTTCTTTTTTGCGTGCTAACACTAGGATTAACCGTTGGATATTCTAGTTTAAATAAGGAATTAAAGATTTCAGCGGAAGCTGTATTTAGAAAACAAGAAGATATAAGAATTACAAACTTAGAATTAAGTGAGATACAAAATGAAGGTTTAGAAAATTATAAAAGTAAGTACTCGAAAAATACAATAAGTGTAGGAGTAGATTTAAAAAATACGACATCTACCGTTAAATATAAAGTAACAGTAAGTAACACGGGAAATGTTGCAATGTGGATTGAAAGTATAACAGAAGAATTAAAGAATAATGACTATATGGTATATGAGCTAGAGTCAATAAATATAAAAGAGCTTATTAAACCAGGAGAACAAAGAGATTTTTATGTAATATTTAAATATAAAAGTGATATAAATGAATTGCCACAAAATACTACGTTAGATGAAATGTTAAGATTTAAGTTTGTAAAACCAGACTCAGTATTAGCTGAAGGAAGTAAAGGTGGAGCCACAACAACTTTTTGGAATGGAACTGAAATTAAAAGAGAAGAAGTTGAAAAAATAACGTTTTCTCCAACGTTAGAACAAGGAGAAGGATCGTTAGGTTTTTGGGATGCATCAGATAAAAAAGATGGTACAGTAATAGCATGGTATAAAGATAGTGATAAAAATGGAAAATATGAACTTACAGTAGGTGGAATAGGAGTAGTGTATGCAAATCCAACATCA
>CANQBL010000018.1 GCA_947589105.1 uncultured Bacilli bacterium | reverse complement strand
TACTTTATTTTATACAAAAAAAACAGAATTTCTTTTCCACAGTTTTCTGTTTTTTTATTTTTTACCTAAACTCAAATTATAATCTTCCTTCTTTTTTATTCTTAAGCATGTTAAGAATTTTTTGTTTACCATTTTTAAGTTCTGAAACAGAGCCACTGGTATTTAGTGTATTAATTATGTCTGACGCATAATCTGAACAATCTATTTGTTTATACCATGGAGTATCAAACACTTTAGCATCTACGTATGTTAAATTTGTTGAATAAAGGCTATCAAATAACCCTTGTTTATACGCTTCATTAAATCCATCTAATCCGTTAGTAAACATAGAAAACGTTGATATTAAAAATACTTTTTTAGCCCCTCTTTCTTTTAAATCTTTAGCAACATCTAGCATTGAACCACCTGATGCAATCATATCATCTACTACAATAGCTATTTTACCATTTAAGTCACTGCCTAAATAATTATGAGCAACTATCGGACATTTACCATCAATTACCACACTATAATCTCTTCTTTTATGAAACATTCCAACATCAGCTTGAAACATGTTTGCATAAAACTTAGCCCTATCAAAAGCACCACCATCCGGACTTATAAATTTTACGTCATTAGGATCAAAATCCTCATTTTTAATAAATTCTTCTAAAATCGCGTTAGTTGGATAAAAATTTTCAAAAGACATGCTAGTTGGAACAGCATTTTGAATATTAGGATCATGAACATCAAAGGTAACGATTGTCTTTACCCCTAAGTTTTGTAATTCCTGAAGAGCTAAAGCACAATCAAGTGACTCTCTACCTTTTCTTCTATGCTGTCTTGATTCATAAAGCATTGGCATTACAACTGTCATTCTGTCTGCTTGACCCCTTACTGCAGAAATAACCCTTTTAATGTCCTGGAAATGATCATCAGGACTCTTATGATTTTCATATCCATACATTTTATATGTTTCGCTATGATTACCTATATCAGATAAAATGTATAAATCCTTATCTCTAACCGTATCATTTATAACAACTTTACCTTCCCCATTACTAAATCTAATAGCATTAATCGGAATAATAAAACTATCTTTTTTGCTTCTTCTTTTCATCAAATTATTATTAATGCTTTCTCCAAACTGTTTACAATTATCCATAACTATCAACCCTAATTCATCTTGATACTTACTACTCATATATACCTCCTTAAAAATACAAAAAACTAACATAAAAATAATGTTAGTTTTTATTAAAATAGCATAAAAAGGCACACACAAGATAAACTAATTATAATAATATGAAATCTTGACATAGTATTTTTCATAATGTACCTCTTATACTTTAAGTATAACAAAAAATTTTAAATATGTTAATCCCTTATTAATTCTTTTTTATTAAATTCTTCATTTATTTTTTTATTTTTAGAAATTAATTTTTCATATCTTTCTTCCTCACTAAATACGCACCCACAATACTTTTGCATATAAAGTCCTATTTCTCTTGCTTTATTCTGTCCATACCTAAACCCGGGTCTAAAATCTTTGTACAAAAATTTAATTCCATATTTTTTTTCAAGCATCTCACCAGTTTTCTTTAATAACTCATGATTTTGATATGGACTTATTAAAAGTGTTGTTGAAAAAGCATCATATCCATTTTTCTTTGCGTAACGTGCCGTTTTTTCTAGCCTACATAAATAACAATAACCACATCTATTATCTAGTTTATCTATAACGTTTTTACAAAAATCTTTTAATCCATAATAATCATCAATAATTAAAGGAATATCTATTTCTTCATCATATTTTTTTAAACACTCTAACCTTGCTTCATACTCCTTGTATGGATGAATATTTGGATTATACCAATAACTTGTAATATCTATGTTTTCCTTTTTTAATTCTTCTACGCAATATACGCTACAAGGTGCACAACAAGTATGTAATAATAACTTCATTGTTTCTTTTTAGTTCCTTCCAAGTTAAACTCACCTTGATCTTTATCGGAAAACTTAGAATTTTTAATAGCTACATCTAACGCAACAATAGAATCACATATTTTATAATGATAAAACTCTTTTATAGGTGTATAATTTTGATTTACTATAGCCTTACTTAATTCCAACTTATACTTTTCTTTTTCTTTATTTTCAATATAAGTAGGTGGTATATTAACTATCTTAAATAATAAATTCAAAAATGCCCTACAAGCCCTTCCATTTCCATCCCTAAAAGGATGTATCTTAATTAGCTTACAATTAAGTTCAATACATTTATCAATGTATTGAATCAAAGAATCTACATTTCCTTTTTTCCTTATATTATTTCCTTCTTTTACTAAATCTGCTACAACAGGCTTCAACAAATTCATCTCATGAACTATATTATAATATGGTGTTATTTCAACAGATGAACCTAATATATAACCATCATTATTTCTATATTGTCCTCCAAACTCAGGATGTGGAGTTTTAGAATATAACTCTTCATGTAGGTATGATAGATCATATATGCTTATATCTTCTAAATCTTCTTTTCTAACAATATAATTATAAGCTGCAGTGAGACCTTTTTTTTCTTCTATACTTTTTACATCTTCAACCTTATTTTCATGATATATATATCTTTTTTTAAAATTTTCAACTATATCTGGAAAAGAAGCTCTTATAACATATGAATAATATGTTTTTATTATAATCTCTGGTACACCTTCATAACTATAAAGTCTATTTTCATCTTTTCTTTTTTGATAACCATCAAACATTAAAGATATAAAATTTCTTGCTTCTGCATCACTAAGAGAATTTAATAAATTATTGTTTCTATCCGTAATAATCACCTTCTTAACTTTATACTATCATTTTTTTTATTATTAGTCAAAATTACACTCCTTTTTTATTACCATATTTTTTACATATTATCTTTCTTAAAACATCAACTGGTACTACGGTAAATGATAGCAAAAGCGTAATGATAAATTCAAACATAGTTAAAGGAACCGTTCTAAACATATCACCACCATAATACATTAAAATTATTTGTACGATTATAATAAAGGTTATTACAATAATAAACATCTTATTTTTTAAAAGATTAGCTAGTATGTTTATTCTACTTGTATGGGCATTAAAGCAATTAAATATACCACTAAAAATAAATAGTCCAAAAAATGCTGTCATAAATGATGATTGGCTATTAAATAAATTTTTTATAAATGGTAGTTTTAAAAATAATATACATAAAATAGTTGTATATAAACCAGTTATTAGTATTTCTCCTGCCATATACGAATTTATTATGTTTTCATCCTTTGTTTTAGGTTTTTCATTCATATATTCTAAAAGTGGTGGTTCAAAAGAAAATGCAAGTCCTGCTAGTGTGTCCATAACCATATTTATCCATAACATTTGTATTACCGTAACTGGAGTATCAACTCCAATAAAAGGACCTATAATAGAAATACTAAGGGCACATAAATTAACCGTTAACTGAAAAATAATAAACTTTCTAATACTTTTAAATATTGTTCTTCCAAATAATATTGCTTTACTTATTGATAAAAAATTATTATCAAGTATTACTATATCGCTAGCTTCTTTTGATACCTCACTACCTGATCCCATTGCAAAACCTACATCCGCTCTTTTTAAAGCTGGTGCATCATTTACCCCATCACCAGTCATTCCTGTAACAAGATTCATTTGCTTTGTTATTCTAATTAATCTACTTTTATCCTGAGGAAGACTTCGAGCTACAACTTTTAATTTTGGTATTATTTTTTTAAGTTCTAAATCACTCATGCTATTAAGTTCATCAGAGGTTAAAACAACATCATCATCACTACTTACTATACCAACTTCTTTTGCAATAGCTACTGCTGTTTGTTTATTATCTCCTGTTATCATTACCGTTTTAACACCCGCACTACGTGTCATTTCAAGTCCTTTTATCGCTTCTTTTCTAACTTCATCTTTTATAATAACAATACCTACTAAAGAAAGATTACTAAAATCCTTTTCATCCTTATTATTACTAGTTGCTAAAGCAATTACCCTAGAACCTTTCTTTGTATATTCATTAATTTTTTCTTGTAATTTAAAGTTATTTTTAAAAGGAAGTTTAATTGCATCTTTATCATAATAATAATTACAATTAGGAAGAATAATCTCAGGTGCTCCTTTTATTAAATTCTTTGCTTTTTTATCGTCTAAAACAGTTATCATATATTTATTTTTACTATTAAAAGCGATTGTTTTTAATTTTTTTATATCACTAAAATCACAAGGTTTAAAAAACTCTAATAAACATCTATCTGTTATGTTTCCTCCTACTATATTCTTATCACTATAAGATGACATATTATTAACAACCATACTAATTCTTAGCATATTATAAAAATTATTTCCCCTACTTTTAAGTTCTTCTTCACTATTATAATTTTTTAATGAACCATCTATAATATTTGTTACACTTAATTTACCCGTTGTCAAAGTACCAGTTTTATCACTAAATAAAATATTTATATTTCCAGCTGTTTCAATACCAACTAACTTTCTTACTAAAACATTATCCTTTAACATTCTTCTCATATTAGATGATAAAACAAGAGTTATCATCATTGGTAACCCCTCAGGCACGGACACAATTATTATAGTAACACTAAGAGTTAAAGCATAAATAATATGTTCCATCATAACAGGAAAATTAGTAATAGTTTCAATTATTTTACTTAATACAAATCCATTATCCACTATAATAACCGAAAAAAGATAAGAAGTAGATGCTAAAAAAGCCCCAATGTAACCAAATGTACTAATTATTTTTGCAAGATTCCTAAGCCTTATTTTAAGAGGACTATCACCTGTTTTTTCTTTTAGTTCACCTGCAATCTTTCCATAGAATGTATTTTCCCCTACCATGGTTACTTTCATTATACCTTCTCCCAAACAAACCATAGTACCTCTAAAAAGTTTATTTTTTTCTGATGGTTTGCTACCTAAAGAAGCTTCCTTATGTATTTCTTTTGATTCCCCATTAATAGAAGATTCATCTACTGATAATTTTCCTTTTATTAAAATACCATCTGCTGGTACTTTATCTCCATATTGTAATATTACTAAATCATCTTTTACAACTTCATCGATTAATACCTCACTTATTTTACCATCTCTTTTAACACGACATTTTATCTTAGATGATTCTTCTTGTAACCTTTTAAATGCCTTTTCGGAACCATATTCTGAAATGGTTGATATAAATGAAGCTAAAAAAATTGCTATTAATATTCCAAGTGTTTCAAACCAATCAAAATTTCTAAATAAAAAAACAATCTTTATAACCAGTGCTATTAAAAGTATTTTAATTATTGGATCTGCTAAAGATTCTAACAAAAGGGTTAAAAAACTATTAGTCTTTCCCTTTTTTATTTCGTTTGTACCATATTTTTTTCTTGATAAAATAACTTCTTTTTTACTTAATCCATTATTATTCATGATTCCTCCTAGTAAATATTACTTACTAAAATAAGTAATTATCACCCTTTTTAAACGACAAATCATTTTATTATTTTTATATGTTTAATAATCTTTTATTAATGAACTTTTTTCGTTTCACAAATTGTGTATTTATCATACACTACTATAGAAACCAAATTATGAAAGTGAAGTGAAAATTTGGAAACTACATTAAATAAATTACCAATGAATTCAGTTGGTAAAGTTATTAGTTTAAATACAAAAGAAAGTCTTAAAAGACGATTACTAGATCTTGGATTAGTAAATGGGACTCAAATAAAAAAATTATATAAAAGTCCACTTAATGATCCTACTTGTTACCTTATTAGAGGTAGTGTAATAGCACTTAGAAACACTGATGCTAAAGATATCTTAATTTCTTATGAACAAGAAAATAAATTAGGGGGTGAGTAGTTTGGGTTTAACAATGAATTCAACCGGTAATAACCTTTTGAAAAAAAGACATAATTATAATAATGATGAGCACGTAATAGCATTAATAGGTAATCCTAACGTTGGAAAGTCAACCATTTTTAATGCTCTTACTGGACTTAATCAACATACAGGAAACTGGCCAGGGAAAACTGTTGAAAGTGCATCAGGTTCATATTTTTATAATAATAAAAAATATACGTTAATAGATTTACCAGGAACCTACTCTCTTTTTTCTTCTTCTAAGGAAGAAGAAGTATCAAGAGACTTCATTTGTTTTGAAAAACATGCATTAACAATAGTTGTTTTAGATGCAACCATGATAGAAAGAAATCTTAATTTAGCAACACAAATAATAGAAACAGGTGATAATGTATTAATTTGTGTAAATTTAATGGATGAAGCTAAAAAAAGAAATATTATAGTTGATTTAAAAAAAATGCAAAGCATATTAAAAGTACCAGTAATAGGTACTTGCGCTAATGATAAAAAAAGTTTAAACAAATTAATTAAACTAATCGAAAAAGTTTGTGAGAAAAAAACATATAACGCGGCAAAATTTATGTATGAACAAATAATAGAAGATGTTATAGAAAAAATGGAAAAGACTTTAGATAAATATACCAAAAATAATAATAATCGTTTCTTTGCTTTAAAATTACTTGAAAATAATAAATTATTTAATGATCAAATATATAAATTCTTAAATATTAAACCTAATGATAAACAAAATATAGAAAACGTAATAATAAATTGTAATAATTATTTAAAGAATAATAAAATTGATGACTATCAATATAATATGATATGCTCCGTTATAAAAAGGAATAACGAAATTGCAAAAGAAGTTTGCAATAAAACAGATATAAACATATCAAAACTAGATAAAATATTAACTTCCAAATTATTTGGTATACCAATTATGATTTTGTTTTTAGGTATAATATTATGGTTAACCATTTCTGGTTCAAACTACCCTTCAACATTACTATCAAAATTATTATTTAGTATAAATGATTTAATATCAAAATTTTTAAATTTAATACACACCCCAGAGATATTACATAACATAATAATTGACGGAATACTAAAAACATTATCATGGGTTATCTCAGTTATGTTACCACCAATGGCAATTTTCTTCCCGTTATTTACACTACTTGAAGATTCTGGATTTTTACCTAGAATTGCATTTAATTTAGATAAGCTATTTAATAAGGCAAAATGTCATGGGAAACAAGCGCTATCTATGTGCATGGGATTTGGTTGTAATGCATGTGGAGTCGTTGGGGCTAGGATAATTGATTCACCAAGGGAAAGATTAATTGGAATTCTTACAAATGCATTCGTACCTTGTAATGGTAGATTTCCAGGTCTTATTGCGATTATCACGATGTTTTTTGCGGTAGGTACATTTAGTAGTTTTAAATCTGCAGCTATTTTAACAACAATTATAATTGTAAGTATCATAACTACCCTTTTAATATCTAAATTATTATCTAATACAATTTTAAAAGGAATGCCTTCATCTTTTGTTCTTGAAATGCCTGCTTATAGAAAACCACAAATAAAAAAAGTTATTGTAAGATCTATTTTTGATAGAACCTTATTCGTATTAGCAAGAGCTGTAAGCGTTGCAGCTCCTGCTGGATTAGTTATATGGTTATTATCTAATATAGTAATAAATCAAAATAGCATTTTAAATTATTGTACTGAATTTTTAAATCCAGTTGCAAACATTTTTGGAATGGATGGAACAATACTTATGGCATTTATTCTTGGATTTCCCGCTAATGAAATAGTAATTCCAATAATGATTATGAGTTACATGAAAACAACGGGTCTAACCGATTATAATAGCCTTGTAGAATTAAAATCATTACTAATTAGTAATGGTTGGACAATTAAAACAGCATTATGCACACTAATATTTATGTTATTTCATTTTCCGTGCAGTACAACTATTTTAACAATTAAAAAAGAAACAAATAGTAAATTGTGGACACTAGTAGCTTTTTTACTACCAACTATTACAGGATTATTTATCTGCTTTATAATAAATATTGTTTTTAAACTAATATAAAAAAGTACTTATTTGTACTAACACTAAAAATTGTAAGATTTATATTTATTAACCTACTCATATAAAAACCCCGTTTCTATTTTCAAGAAACGGGGCTTTATCATTACTATGCTCTTTTATTTATATTTTTTATTTTCTTGTATATATTTAAATATCCCGGATATAACAGTAAGTATCATTATAATTAATATAATTATTTTTACATCAATATAACCATTCTTTTGGATATTTAATGTATATACTCTAACATTTCCATCTGCTATTCTTACTTCTATTTTTACTTTACTTCCATTTTTTAAGTTTTTATTACCTTTTACGGTAACCTTAGCATTTTCATCTTCAGGTTTAATAGTTAAATCTAATTTATTAATATTTTTTCCTATCTTAACCGTATATTCTTGCTTAGTCTTAACAAAATCTATATTACTTTGCTTTATTTTTAAACTTTTTAAATAATTACTAAACGTACTTCTAGTAATAATAAGATTATATGTATAGGTTTTACCATCTTTTGTTGTTACTATAATAGTAACATTATTTTCACCAGGTAAAAGTACTTTTCCACCATATACATTACTTGTACTTGTTTTTGATGCCAATCCAACTTCAATACTAGCACTAGTAACATCATAATCAACTTTATATCTAAAAGGCAACGTTTTAATATTTACATCATTACCATTTACTTTCAAATAACTTAATATTATTTCTTTAGAATTTTCATACTTATCAATTTTTGGTAATTTATCAATTAAACTTCTTAATCTAGAAACCAAATCATCAATTCTATATTGTTCTTCAAAAGTAAGATTTCTTGGTAAATTTCTAGCTTCATTTAATAAAGATTCAATTTGAGATCTAAGTGACTTATCCACATTAGAATAGTCATTAGGTACTTTAGAAACTAACTGTTCTAATTCAGTATAATTAGCTCCTTTTTTCTTTAGATTATTTATAGCATCATTAATTTTATTTGCATAACCATCTACAATATCTTGTTGATCCCATTTTAAATCATAATTAACACTATCAAGAGCATTTAATAGTTGAGAATAATTTTCATAATTATCCTTTAAACTTTCATACTTCTTAGCATCAGAAACAGCTTTTTCAACTTCTTTATAATCTGCTTTTACCTTGTCTAATGATTCATACGCTTTTTTAAGTTTGTTATACATTTCATCTACAACATCTTGCTCATTTGCCTTTTTACCATACACAATATCATCTAAAGCGTCCTTAACAACATCAAAGTTAGTATACTTATTACTATCAAGTGATTCAATAGTAGCTTTTAATGATTCTATTTTAGAATAATCGGCATCTTTTAAAACCAAATCTTTAAGAGCTTTATTTAATTTATCAGTTGCATCATCTACTATATTTTGTTGATCTATCTTAAGATTTTTAGATCTATTAGCCTCTTTAATTGCAGCTTCAACAGCATTAAAATCAACATAATGTTTTGGATTAAGTCCTTTAGCCCTATCATATGCTTTATTAAACTCAGTATAATCTGCGTCTTTTAATTCTAAATTATTAAGAGCATCTTTTAAATTTTTAGTATAATTATCTATCTTATCTTGTTCATCTATTTTTAAATCAAAATCTATATCAGATAAAACACCTAATAACTCAGTTAAATCCTTATAATAATTACTATTTAAATTAAAAGCCTGAAAATAATACTTACATAATTCTTCATAATTACCCATTTTTTTATCAAGCATAGAAATACCAGCTTGAAATTCTATTAAATACTCATTAAATTCATCTTGTTTATCAATCGTGTATTCATTTTCATATAAATCATTTATATATTCTAAAGCACTATCAATTATTTCAATAGATTCATCAGTATAATAATCTTTATTTAAACTTTCAAAGTATTTTTTATAACCTTCTAGTGACATTAAATTCATAGTTTTTAAATATTCATAATTATCAGCATCATAATATCCTAAAGCCTTTTTAAATTTTAAAGAATCACTAAGTTTTTTTAATTCATCATACCAATTATCAACAACACTTTGCTCAGTAACTTTTTTATCATTAGTAATATTCTTTAGATATTCTTCAAATGCTTTTGTTGATTCCTCAACAAAATAATCCTTATTTAATTTATAATTATCTAAAAGTTCATTTAACTTAGTATAATCTGCTGGAGCATATTCAAGATTTGCGATTGCATTTGTTATTTTTAAAGCATAACCATTTACAATTTCTTGTTCGTTAATCTTTTTACCTTCTACAACACTTTTAATAGCATCTTGTAAATTGTTCCAACTTTCATCAGAATATAAGTTCTTGTTTCCATCTGTTTTATTTGTTAACATTTTTGCTGTTTCAAGAGCACTATTAACCTTACTATAATCAGCTGGTAACATCTCTAATGCGTTATATTTTTCCGTAAGCTTTTTAGTTAAATTATTAATCTTTACTTGATAGTTTTCAGAAAGACCAGCTTCATATTTACTCATTAACTCATCTATTTCATTAAAAGAACCTTCAGGATAATAACTTCTATTTGAAGAAGCTATACTATTTTTTATTTTATCTAGTTCAGTATAATCTGCTTTATTAAGTAATTTAATTGGATTGTCATTAATAGCTTTTATCGATTCATCTATTTCACTTTGCGTAACACTTCTATTAATATAAGTATTTAAACCTTCATATAAAGCCTCAAAAGAAGAAATAAAACTTTCTA
>CANQBL010000017.1 GCA_947589105.1 uncultured Bacilli bacterium | reverse complement strand
CATATAATAATTTTATAATTATATTTTTTCTTTTAATACTATTGACATAAATTATAAAATAAGTATAATTATAAATGCCTACTTGATGCAGGTGTAGTTTAATGGTAGAACCACAGCCTTCCAAGCTGTATACGGGAGTTCGATTCTCCTCACCTGCTCCATTGACGAATCTGTTCGAATTTTTCGGACATTTAAATATATTTCATCTCTATTAGAGATGATTTTTTATTGAATAAAAAAAAAACTAGGATATTTTAATACAACAATTGTCAAAATTTCTAGGAGATCAATAATTTTGTCAAAGACAAATTCAACCTATAAAAAAAGAATACTTAGAGTTTACGCCTTGTATCATCTTTTTTATTGGTTATGTTTTTTAACAAGTTTTAGTAATTTTTTTTCTTCCATCAATTAGATTGTATAATACATCGTTAAAAATTAATTTTTTAACGTTTCTAATTTTTAGGATAAAGAAAAAAAGAGTTGAATGAAATTATTAAATTTTATTACAACTTCTTTTTTAGCGATAAAATAAATTTTTTATATTTTTTAAATTCTAAATCATTTTCATTGATCTGCAATACATAAAGAATTTTACCATACAACATATTTATATATTGTGTTTCTTCCATATCTATATTGTTTTTATTTAAGTGAGATTTTATTCCAAACTTGTGGATATAATATATTTCTTGTCTTATCCTATTACGATACTTTGCGCTTATTTGTGGTTTTTCATTAACTGTAATGCCAGTTACATTTTGTCTAGATGATTTATCAATAACATGTATCTTGTTATTATTTAGTTCCAAACCTAATTTATACAGCATTTTTCTAACCTTTAATATTATATCGCTTGGATTAAAGTAACCTGAAAATGTCATATCATCTGAATATCTTGTATATGATACGTTATTTTCTTCACACCAATTACCTAATTCTTCATCAAATTCTTTCATAACTAAATTAGAAATATATCCTGACGTGGGAGATCCTTGTGTTAGATGATCATCATAAGTACATAAATTTGTTAACAACATACCAACTGATTTAGGAAAATACTCAATTGAAAAACAACTATTATATATATTAATAAAAGATATATTTTCAAAAAAATCTTTAATGTCTAACTTTAATAGTAAATTTTTATTAATATGTGGAATAGCATTATCTTTTAATGAAAATCCTTTATGATAAGCCTTGGCATATTTAGATATAGATCTGTTATTAAGAATATTAGTCAAAATATTTTTTTGAATATGCTTCAAAAGTAAATGAGGCTCATAAATTGTTCTAAATTTACCATTTTTCTTCTTAATTTTATAAATATTATAATTTTTTTCTACATTATTACTAATAGAGTATAAAACTTTTAAGTATTTTTTTTTATCTTTACAATTAAATAGATTAAGAGATAGTAAAAAATCATTACATTCTTTTTTTCCGATGTATTTCCACATTGTTACTACCTCCTAACCATAATGCAGTACTAATGATATAGTAATATGGAAATGAACTTAAAGCGAAGCGTCTACACTAAGTGTAGTTTGGTTCTTTGGAATATTACTATTTAATCATGCAAATTATTTTAGTCCCTTAACGACTCGTTAAAGTAGGAATAAATCCAATCACTACTGCGATTATATTATATCACATAAAATTTTATTAATTAAGAATATTTGTTAAAAATTGAAATATTAAGTAAAACATCACTTAAAGATTGATATATATTAAGAAAATCAAGATGAATATAAATATCTTAAATCAATTGGAGTAATATTTGGTAAAAAGAAATATATACCTACTTTAGATGACGAACTAAATGATTTTTTGGATAAGAAAATCATCGTTATACATTGTTCGTTTATTAAATCTTAATTTTTTTCACTATATTTCCTTTAGTATTTCTTCATAACTTTTTAAATCTGCTTAATTTTTAATTATGACTATAAATTTCTTATCAAATAAAAAAAGAAGGAAGTATTCCTATTTCTTAGCTAATCACATAAGAAGAAATCTCCTTCATTAGATTTAAGTAATGTTACTTTTTTTATTTTTGTACATAAAACATTCTTTATCGTGAGAATAAATAACTCCTATAGCTTGTAAATAAGAATAAATAGTAGTCGAACCAACAAACTTCATTCCTCTTTTTTTTAGATCTTTGGATATTTCATCAGATAACTTGGAATTTGTAAAACCAACTTCATATATTATCTTATTTAAAGTAAAAGTTTTCAAATAATTATAAAACGTACCATATTCTTTTTTTATTCTCTTAAATATTATTGCATTATTTATACTAGCTTTGATTTTTAAATTATTTCTAATTATATTTTTGTTTTCCAATAACTTATTTATTTTATCTGCGTTATAAGATGCTACTTTATCTACGTCAAAATTATCATAAGCCTTAGAAAAAGCCTCCCTTTTATTTAAAATACATTCCCAAGAAAGACCAGCCTGAAAGGTTTCTAAAGTAAGCATTTCAAATAAATATTTATCATCAAAATTAGGAATTCCCCACTCTTTATCATGGTATTGTAAGTACTTTGGATTATTCAAATTACACCACTTACATCTTTTCATTAGTTCACCATTTTTAATTTTTATTTTATTTAACAACCATGATCCTCATCCATACCACAAGTATCATCATTTATTTTTGAGTTTATTTCATCATATATTAACTTTAAATCGCTTTGTTGTTTTTTAGTTAATAAATCATATGGTGTTTGTCCATTAGGTAATTCTACCGTATCAGCATGGTACCCAACTATTTGACCTTCTTTAACTCCTATTACTAAAGGAACATATATTCTTTTTTCCCCGGTTTTTATACCATCAACCTCATAATCAGATAGGATTGAATCTAAAGCTTTAAGCATTTCATAGTACTCATCCGTACCTTCCTTGGTCTTGTTTAAAATTCCTTCTTTAACTTCATAGGAATCCCTTTCATCAGTCATGTTTAAGTATAAGATTTTATTTGTGTTAACGTATTGTAAAACGTTTATAGCATTACGACACCAAGGACAATTTGGAAAACCTAAATATATTAGTCCCGTACCATTTTTTAACGTATTTACAACTTCCTTTGCCGTAGCATATACAAACGGATTATTATCTTCTAATTCTACCTTAGAATATACTTTCCCATTTGAAGCTTTTGTGCCATTTAACGTCTCATACTCTTTTTTAAATTTAAGAGAATCTTTGTTTACGGAATCTTTTTTATCTTTTAAGCCCAAATATAAGATAACTCCTAAAACAGCTATTATTAATACTATTATAATTATTAACTTAGTTTTACTTTTTTTCATTTTTTTCACTTCTTTCTAAAACTTATTATATCAAAATTATTAAAAGTTTAACATAAATATTATTTAAATATGTAAAATCCAAAAATAAAACCACACACCGCACCTATTATATGCCCTATATGAGATACATCATCTTTTTTTGTTATTCCTTTGATAATTTCATTTATAACATAAAAAATAAATATTAATATTAATGTTATTGGAATCTTATTAGTCGTAATATTTACGAACGAAGAAAGAATAATAAGCATAAATACTATACCACTTGCTCCTAGTATTTTTTTATTTGAAAATATTGAGTTTAATATACCTGTTATTAAAGCTGTTATAAATATCATTATTATTAAATTTTTACTTCCATATTTTTCTTCTATCATTGGACCAATCAGTAAAATATATAAAAAGTTATTCATAAAATGATTCCAATTCACATGTCCAAATATATAAGTAAATAATCTTACGTACGTAAGAGGATTACATAAACTACTACGGTAAGAAGAAAACAACAATAAGTTGCTTTTACCCCTAGTAAAATAGTTAAGTATTAAAACAAATAAAGAAATAAAAAAGAAAGATAATATAACTATTGAGTTATATCCTAAATAATCCATTATTTTCATAAAAATACTCCCATTATTATTTTATTATAATACGTAACATAAAACAAATTTTTATTAATTATTAAGTTTATAATATATTCTTACAAAGCTTATTAAAAAAGCGATGAATTTAAGTACTTAAGTTACTATTATCGCTTTTATTTATTAGTTAATTTAATTTTTAAAGTTTCATTTATTACTAACTTTATTTATAAAAACTTGATCATCAGCGTATTTTTTACTGTCCTCATTTAATATACTACGCGTATGTTTAATAGCCTTATTAAACAAACCAGTCTTTTTTGAAACATCATTTAAACACTTTATTTTTATTCCTAATATATCAAAGATAAATTTTTCAATTATTCTTCTTTTTGTTAACTTTTGCTCTTTAGTTAATTCTATAGGAATAATACTACCATCTTTATTTTTAGTTTGAGAATCAATAGTTTCATAAACAAAAAATGAATCATCCCCATTAATAAATATTGCTACATCCTGTTCATATAAGTAATAACTTATAGTTTTTGTTTTTTCATTTGTAAAAGTAGTATAATTCCATTCATCTTGAAAACTATCATCTAATTCTGTTACCAAAATATCATTATCAATAATAAATTGTTCGGTTTTAAAAAACAAACCTTCAATGTAACCAGTATCATTAAATAGAACTTCAATATTTAGATTAGGCATAATTTTCTTAAAAAACTTTTTATAAATTACCTCAATTCTTCTTCTTTTATTTTTTTCAAAATCAAAATAAGTAACATTTCCATAATCTATTTTAAAATTATCTTTCTTATCTATTTCTAAAGATAAGAAATCTTCTGCTCCCTCATCAAGTACTATACTATAACCACTATTTGGACTATAACTTATTTCTAATTCATATATTTCTTTCATTTTAAAATTACTCCTATTATATTCTCATTTAAACTATTAACAAAATTTCTTGCGTTTATATCCGAACCAATCTCCCCATAATGAATTGGCACAGCATACTTAGGTTTCATTTCATTTACGACCTGTGCTGCCTGTTTATCAGTCATTGTATATGTTCCACCTACTGGAATAAATATAACATCACACTTAACGTTTTTTAACTCATCAGTTAAATCACTATCACCAACTACATAATACTTAACATTATCTATTAAAATATTATATCCTACCCAATTGTATGATTTTTTATGATATGATTTATTAGTGTTATAAGATGGTATTGTATCAATTCTTATATCATCTACTACATACGTTTTACTTGGATAAACAACTGTAATATTATCTTTTGGAACTCCTAAAGATAATACTTTATTTTCTAAATCATTAGTTATAATAAATTTAGTATCATCTTTCATTACTTTTTTAATATCATTTTGTGAATAATGATCATAATGTGAATGCGTAATAAATATATAATCTGCATCATTTACTTGATTTTGTATTTTAAACGGATCAAAATATATTATCTTTCCTTTTTTTTGCATTCTTATTGATGCATGATAATTAATTGTTATTCCATCCATTATTATCTCCTTAAATTTAGTTGTTACAACTTGTTTTTCTTTTACTTTATTATTTGTTTTTTTTCTCTCTTTATTAAAACTATTATTAACAAGGAAAAAAACTACCAAAATAATTATTATTATAGCTAGTATTAAAAATACTTTTTTCATAACTAATTTTCTTTTTCTTGATATCTTTTCTTACAAGTTTCAATTAATTTTAAGGCTTCTTGTTTGTTATGGTATCCCCCTACTTTAACTTCTATTTTTTGAAGTGTTTTATAATTTTCAAAAAAGTTTTTTATCTCATCTAATATAAATGGTGATAAGTCTTCTAATTTATTTACTTCATTATATCTTGGGTCAACATCTACTACTGATATTAATTTATAATCCTCAAAACCATTATCTATAGCTTCTAAATAACCAATTACTCTAGCAGGAACAATACAACCAGGATAAGTTGGCTCCGTTCCTATTACCAATATATCAAGAGGGTCTCCATCAAGTGCTAACGTGTTCTCTAAAAATCCATACTCAGCAGGATATCCCATTGCAGAATATAATACCCTATCTAACTTTATCTTTCCAGAGAAATGATCTACCTCATATTTATTTCTAGACCTAAAAGGTATTTCTATTACTGCGTTTACAACGTCATTTTTCATATTACCTATCTCCTTTACCATAATAATTATAGCACAAATTAAATAAGATTAGAAATTTTTCTAATCTTATTCATCATACTAAACTTCATCGTCATCATCATCTAAGTTATAATACTCACAACCATACATAGTACAATTACATACGTCATAGCCTTCACAAATCTTTTTATTATTTTCTTTTATTTTTTCTTTAGTTGTGTTGCTAACTTTTATTTTTACATCAATATCTGATAATTTACCATAATTATAAAGTTTTCTATTTTTAAGATTTTTAATTACTAAATCATAAATTTCTTTTATAGAATATTCTTCATTTTCTTTTCTTTTGTATTCTAAATCATCAGTAATATCAAAATCTTTATTAAAATCATAATAAGTTATGGTTGCTACTATATCATCACCTAAAGTATCATCAATTTCGTAAGAACATCTACCATGATATAAATCTTTACAAGTCAATTTAGTGTTTTCACTATAAGTTTCTCTTTTTTCTTTAACTATTTTTTTGTAACCTTCTGGAACACCATCAACATATGTCGTATTAATTACCTCATAAAATGACAATCCAATACCTACTGCAAATAGCGCAACAGATGAAATTACACTTATAAGTAATGCCTTTGGATTCAGCTTTTTATTAAATATAAATCTAAAACATAAATCTATAAATACATAATTTAAGCTTAAATAGGTTAAACCACATAAGAATATTCCAAAGTATGGTAATCCTTGTGCTAATAAAACAACACCTATTACTATGCAAACAAATGCTCCTAGAAAACTAAATATAGCTGGCACTAATACAAATACTAAGAAAACTTTTATCATCGTAATTAATACTTTTGTAAATGAACCATTACCTTCTCTTTTAACTTTATTAACATTATTTTTCTTTGATTCTGCTTTAGTATTTTTCTTTTCTATTTTTTCTTTTTTTATCACTTCTTTTTCTTTCTCTACTTCACCTTCCATATATCTTTTCTTAACAAAATTAACTATTGCAACTACCGCTAAAATGAAATATATTATTTCTATCATGTATCTCCATATTATTGCAAGTCCATCTCCAAATGGTGAGATAAGTCTTTTAAATAACCACTCACCTACTTCTTCAACAAATAAGACAGGTAATTTTAATATTGCAATAAATAATATTAAAACGATAAACTCTACAACAAACTTAACTATATCATTAACCCCTCTTCTTCCCATGTTTCTTGCAAAATCTTTAACAAAAGAAACACAAGTATCAATAAAATCTGCTACTACGTTCTTTTCTTTTACGGATTCTTCATAATCTTCACTTATCTTATAAGCTAATAATATTTCCTTTACCAATTCGTCAAAATCACCAAAATCTTTTACGGCTTCTTCTTCAGTTTTACCAGATGCGACTTTTTCATTTATATGATCTTCATATTCTTCTATGATGTCATCTAACTCATCTTTATTTAAGATTTTAAGTTTTTTCTCTAACTTCTCCAAAAAAACTTTCTTATTCACCTTGCCCACTCTCCTTTATGAATTTACTTACGCTTTCATTAAATTTAGCCCACTCATTTAATAATTTTTCTTTTCTTTCTTTGCCTAATACGGTTAAATGATAATATTTCCTAGGAGGACCTTCCGTTGATTCTTTTAAGTAAGTTTCAAAATAGTTTTCATTCGTTAACCTTTTTAAAATTGGATAAATCGTTCCTTCGTTAACATCAACAATTTTCGAAACCTCCTCAACTAATTCATAGCCATACCTATCTTCATTTTCAACAATTAACATAACCAGTAACTCCAAAACTCCCTTTTTAAATTGAGTATTAATAATAATCACCTCACAATCTTATAATATCACCAAGTATTATGCATTGTCAAGTACTAAATAATGCAAAATAAAAAGAGTACTAATTACTCTTATTTATTTTTTTATTTTTTTAAAGCTAATAATATCTTTAATCTCATCTTTTATTTCTTCAGAATCTTTATAAATTGATGGACAAGATGCATTAAATGAGTTTCCTCCTCCTCCATTTAAAATATACATGATATTATCTATTCCTATTCTATCAACACCTTTACCACGAGCACTAACACCATAGCCACCATCTTTCATTTTAGCAGCAATTATAGTTGCATCGCATTTATAATTTAAAGCATAATCCGCAGCCTTAGCTATTTCTTCTTTTGTATATTCTCCATCATTACAAACCGATATAAGTATTGTTGTTGTAATAGGAATTGTTTTATCTACTAGGTATTGAACTCTACGATCACTTTCAAAATCAAGAGCAAAATAATCATCAACTTTTGATTGATCAGCACCTTTGCTAATAAGATCACTTACCGCATCAAGGGTACTTGGAAATTTATTCTTATTAAGTTTATTAGTATCAAGATAAATACCTGCTAATAAAAACGTATAATAAGAAGTATCTTTTGACGTTACTTTGTACTGATTTAATAAATAATGTGATATTTCACTACAACTTGAAACATTAAGTTCAATTAATTTATTTTTTGTTTTTATAGTATTTTCATCTTCTGAATGATGATCAATTATTAAGATATTTTTAAATTGTTTATATTTACCATGTAAGGCTGTTTTAAAATCTTTATTAACATCAACCGTTATTAAAAGATCATTATCAGTTTTATTTTTTTCATAATCATCAACCGAAATAACAATGAATTTTTCCTTAATCTTATCAATCATTTCATTTATTTCTTCAGATAAATCATCAAAATTATCATTTATTATTATGTAAGGAGCTTTTTTAAGTTTTTTACATATTAAAGCAATTGATCCAAGTGAGGCAATTGCATCAAAGTCTGGTTTTTCATGAGCAATTAAAAATACTTGATTACATTCTTCAATCTTTTCGGTCATAATGCTTTTAAAATCATTTATACTTTGTTTTATACCACTTAATTTTTTTTCATTATTTTTCATATCAATACCTCGTAGCAATTATGATACTCTATTATTTAAAAAAGTCAATGATATAAAAAATACAATTTTAGACATTTACTCATTTGGATTAATTAAACTAAGAGAAACTTTTTCTTTATCTTTAAATACTTCCTGTACATAGCAATCTACTATATCACCCACGCTTAATTCATCAGATGGATGTTTTATAAATTTTTTTGATATCTTAGATATATGAACTAAACCATCATTATGTAGACCAATATCAATAAAAGCCCCAAAATCGACTACATTTCTAACCGTTCCTTGTAGTTTCATTCCTACTTTTAAATCACTAATATCTAAAACATCACTTTTTAATATTGGCTGTGGATAATCATCTCTTGGATCTCGATTTGGTTTTTTTAAACAATTTATTACATCTTCTAACGTATAAATATCGGTATCCAATTTGGTTAAATAATCTTCTGCAGAAATTTTATTTAAACATTTAACTAAAATATCAGTTCCAACATCATTTAAATTAAAATTAAGCTCCTTAAGTAATTTTAAGGCAATTTGATAACTTTCTGGATGAATACTTGTTTGATCAAGTACGTTATTACCCTCTGTTATTCTTAAAAAACCAATTGATTGTTCGTATACCTTATCACTTAAAATTTTATTTTTCTTTATTTCTTCCCTAGAATTTATCCTACCTTGTTTTTGTCTATAATCTATTATTTTTTCTATATTATTTTTATTTATACCAGAAACATATTTTAATAACGATGGTGATGCGGTATTAATGTTTACTCCAACACTATTAACCGCTTTTGATACGATAAAATCTAGACTTTCTGATAATTTCTTTTGAGAAACATCATGTTGGTATAAACCAACACCAATTCCTTCTGGAGGTACCTTAACAAGTTCAGAAAGTGGATCTTGTAATCTCCTTCCTATTGATACTGCACTTCTTTTTTCAACTGCTAAATCCGGGAATTCTTCAATTGCTACCTTACTTACACTATAAATAGATGCACCAGCTTCAGATACTATAACATATTTACAATCCAAATTATTTTCTTTAATTATATCCGCACAAAAACGTTCTGATTCACGAGATGCTGTGCCATTTCCAATTGCGATAATATCAACGTTATACTTTTTAATTAAATCTAAAACAACTAATTTACATTTATTTAATTGTTCTTCTTTTATATCCTTTAAAAATGGTTTAATTACGGTGCTATCTAAATATTTACCAGTTTTATCTATAACCGCCAACTTACATCCATTAACATAACCTGGATCAAATGCCAAAACAGTCTTTTCTTTCATTGGTGGAGTAAGTAGTAAACTTTCTAAGTTTTTACTAAAATTTTCAATTGCAACATCTTGTGCCTTATCAGTTAAATCACTTCTTATTTCTCTTTGAATAGATGGAAAAATAAGCCTTTTATAACTATCTTCTATAGCATCCTTTATTAATTGTGCACAAAAACTTTTATCATTTTTAATGTTTTTACTTTCTAAAAACTCAATTATCTTAGTATCTTCTACATTTATTTTAACGGTTATTACATTTTCTTTTTCCGCCCTATTTATTGCAAGAATTCTATGAGGTTTAATCTTAGATACTGGCTCATTATAGTTATAATACATTTCGTAAGTTTTATTATCATCACAAGCATTTTTCTTTTTATTAGTTTCAAGAACACCAAATTTATACATATTATTTCTAATATATTTTCTAAAGGAAGCATTATCACTAATCCACTCTGCAATAATGTATTTAGCCCCTTGTATTGCAGTATCAATATCTTTAACAAAATCATTTATAAACTTAATTGCAATAGTTTTAACATCTCCATTTAAAGGACAAGACATAATTATTTTAGCAAGAGGTTCAAGACCATTTTTAATAGCGTCTGTAGCCTTAGTTTTTTTCTTTTCCTTATAAGGTCTATATAAATCTTCTACCTCTACTAATTTATTAGCAGACATTATTTGATTTTTTAAATCATCAGTTAAAAGACCTTTTTCATCTATTAATCTTATAACATCTTCCTTTCTTTTAAGTAAGTTTACCTGGTATAAATAAGCATCTTTTATTACTTTTATTTGTTCTTCATTTAAATTATTTGTTTTTTCTTTTCTATACCTTGCAATAAAAGGAATAGTATTACCTTCATTTAACATTTCAAGAGTTACTTCAACTTGTTTTTTTGTTATTTTTAACTCATTACTTATATCATTAATAATTTGTTCATTCATCTTTCTAACCTCCCAATGATGTACCTTATAATTATACCAAAATAATAAAAAAAAGAGGTAATTAAACCTCTTTTT
>CANQBL010000016.1 GCA_947589105.1 uncultured Bacilli bacterium | reverse complement strand
AACATAACCTTTATTTAGTTATGTTTCTTTCATACCCACCTTTTTTATTTTTGTCTAAATTTTGGGGTACAATTCATTTTCAGTTTCTTTTTTATCTTCGTGTATTGCACTTGTTGGACAACTTTCCATTGCACTAATTGCTTTTTCTTTTATTTCCTCATCAATTATCTTTGTATCTTTAGCAACTGCGAAACCATCATCTGATATTTCAAATACTTCATCGCATATTGATTGACATGCCCCACACCCAATACATGCATTTTCATCAACTTTGAATTTCATAAAATCCTCCTAAAGCTAATTATAGTTGTAAAAGTTTAAAAAAGCAATAAAACTTTAAAAAAAATGTAAAATGTGGTATTATTGCTATATAAGGTACGGAGGTGTTTTTATGCAATCAAGGATGGATAAATACCAAACCAAAGAAAATAAAAAATATGAAAGAACTAAAAAAAATACTAAGTTATATGAAGATGTATATGATGATATATATAAAGACACAACGTACAGAAATATGGAAGTTATCGATTCTGCAAAAGAAATAAATATTAATAAATTAAAAGATATGTTGGATGATAAATATGATACTAGGCAATACAGGACTTTTAAAAATTATAATATAGATGATATGGATTCATTTCAAAATCCTATAATAAGTAGAAAAGAAAGAAAAAGTTATGATATTAATGAAATAATAACTGATGCTAAAAATAAAAGAGCGTTTATTGAGGAAGCAAAAGAAAAGCAAAAGCATATTGAATTTGCTAAACGTGGAAATTTTAAATATGATGATAAATATAAAGATATGCAAAAAGAAGAAAAAGAACTAGAAGATTTAATAAATACAATGGCTATACCAAAACAAAATGTTGCTAATGATACAAATGATGCTTTAGATTTATTATCTGATTTAAAGGGTGCGGAAAACACTGTTGTTGCTAATCCTATAGAAGCTTCATTTGATTTAGAAAGCTCATCTAGTATAACTAATAATATAGAAAAAACGCTTGTAAAGGCAGATAAAACTTTCTATACCGGATCTAATATGTTTACTAAAAATGATTTTGAGGATTTTAGTACACTGACAAAAGAATTATCACGGTCAAATTCAAAGAAAAAAATATTAATAATAACATTAATTATTATTATACTTTTAGTATGTACTTACCTTGCAATAACTAATTTTGTAATTAAATAAAGAAGCAAATAACTTCTTTTTTTTTCATATATTATTATGTGATATTATGGGTAAAATAAAAGTGTTATTACTAGTATTTGTCTGTTTAATTATTTCTTGTATTATATTTTTATCAGTATTAAATAAAAAAGCAATGCCAGCGATAATGAATTATGCTAACGTTCAAACGAAAAAAATGGGAATTGAAATTCTAAGAAGTGCTGGAACAAAAGACATAAATAAACTCTTAGATAATAATGAATTGTTTAATATTGCTAAAAATAATAATGGTGAAATAGAAAGTATAGATTTTAATACAAAAGCTATTAATGAAGCTTTAATAGTGATTGCAAAAAACGTTAGAAAAAGATTAAAAGAGGTAGAAAAAGGCGATAATTTACCTGACGAAATGTACTCGGATTTTTTAGATAAACGTTTAAAAAACGGAATAATATATGAAGTTCCTGCTGGAATAGTATTTAATAATTCTTTTTTATCTAATGTTGGTCCTAAAATTCCAGTTAAGATAAAGTATTCTGGTAACGTTGGTTTAGACGTAAAAACAAAGGTAAAAGAATATGGAATAAATAGTGCTTTAATCGAGGTATATATATACGTAGAAGTTACTCAAAGAACAATATTACCATTTCAATCTAAGGATGTTAAGCTAACTTCTGAAATTCCTGTAATAATGAAGGTTGTAAAAGGAGGAGTTCCAAACTATGTTTCAGGTCTTAACAGATCATATAGTTTGCCTCTTGAATAAAAATTATGTTATAATACAATATATAATGCGAGGTATATAATGAAACAAGTAACAATTGATGATATAGAATACGAAATAATAAAGGATTACAAAAATGGTTATAATAAAGATGACTTCATAAAGCGTTATACGGATTATTTTTATGATTTTGATTACGTTGTTGGAGATTGGGCTTATGGAAAGCTTAGATTGAAGGGATTTTATGACTCAAAAAACAAAAATTGTAAAGAATTTAATAATTTTGATAATTTAGATAATTATATAAAGAATAATTGTGCATTTGATTGCTCATATTTTGTTGCAAAAAGAAAATAAGTGTGTTAAAATGAAATATATAAGAATAAAAGAGGTGTATGTATGGTAACAGCTAGTAGCATAGGAAGCGGTAAAAAGGTTAACGTAGGTCAAAGTTTTGCAAGTGGTATGTCGGCACTACAAACAACGCAAAAAGAAAAATTTGTTATTGTAGATGAAAGTGGTACCAAAAAGGATGCGGAACGTTTGTCTTTATTTAAGTTAAAGGATAATAATAAGACTTACATAGTATACACTTTTAATGAAGTGGATGAAAACGAAATGATTAAACTTTATGTTGCCATATTAAATGATAAAGATGGTATATATTCTTTAGAGAATATTACTGATAATGATGAGTGGACAAAAGTTAAAGATGCAATGAGGAAAATTGCTAAAGATGGGCAACAGGTTTTAAACGGAAAAGAAGAATAGTAGGTAGGAGGATTTTGCTATGAGTAAGAAAGAAATGATAACAAAAGGTGAAGATATTTCTTTGGATGAAGGAAACGTAATTGTTTTAAATGGAGTTTCTGTCGCTGAAAAAGTACAAGAAGAAAATAAAGAGGAATTGGCTAGTGACAAAACTGAACTAGATCAAAATGTGGCTTCAGAAAAAGTTGATACTCAAAATACAACTCAATTAGCTGAGGAAACACCAGTTAAAGATGAAATGAAAATTCCAGAAGAAAATCACGAAATACCAGTTGTTCCTATTGATTTATCTAGCATAGCTTCACCAGAACCTCAAGTTGAAATACCATCTTTAAATTCTTCTTATAATAATGATTTTATGGTTCCAGATAAATCTTTTGATGCTCCTGATTACCCATTAAATAGCGATGGATTTAAAAATGATTATAATCCAACATTTGATCAGGAAAATAACGGACTAATAGGTAATTTCGATAGTTTTAATAAAGAAAATAATAATAGTACTAGTATGAGCGATATTAATAAAAGTGTGTTTAAAACAGAAGTAGATGTTGATAATGCTTTTAAAGATTTTATTAATGATGTAAAAACATCTTATGATAAAAGAATTTCTGCTCCTACAAGAGTTCTTGTGGATTTTGTTAATGATTTTGCTAATTGGGGTAAAAAGGTTACTGAAGAAGGACTTAATAGACAACTTTTTGATGAGTATGATGAATTAATTGCAAAATTAAATAAAATAGAAAATTATAGAGTTGATAGTAATGATTATAATGAAGAAAAATCATTAATTAACTTTGGTAGTGAAGCTAATAATTATAATACATTACCTAGTTTTGGAGATAATGATACAAACGAAAATAACTATGGCGGCATGGTTGCATAATAATATTTAATAATTTGAACATAATAAAGATATATTAAAAATATATCTTTATTTTTTTGTTTTAAAATTAGCAAAAATTACCATGAAAAAAATTGTATGAAATGACAAAATTTTCACATTCTATTAGTGTACAGGAGGTGAAAACACATGAAATCAAATAACAGTAACAGATTAGTTACTCCACAAGCTAAACAAGCTATAGAACAAATGAAGTACGAAATCGCTAACGAATTTGGTGTTAATTTAGGTGCTGATGCTACTGCAAGAGCTAATGGTTCAGTTGGTGGTGAAATCACAAAACGTTTAGTAAAAATGGGTGAATCACAATTAGGTGGATCTTATAACGTTCAAAAATAATTAATATAAAATAGATTATATAAGGTAGCTATATTTTGCTACCTTTTTTGTTTTAATTATTAATATTTTGTTGTATAATTAATGCAGGAGTGTGATTTTATGAAAATATTATCTGTTAATGCTGGTTCATCATCGCTTAAATTTCAATTATATGATATGCCAGAAGAAAAAGTATTGTTATCTGGGTTAATGGAAAGAATAGGTATTGGAAACAGTTTTTACACTATAAAAGTAAACGGTGAAAAAATAAAAAAAGAAAAGGAACTTAATAATCATGAAGAGGCATTTAAGGTTTTAGTTGAGGAGCTAGAGTCTAATAATGTTGTTGACTCTTTAGAAGAAATAAAAGGTATTGGACACCGGGTTGTTCAAGGAGGAGATTATTTTGATAAAACGGTCGTTATTAATCAAGAGGTTTTATCAAAGATAGAAGAATTATCATCGCTTGCTCCTTTACATAATCCTGCGGCAGTAACTGGTATTAAAGCGGCTATGCATGTTTTTGTAAATGCTATTCAAACGGCTGTTTTTGATACAGCTTTTCACCAAAGTATACCTAAAGAAAATTATCTATATGCTTTACCTTATAGTTGGTATGAAAATTATAAAGTAAGAAGATATGGAGCGCATGGAACTTCACATAAATTTGTATCAGAAAGAATGAATGAAATACTAGGAAGAACAAATACAAAGCTTATTACTTGTCATATTGGTAATGGGGCTTCTATTAGTGCTGTTGTAAATGGTAAATGTATTAATACAAGTATGGGACTTACACCTAATGCAGGTCTTATAATGGGCACTAGATGTGGAGATATTGATGCAAGTATTATTCCTTATATTATGGAAAAAACTGGTATGAGTGCTAAAGAAATAGATAATGCAATTAACAAAGAAAGTGGACTTCTTGCAATAAGTAAAAAATCAAGTGATTCAAGAGATATTGAAGACGGAATAGCAAATGGTGATGAAAACTGCATTTTAGCGCAAAAGATGTACGTTAGAAGAATAGTTGATTATATTGCTAAATATTATGTAGAAATGAATGGTTGTGATGCTATTTGTTTTACTGCAGGTATTGGTGAAAATGCGATTGATACAAGACGTGATGTGATAAACGAATTAAGTTCATTGGGAATTTATCTAGATTCTGAAGCTAATAACGTAAGAGGAAAAGAACGTTTAATTAGCACAAAAGATTCTAAAGTACAGTGCTGGATTATTCCAACTGATGAGGAATTGATGATTGCAAGAGATACGTTTAAATTATTATAGTAAGGAATTAAAATGGAAGAAAAAATACTAGAATTAATAAAAAAATATAAAAAAATAGTAATAGCAAGGCACGTAGGAGGAGATCCGGATGCTTTGGGAGCTACTTTTGCTTTAAAAGAAATTATTTTAGAAAATTTTAAAGAAAAACAAGTTTATGTTGTTGGGGCTTCTATATCAAAGTTTAAATTTTTTGGAACGCACGATAAAATGACTAATGAAATGTATGAAGATGCTGTTTTAATTGCTATTGACATACCAGATATAAAAAGGCTTGATGGAGTTGATTTTTACAAGTTTAAGGATGTTATTAAAATAGATCATCATCCTGAAATAGATAAATTTTCTGATAACGAGATAATAGATATTGATGCATCAAGTGCTTGTGAACTTATTGCAAGGATTGCATATAATCTTAATCTTAAAATTCCAAAACATGCTGCAGAAAATATTTTTATGGGAATTGTAGCGGATACTAATAGATTTTTATTTGGAGCAAATAAAGCTGAAACATATAAAATTATTTTAAAATTAATTGAAGAAGAACATATTAAACCAAATGAATTATATGAAATATTGTACAAAAGAACGTTAGCAGAAGTACGTTTAGAAGGGTTTATATCTCTTAACATGAAAGTAACTCAAAATGGGTTAGGTTACGTTAAAATAACTGATAAAGACTTAAGGGAATATGGGGTTGATTCAGCTAGTATAGGAAGTATTATGAATAATTATAACTTTATTCATAGACTTATTTGTTGGGTAGTATTTACCGAAGATGTTAAAAATGGTGTTATTAGAACGTCTGCTAGAAGTAGAGGAGTTAAGATAAATAAATTATTTGAACAATATAATGGTGGCGGTCATATATATGCGTGTGGAGCTAAATTAAAAGATTTTAATGAAGCTGAAGAAATAATAGATAAATTAGATGAATTGTGTAGACAATATAACAAAGACGAATTACAGTAGTCTTTTTTGTTTTGCAAAAATATGTTATTATTTATTACGAGGTCAAAAATATGAAAATTAATAAGCAAGAATTTGATATAGAAAAATTAACCGAAAATGTTTATGATGATAAAAGTATGTTAAAAATGAGAGGTAATGGTATTTATTTAAGTGATAATGATGTTCAGGTTTTAAAAAGATATGGAATTGATTATATTAAATATAATTCCATTAAAAGTCTTATTTTTGATATTGAACAAATTTTAAATGAAGAAACTGATTTACAGGATTTAGAAGAATTATCGGATAGGCTTTCTGAGTTAAATTATTATAATAATACTAATAAGTAAATAGGTGATAATATGCAAAAGATTAAATTGAAAAATATTTATGGTAAGAAAGTAGAAATAAAGATAGTAAATAAAGAAAAAAATGCTAATTTTATAACTCATAGTGGTACGTTTCATGCTGATGAGGTAATGTCAAGTGTAATTTTATTAAATAAATTTGGAAATATGAAAATATATCGTTGTAACACTGTTACAAATAATGATGCATTTGTATATGATGTTGGCTTTGGTTCGTTTGACCACCATGGTATAGATTTTGATAAAATACGAGAAAATGGAGTTAAATATGCTTCATGTGGTCTTATATGGAAAGAATTTGGAAAGGATATAATAGATAAATTAAAAATAGATTTAGATAATACTTTTTTTGAGAGTGTTGATAAAAATTTAATAATGGATATAGATAGGGATGATAATGGGCAATCATTAGAAAACGAGCCAGAAATAAAACAACAAAGCATACCAAATTTAATAGGAAATTTTAATCCTAACTGGAATGCGTTAGAGGATGAAAATGAGTGTTTTTTAAGGGCTATATCATTCACTAATACAATATTTAATAACATGATAAAGAAAATGATTGCAAAAGAAGAAGCTAAAAAAATAGTGGAATCTAAAATAGAAGAAAGTAATGATGGTATTTTAGTACTTGATAATTACATGCCTTGGAAAGATATAGTATTAGCTTCTAAAAATATTAAAGCAAAAGAAATATTATACGCGGTATTTCCTTCAAAAAGGGGAGGATATAACGTTGTTGCAACTCCTGTTTCCAAGGGAAGTTTTGACATAAAAAAACCATTTCCAAAACAATGGGCTGGAAAAGAAGGAAAAGAACTTCAAGAAATAACGGGGATAGATACAATAACGTTTTGTCACAAGAATTTATTTATATGTGCTTGTGAAACGTTTGATGATGCAATTAAAATAGCAAAAATTTCTAAGATGCAAAATGAAAAATGAACAAAGTAAATATAAAAATTTGCATTTTACACTTTACTTTGCTATAATATCAAGAAAAAATTAATTTTATAAGGAAGTTTAGTATGGAAAAAAATGTTTTTTTAAACTGGATAAAATGGCAAATAAAACATAGAATGCCAGGTGGAGATTTGTTTAAGTGTGCAATAAATAATTGCAATAATGATAAAGAATTGGAATACTATTTATTTATGCATGACTTATATGATAATTTATTTTCCAGATGCATAAAAGGTTTATATTTAACAACCAATGAAGATCAACAATCTTTTTATGAATTTATGGAATTATATAGAGAAAATGAAGATTATTATTCGTTTGAAATTAATAATCAAGAAAAATTTAATATTCCTATTCCTAGTATTGAAGATAGAAAAATATTTAGATCTGAACTTATCGATTTAGTGTTGCCTTATTTTTATAATTATCCTAATAATAATAAAGCACCTTTTCATGAAGGACCATATGAATATAAGGATGTTAAGATAAGAAACAACGATGTTGTTTTTGACTTAGGGGCTAATTTTGGTATATTTTCTGCTTTTGCAAGCTCAAAGAACTGCGAAATACATGCCTTTGAACCAACGTTAGAAACGGTAGAAAAATATTTATCAAAGACGGCAAGATTAAATCCTAATATTAATATAGTAACTAAAGCTGTATCAAATGAAAATGGTTATCAAAAATTTACCATTGATGAAAATGATCCAAGATGTAATGGAATATCAAAAACAAAGACTAATTTACTTAGTCATAAAGAAAGTAAGATTTTAATTCCTACTACTACGATAGATAATTATGTTGACGAACAAAATTTAAGTAGGGTAGATTTTATTAAAGCTGACATAGAAGGTGCTGAAAGATTAATGCTTAAGGGAGCTAGAGATACGCTTAAGGAGTATGCTCCTGATTTATCGATTTGTTATTACCATCTATTAGATGATTATAAAGTTTTAACTGACTTAATTTTGGATGCTAATCCAGATTACGTAATTACCAAGAAATGGAAGAAGATTTATGCATATTCTAAAAAAAAGCATCAAAATAAATTTTCATAGTAATTGTTAATATCTAGTTTAACTATTTGTTTTTAAAAGTTTTATTGTTAATCAATACAAACAATAGGAAATTTGCATTTTACACTTTACTTTGCTATAATACTTGTCACAATTGAAAGATTTTTATCTTTTTTGTTATAATATAATCGTAGGTGATTAAAATATGAAAATTAATGAGGTTGAACTCTCCAATGTTGCGGTAAGAAGAAGTCAGTATCCTACTGATAACAAACCCGAATTTTTACTTATTGGAAGAAGTAATGTTGGTAAATCTAGTTTTACTAATTGTATAATGGAGAGAAAAAACTTTGCAAGAATATCTGGTAAACCTGGTAAAACACAAACGATTAACTTTTATAAAGTTAATAATGCTTTTTATTTAGTTGATGTTCCTGGGTATGGATATGCTTCTACAAGTCATAGTAAACAAAAAAAGTTTGGTATGATGATAGAAGAATACTTATCAGAAAGAAAAGAACTTAATCAAGTGTTTATGCTAGTTGATTTTAGACATAAACCTTCAGAAGATGATTTATTAATGTACAACTTTTTAAAGTATTATGGGGTTAGGGTAGTTCTAATTGCCACAAAAGTTGATAAAGTAGGAGTAACACAAAGAGAAAAATATAAAAAACAAATTACTGATAATATAGATTTAGCGATTGGTGATGAACTTATTTTATTTTCATCTAAGACTAAATTAGGTAAAAAAGAGATACAAAACATAATAGAAAAGGAAGTTTATGGTTCTCTATCATAAACTTCTTTTTTATGTTATAATTGTAAGGAAAAAAGAGGTGATATAGATGAAATTACCAACTATTGCTCTTGTTGGAAGCCCAAATGTAGGTAAATCTACCATATTTAATAGATTAGTAGGAAAAAAGCAAGCTATAATAGAAGATACTCCTGGGGTTACAAGAGATAGAATCTATGGAACAGGTTCTTATTTTGATTATAAATTTAATGTTATAGATACAGGTGGAATTGATACCAGTGATGAAACCTTTAATAAAGATATTAGAAATCAATCTGAGCTTGCTATTGATGAAGCAGACGTTGTTATTTTTGTTGTAGATGGGAAAGAAGGATTAACTGGTAGTGATTTAGTAGTAAGAGATATCTTAAGAAGAAGTAATAAAAAAATTATTGTTGCAATAAATAAGATTGATAATAAAAAGGCAATGGAAAACTTATATGATTTTTATGAGTTGGGTTTTGATAGTTATATACCTATTTCAGGAACTCATAATATTGGAATTGATGATTTATTAGAAGAAGCAACTAAGGAATTTAATAAACAGGAAGCAGAAGATTACGAACCTGATGTAGTTAAATTTTGTGTAATAGGAAGACCAAACGTAGGAAAATCTTCTTTGGTTAATGCTATTTTAAACGAAGAAAGGGTAATTGTAAGTGATGTAGCAGGTACTACTCGAGATACCGTTGATACTCCTTTTATGTATGAAAAACAAAAGTTTGTTGTTATTGATACTGCTGGAATGAGAAAAAAAGGTAGGGTTTATGAATCTATCGAAAAATATAGTTTATTAAGAAGTATGAAAGCAATTGATAGATCTGATGTATGTCTTGTTGTTATAAATGCAGAAGAGGGTATTATAGAGCATGATAAACATATTGCAAGTTATGCTTTGGAAGCAGGAAAGGCACTTGTTTTAGTAGTTAATAAGTGGGATAAAATAGAAGATAAAGATCAAGGAATAAAAGAATTCACAAAAAAAGTAAGAGCGGAGTTTCAATTTTTAAGTTATGTTCCAATAGTATTTTTATCGGCTAAAACAAAAAAGAGAATACACACTTTAATGCCAGAAGTTATAAAAGTATTTAATAATTCTAAAAGAGAAGTAAAAACAAGTATATTAAATGATGTTATAGCAGATGCCATAACCCTTCAGTCACCACCGTCATATAAAGGTAAAAAACTTAAAATATATTTTGCTTCACAAACTGGGTTTGCACCTGCTAAGTTTACTTTTCATGTTAATAATAAGGGCTTAGTTCATTTTTCTTATGAAAGATATTTAGAAAATAAAATAAGGGAAAATTTTGACTTTGAGGGAGTTCCTATAGTATTTCAATTTAAAAATAGAAATGAGTAATATATATAAATTAATTAACTAATAATCTAATATTGCATATATTATTCTAGGAGTGATATTGCATGGGAATAACAGATAGTTTTTTAAATAAGGTAGAAAAAAAGACTAATGTTAGTAAACAATCTATTTTAGATCTTGCTGAAAGATTAAAAGGTGGTAACTTAAAAGATGAAAAAACTATTAGAGGAGTAATTGATGAGTTATCTAAATTAACTGGTAAATCAGTTTCTAAAGAACAATCAGATAAAATAGTTCAAGCTGTTGTAGGTGATAAAATACCAAATGATTTAGAAAGTATGCTTTAAAAGAAGAAAATTTTCTTCTTTTTTTAATACTATATAAAAATGATTTAAAGTAGTATAATTGTTATTGAAATATATAGTAATTTTTATCTGATATGAGGTGGTTAATTTGAGTAATGAAAATAAAAAACAAACGAAGAAAAAAACAAGTACTAATAAATGTTTATATACTTGTGAAAGTATAGTAGATATATACGAATATAAAAAAATGGCAAAATACTTTCCCAATAGAATTTACTTGCCATTTGTAATTAAAGGTACTTATTTAAATATAGCAACTACTGCTTTAATTACAATAATATCTAAAAGTTGGATTATATCTTTAGTTTTCTTTTTAGTATATGAAATATTTTTATTAATAAATTACAAAGTAAGATTAGAGTTTTTCTCTGAAAAAGAGTTTATTAAAAGAAATAAAGGTAAAGAAAATAGTGCTGTTTTTGAAACTGAATTTTATGATGATTATTTTATTAGAAAAACAAAAAAATCATCATTAACAATTAGTTACTCTGAAATAAGTAAATATATTGAAAATGATACTAATTTTTATTTAGAATATCCTGATAGAAAAGTTATAATTATTATTCAAAAAAATAAATGTGATAATGAATTAATCAATTTTATTAGAAGTAAATTTAATAATCTAGAAAATCATCTTGGTGATAATTCTAATTTTAAGAAATTGAAAAAATACCATAATTCTAATTTCATTAAAACATTTATGATTATTTTATTTATAGCTACGATTTGTAGTTTGTGGGCTGCTTTATGGTCAATGTCTTTAGCAGATAAAATTAATCCTCAGCATGGATTTAATTTTACTAAAAATGCCTGGGTATTTTGGTTATGGTTACCCATTCCAATATTATCAATTATTCTAGGTTTTAAATACAAAAATGCTGGATTTAAATGTACTAAAAACATTGTTGGTGGATTTATAATTGCTTTCTTATTGTTAATATATGGTTCATTTTGTTTGTTTCCAACGTTCTCACAAGATTATAGTAAGATTGATGCTTATAAAAATATAATAGATGCAAATCTTCCAGATAATGGAGAATTAGAAATTCAAAATTGGGAAAATTATTTTGACGATGATAAGTCTAACTATACAAAAATAGATGTTTATTATGATAAAGAAGATGTTAGTAGCCTAGTAAGTAGTATTGAAAATAATAGTAATTGGATTTTAAGTAAAGAAATAAAATCAGAGTTAAAAATACTAATTCCATCACTATTAAGAGCAGATGAAGACGCATATTTTTCTATTTATAATAAGACAACTGATGAATATAATGCCATACCTAAAACATCTGGTAATTATGAGATATATGCAATGAAATATGATAAATCTGACAAACAATTAGAAATTCACAAATTTACGTACTTATATAAGTAAAAATGCATAAAAAAATTTTTCGATAATGTTTTTAAAAAAAGTTCATATAATAACAACAAATAAGAAAGGTGTTATTATATGAACTATTATAATGAAATAAAAAACGAACTTATAAATAATGAATTATATAAAAAAGTAAAGGACTACTCTAAAAATAAGAGCGATTTAACTACTTATTATAACGCTGGCAAATTACTTAATGATGCTGGTAAACATTATGGTGATGGTATAATTAAAAAATACTCAGAAAAATTAACAATGGAATTGGGAAAAAAGTATTCTCAAACCTCATTAAAATATATGAGGCAATTTTATATTTTTAAAAAAGGTCAGCCATTGGCTGACCAATTAACTTGGAGTCATTATATAGAATTATTACCATTAAAAGACATAAATAAAATAAACTATTATATAAAGATAATAGAAGAACAAAATTTAAGTAAAAGAAAACTACGTGAAAAAATCAAAAATAAAGAGTATGAAAGATTAGATGAAAAAACAAAGCTTAAGTTAATAAAACAAGAGAATAATAAAATAGAAGATTTTATTAAAGATCCGATTCTTATTAAAAATAAAAATAATTATGATTATGTATCAGAAAAACTATTACAGCAATTAATACTAGAAGATATTCCATCATTTTTAAGTGAACTTGGAAATGGATACTCATTTATTAAAAATGAATATCCAATAAAAATAGGAAATACCTACAATTACATAGACCTACTTTTATATAACATAGATTTTAATTGTTATGTTGTAATAGAGCTTAAAACAACTGAACTTAAAAAAGAGCATATTGGACAAATAAAAGTATATATGAATTATATAGATAAAAACTTAAAAAAGATAAATCAAGAAAAAACAATTGGAATAATAATATGTAAAAAAGATAATAAGTTTATAATTAGTTATGCTTCTGATAAAAGAATTATATCTAGAATGTATAAACTGGTTGTGTAATTTATAAATTAAGCTTTAAAAGAAGAAAATTTTCTTCTTTTTTTCATATTAGATATTTTTTTACATAATATTTAATGAGATTTAAAGAAAGTAGGGATTAAATGGAAAAATACGATATTATAAAGGATATATCACAAAGAACTAATGGAGATATATACCTAGGAGTAGTTGGTGCTGTAAGAACTGGTAAATCAACATTTATTAAAAAATGCATTGAAAACCTTGTGGTTCCTAACATTAAAGATGAGTATGAAAGAAAAAGATGTTTAGATGAAATACCACAAACAGCTCAAGGAAAAACTATAATGACGATAGAGCCAAAGTTTGTTCCTTCTAATGCTGCTACTATACAAATAGAAGATTTTACCGCTAATATAAGGTTGATTGATTGTGTTGGTTACGTTATAGATGCTGCCAAGGGTTATGAAGATGATAATGGACCTAGAATGGTTAGAACACCGTGGTATGATGAGGAAATTCCATTTGTTGAAGCAGCGGAGATTGGAACTGAAAAGGTAATTAGAGATCATTCTACGATTGGTATTGTGGTAACTACTGATGGTAGTATAGGAGAAATTGAAAGAAAAGATTATGTGGAAGCGGAAAACCAGGTAATAAGTGAATTAAAAGAGATAGGCAAGCCATTTATAGTAGTTTTAAACTCAGTTCATCCTAATCATCCTGATACGGAAAGGTTGGCTCAAAGTCTAAGAGAAGAACATAGCGTTCCGGTAATTCCAGTTAGTGTTGAGGCGATGACTGAAAAAGAAATATATAACATCTTAAAAGAAGCTTTATTTGAATTTCCGGTTTTAAGTGTTAATGTTAAGATGCCAGATTGGATAGCTTGTTTATCTCATAAACATCCTTTGAAAAAACAATATATAGAAAAAATAAAAGAAAGTGTTATTGATGTTGATAAAGTAAGAGATGTAGATACGATAATTGGACATTTTCAAGATTCACAAGTTATATCGAAATCATATTTATCAGAGGTAAGTACCGCAACTGGCGAAATAACAATAAACTTAGAAGCTCCTGATGGTTTATATAACGAAGTTTTAAATGAAATAATAGGAACTGATATAGATTCTAAAGCAAAACTAATTTCTTTATTTCAAGAATTTAATGAAACTAAAGAAGAATATGGACAATTTAAAGAAGCATTAAAAATGGTAAAACAAACTGGTTATGGAACGTCATTTCCAACTATTAAAGATATGAAATTAGATACCCCTGAAATAATAAAACAAGGTACAAGATATGGTGTTAAATTAAAAGCTGTTGCGCCTTCTATACATATGATAAGGGTAGATGTTGAATCTACTTTTGAACCTATTATTGGTTCTGAAACCCAAAGTAAAGAGCTTATTGATAATTTGATGAAAAATTATGATACGGATCCAGATAGCGTATGGAAAAGCGAGATGTTTGGAAGAAGCTTAGATGTAATTGTTCAAGAAGGTATAAGAGGTAAATTATCACTTATGCCAGATAACATAAGACATAAATTACAAACAACGTTAACTAAAGTTGTTAATAAAGGCTCTAATAATATGATAGCTATTGTAATATAGTTATCTTTTTTTTAATTTGTAAAAAAA
>CANQBL010000015.1 GCA_947589105.1 uncultured Bacilli bacterium | reverse complement strand
AGTGTTAACTAAATTTATTAAAAAGGTTGACAATTATTAATGTTTATGGTATTATAACTGCCATTCAAACAAAGGGGGAATTTTGATGGAAGAAAAAAGAGGTTTAACAGTAAAGGATTTACTTATTAGACTAATATTAATTATAATTTTTATATTCTTACTAATTTGGTTATTTCCAATGCCTGATTTAAAACCATTAAATAATCAAATATTTGCAGATAATTTAGCTAGAATGAAAGATGCAGCAAAATCTTATTACACAATAGAAAGGTTACCAAGAGATATTAACACATCTAAAAGGATGACGTTAAAAGAAATGATTGATAATCATCTAATATTAAGGTTAATTGATTCTAAAGGTAATTATTGTGATGAAAATGCCTCATATGTTCAAATAACTAAGTTAGAAAACGAATACGTAATAAAAGTACAATTATCTTGTACTGATAAAAAAGCTTATATAAATGAACATTATGGTTGTTATGATATTTGTAGTAATGAATGTAAAATGTTAGAAACTACTACTAAAACCGATAAAGTAACTAATAAAGCTACTACAAAAGGTAAAGTAACTACTACTAAAAGCATTGGTAAGTTATTTGAATATCAGTTTGTTAAAAATGAATGTACTGATAAATTTGATAAATATGTATGCCCAACAGGATATTATTTAGTAGATAATAAGTGTATTAAAAATGGTTCTGAAACAATTACAAAGCAGGCTTATAAGAATGTTTCTGATGTAACTTCAACTGATACTAAGAATGCTAAACCAGTTGTTTCTAATACGGATAAAAAAGAACCAGCAAGTTGTAAGGTTACTACCTTAACTTCTACGATTGATGCTACTCCATCAAGTTCTGTTACTAATGAAGTATTAAAGGGAACCAAAACCGTTACGGCTGATAAAAAATATACTTATGATGTAAAAGGTGCTGTTGGTACTGTAAAAAAGGTAACTGCTAACTATATAAAAGTACAAAACTATGATGTTAAAACTGCAACCCAAGTTGTTAAAGGTTATAAATGGACTTATGTGTCAACTTTAATATCAGATAAAAGTAATTTAGCTTTTGAAAATGATACTGAAAAATTAGTTCTTGTTGAATCAAAGGAACAACATACTTGTAAAACTTGTTTTACAACAGAATGGATTCATAAATATTATCGCTATAAAAAAGAAATTGACGGATATACTTATTCTTGTAATGCTTTTCCTAATTATGAGTTATATGATACAAATAAGTGTAGAAGGGCTACAAACGTAACTCAAAAGTGTCCAGAAGGGTATAATCCAGATGGTTCTGTATGTTCTAAGCAAGAAATTACTTATAGCTGTTCAAAGTATGGTTCTGGTTATAAATTAGACGAATCTAAGAAAACTTGTACGAAAACATTAGGAGTAAGTTATTCTTGTCCTACTGGTACTAGAAAATCTTCTGATGAGAGATATTGTATTAAAGACGTATATGAATGTCCTGTTGGAACCAAATCAATTGGCGGTGGTAAATGTTCTGCTACAACATATTCTTGTCCAGCAAATACATCAACTAAAACTTATACGTTAAATGGTACTAAGTGTACGGTTAAATCAAAGGTAAAGGTATGTTCTTGTCCTGATGATACGGTTCAAACTAGTGATAAGCTATATTGTATTAAGACTAATTCGAATACTACTTACTCTTGTGAAGACTATCCTGGTTATACGTTAAATGGTAAAAAATGTACAAAAACTACTACTAGTCAAAAGGTTACTTATACTTGTGATAGTGGTTATATATTAAATGGTACTAGCTGTATTAAGACAGTAAATACAAGTAGTACTAAAAACGCGGAAGCAATTTATAAAACTTTCTGTGAACAAAAATATAAGTGGTCTACTCAAACTAGTATTAATGGATGGGATTATACAGGAAACAAAAGAGAAGTTAAATAGTTAAAAAAGAATAAAAGGGGTAAAGAAGACTTTAATAAGTCTTCTTTTTTAATCTATATGTTATAATATTATTAGGTGGTGATAGTATGTACGTAAAAGTTTTGATAGAAACTAGAGTAAAGAGTAATGACATGACTTTTACGTATCATGTCCCAGATAAAATAAGTGAAAATTTAATTGGTAAAAGAGTAATTGTACCTTTTAATAATAGAATGGTAGAAGCATTTGTTCTTGAATATACTACATCAGATGATAAATTTGAAATAAAAGATATTATACAAGTTGTAGATGAACAAAGGGTATTATCTGATGAACTATTAAATCTTGGTAAATTTATGAGTGATAAATATTTATGTCCTTTAATTAGTTGCTATCAAATAATGCTACCTAAAGCTTTAAAAGCAGGGGTTAAAAATGGTTGCAAAGAGAAAAAAGTGGTGTATATTAGGTTAAACCAAAAAGCCTCGTATGAAGATATTAAAATAAAAAAACAAGTTGAAATAATAAATTTATTAAAAGAAAAAAAGGAGGTTTTAAAAAGTTCTATAACTAGTAAATCTTCTTTAAAAAAATTAGTTGAAAAAAACATAGTAGTAGAGTTTGATAAAGAAATTTACCGAAAAGTTGACACTGATTTTAATATTAAGGATGTTTCATTAACAAAAGACCAAAAGTTTGTTAGTCAAAGAATAAAACAAAATCTTTTAAAGCAAAAGGTTATGCTAGTTTATGGAGTTACTGGTAGTGGGAAAACAGAGGTTTATATTGACGTTGTTAAACAAGTGATAAAAAATAATAAAAGTGCAATTATACTGGTTCCTGAAATTAGTCTAACTCCTCAAATAACAGCTAGATTTAAAGGGGTTTTTAAAGATGAAATAGCAATATTACATTCTTCTTTATCGGATGGAGAAAGATATGATGAATACCGTAGGATAATAAAAGGAGAGGTTAAGGTTGTAATAGGGGCACGTAGTGCTATTTTTGCACCACTTAAAGATATTGGTATAATAATAATAGATGAAGAACAATCTGAAAGTTATAAACAAGAAAATAATCCAAGGTATAATACGTTAGATATAGCAGTTTATAGATCAAAAATACATAAATGTCCTGTTATACTAGGTAGTGCAACACCAACCATTGAAAGTTTTGCTCGAGCTAAAAAGGGATATTACGAATATTTGGAATTGAAAAACAGGGTTAATGAAAAACCTATGCCAGAAGTTACCATCGTTGATATGAAAGATGAAATAAGAGATGGAAATGCGATTTTTTCTTCTGTTTTAACAGATAAAATAAAAGATCGTTTAAATAAAAAAGAACAGGTTATGTTGTTGTTAAACAGAAGGGGATATGCTAATTATTTATCTTGTAAATCTTGTGGTTTTGTATTTAAATGTCCTAATTGTGATATTACTTTAACTTATCATAAAACCTCAGAAATGATGCGTTGCCATTATTGTGGGTACGCAACTTTAAAAAGTGATACTTGCCCTTCTTGTAAAGAAAAAAGTATAAAAGTTATGGGTATTGGAACCGAGAAACTAGAGGAAAAGATAAAGCAGGACTTTCCTTTAGCAAGGATAGTTAGAATGGATAAGGATACTACCAGTAAAAAAGGTTCTCATGCTAAAATAATAAACGATTTTAACAATGGAAATTATGATATATTATTAGGAACACAAATGATTTCAAAGGGACTTAATTTTCCAAATGTTACTTTAGTAGGAGTTATAAATGCTGATTACTCTTTAAATATACCTAATTTTAGAAGTAGTGAGCAAACGTTTAGTTTACTTGACCAAGTAATTGGTAGGGCAGGAAGAGCCTCAAAACCAGGTGAGGCAATAGTTCAAACTTTCAATCCCGATCACTATAGCATAACATGCGCTAAAAATCACGATTATAATTCGTTTTTTAACTATGAAATGTTTATAAGAAAAAAACTTAATTATCCTCCTTATTGTTTTATTACTTTAATTAAAATTTCTTCAAAAGATTTTGATTATGGGATTAAAGAAGCTAAAAAAATAAGTGGATTTTTAAGAAATAATTTAAAAAATACTAATGTTTTAGGACCTTCTTTAGCCAATGTTTTAAGAATTAAAAACAACTATAATTTTCAAGTTATTTTGAAGTATAAAAAAGAAGAAAAACTATATGATTTTCTAAAAGAAATAATAAAGATATACGAAGGAGATAATAAAATTAAAGTGGAATTAGATTTTAATCCTATTAGTTTATAAAATTAAGCATTAAGCCTCATAAAATATAAAAAAATAACTTGTAACATATAATAATTGTGTGTTATAATATGTTTGGCTTTTCAAAAGGAAAAGAAATACACACAAGTACCGTATTTACATCTCGAGTGTCCGAAGAGGATGAGTATGTAAAGATGATGGACTTGGAGGATAAAAACGAAGGAGGAAATGAAATGCCAGTTGTATCAATGAGCTATCTTTTAGAAGCTGGAGTACATTTTGGACACCAAACTAAAAGATGGAACCCAAAGATGAAAGAATATATTTTTACCGCAAGGGATGATATTTATATTATTGACTTACAAAAAACGGTAAAGAAAATTGAAGAAGCATATGCTGCTTTAAAAGAAATCGCTGCTAATGGTGGAAAGGTTATTTTTGTAGGAACTAAAAAACAAGCTCAAGAATCCGCTGAGGAAGAAGCTAAAAGATCTGATAGTTACTATGTTGCAAAACGTTGGTTAGGTGGAACTCTTACTAACTTTAGAACCATAAGAAAAAGAATTGGTCGTTTAGATCAAATAGAAAAAATGGAAAAAGATGGAACTTTTGATAAGTTGCCTAAAAAAGAAGTAGTTAAAATTCGTAAAGAATACGAAAAATTAAATTCTTATTTTTGTGGATTAAGAGAAATGAAAAAGTTGCCACAAGCAATGATAATTGTTGATCCTAAAAAGGAAATAAACGCAATAAACGAAGCTAGAAAACTTGGTATTCCAGTATTTGGTATCGTTGATACTAACTGTGATCCAGATTTAGTTGATTATGTTATTCCAGGTAATGACGATGCCATTCGCGCTGTTAAAATTGTTTTAGGTGTTTTAAATAATGCTGTTTGTGAAGCTACTGGTAAACCAGTAGAAGATTACATAACTGAAGAAGATAAAACGAAGGAAGCTGCTAAAGAAGTTATTGAGGATGTAAAAGAATTAGCAAGTGATGTTAAAGAAGTGGTTAAAAAGAAAGTTTCTGAGAAAAAAGAAGAAGTAAAAGAAGCTGTTAAAAAAGTTGAGCCTAAAATAAAAGAAGCCAAAGAAGAAATAGTAGATTTAGCAAAAAAAACGGTTGCAGAATTAAAAGCAATGGCTAAGGAAGCTAAAATAGAAGGTTACTCAAAGCTTAAAAAAGACGAACTAATTAAAGCTTTAAATAAATAAAAATATAAGATGATTTTTGAAATCATCTTTAATTATAAAAAGGAGAATTAAAAGATGAACACAAGTTTAATTAGAGAACTAAGAGACATGTCTGGAGCTGGTATGATGGATTGTAAAAAAGCTCTAGAAGAAAATGGTAATGACCTTAAAAAGGCATCTGAATGGTTAAGGGAAAAGGGAATCGCTAAAGCTGCTAAAAAAGCTGATAGAATTGCCGCAGAAGGACTATCTACTATCGAAGTTCAAGGTAATAAAGCCGTTATTTTAGAAGTTAATTGCGAAACTGATTTTGTTGCTAAAAATGAAAAATTTCAAAACTTTTTGAAAGAAGTTGCAATAACTATTTTAAATAGTAATGCAAAAACTAACGAGGAGGCTTTAGCACTTAGTTGTCAAGCTGGTACATTAAATGATTATGTTACAAATATGACTGCAACAATAGGGGAGAAGATTTCTTTTAGAAGATTTACTTTATTAGAAAAAAATGATGATGAAAACTTTGGAGCATACATCCATATGGGAGGTAAAATTTCTGTTTTATCATTAGTGAAGGGTGCTTCTTCTGATGTTGCTAAAGATGTTTCTATGCATGCAGCTGCAATGCGTCCAGAGTATGTAACTAAAGAACAAGTTCCAGAAGAACAACTTGAACACGAAAAGAAAATTTTAACTGAACAAGCTATTGCTGAAGGAAAACCTGCTAATATTGCTGAAAAAATGGTAATGGGAAGAATTTCTAAGTATTACAAAGAAATTTGCCTTGAAGAGCAAGATTTCGTTAAAGATAATTCTGTTACTGTTGGTAAATATGTAAGTAATAATGGTGGAAAAATTATTGATGTTATAAGATACGAAGTTGGTGAAGGTATGGAAAAACGTCAAGATAATTTTGCTGAAGAAGTAGCAGCTCAAATTAATGGTGAATAATCATGAAAAAGTTAGTTGCTTTATTACTAACTTTTTTGTTGGTTTTAACGGGTTGTAATATGGTAGAGGTTACTAAAGTTGATGATGATATCGAAACTGATTCCATAAGATTTAGTAAAGAGTATGAATTAAATAATGACGAAAATATTTATAAGTATGAAACTTATGATAACGTTATGGACGTGTTAAAAGAAGAAACTGGAATTATATATTTAGGATTTCCAGGTTGCTCTTTATGCAAAGATGTAATTTCAATATTAAATGATGTTGCAAAAGGAAAAAATGTTAAACAAATTTCATATTATAACTTTAAGGAAATAAGAGATAATAACACCCAAGAATACATAGAATTATCAAATGTATTATCTAGTTATATAAATGAAGATGATGAGGGTAATAAAAGAATAGAGGCTCCAACTGTTATATTTGTAAATAAAGGAAATATAGTAGGGGTATATATTGGAACCATATCTAATAGTGAAGAATTATCTTCTTTAGAAGCTAAAGAAAATTTGAAGTTAAATTTTTCAAGTTTAATAGATAAAATGTTTGTTGGTATCGATGAATAAGTTTAGATAGTTAAAAAGACTTGTCATAAAGTCTTTTTTTATTATATAATATTTATATAAGAGAGGGATAAAATGACAGAAGAGATTTTATTACAAGCAGAAGAAAAAATGCAAAAAGCAATAGAGGTTATGGAAAATAGATTTTTAAATGTTCGTGCAGGTCGAGCTAATCCAAAAATTTTAGATAAAGTAATGGTTGAGTATTATGGAGTTCAAACCCCACTTATTCAGCTTGCAACAATATCTATTCCAGAGGCTAGGAAATTAGTTATTAAGCCTTTTGATAGAAGTAGTATTGGTTCAATAGAAAAAGCCATTTTTGAAGCTAATATAGGACTTACCCCTAATAATAATGGAGAAACTATTATGTTGGTTATTCCAGAACTTACTGAGGAAAGAAGAAAGGAATATGTAAAAGAGGCTAAAGCTTTAGCAGAAGATGCTAAAATTGCTCTTAGAAATATAAGACAAGAGGCCAATGGCGATATTAAAAAATTAGAAATACCTGAAGATAATCAAAAAAGCGCAATGGATGAAGTACAGGATTTAATTGGAAAATACAATAAGTTAATTGAAGAAAAATTAAAAATAAAAGAAAATGAACTTATGCAAATATAAAACAGTAACAAAATGGTTATTGTTTTTTTTCGATAAAAAAAGTATAATTATATTAGACTAGGAGGCCAAATAATGAAAAAGTATAAAAAAAATATTATAGTTTTATTTTTAATTATAATAGTTATAGTCTTAGCTAGTTACTTTTTATTTATAAGTGGAACTACTAACAAAATAAAAGCAAACTTGAATAAACTTGAGTCAAATATTAGTAAAGGTAATATTAGTTATTATCCGGTAATAACTATGGTTATTAATTCTAGTGGTGAAAAAGTGGTAAACGAGGATGTTTCGGTTATTGTTATTGCTAAAAGCACTTATAAAATTGATAAATTATACTATTCTTATGATATGAAAAATTGGTATGATGATGTATATGAAGCTGATTTTGGTAATAATGCTAATATTAAATTAGTATTTGATAAAACAATGAATGAAACTTTATATATAAAAGTAGAAAATGAAAAAGGCTACCAAAGTTATGTTTATAAAACAAAGATAAATATAGATAAGCAAAACCCTAAAATAGAAATAAATAATAATAAAATTATTGTATCAGATAATGAATATTTATCAAATATACAGTATTCTAATGATAAAATTAACTGGATTGATAATATAGTATCTAGTAACTTAAAAGAAATAAATAAAGATGAGATTGAATATTTGTATATGCGTGTTGTAGATACTGCTGGAAACATAAGTAAAACAAAGCGTATTAAATAAATGTTTTGACAAAGTTTTTTAATATGTTATAATATCTTTAGTTTTAAAGGCATAGAAGAAGAGTAGTAATAAGTAAAAATCCTAAAGAGAGTTAGCGGTTGGTGTAAGCTAATGGTAATAACTTATGAATTCGCTTTGGAGCTGGATAATAGTAAAATTATCACGTATTTCTTACGTTACAAGGAATAAAGAGCATAGAAATCTATGAAGCAAGGTGGTACCACGGAAAATATTTTCGCCCTTGTTATCATAGTTTTTTTTAATATAGGAGGAAAATAACATGATAGAAAAAATAAATGCAATTAAAGAAACTTTTGAAAAAGAAGTTAGTCAAATTACTGACATGAAAATTTTAAATGATATAAGAGTAGAATATCTAGGTAAACAAGGAAAAGTAACGGAATTATCTAAATTAATGAAAGAAGTACCAAATGATAAAAAAAAGGAATTTGGAATACTTGTTAATGAAGTTAGAATGTTAGTTACAAATTCCTTGGATGAAAAGAAAAAGGAATTAGAAGAAAAAGATTTAAATAAAAGGTTAGCTAATGAAAAAATTGATATAACATTACCTGCTACAACACTTTCAAATGGGGCTCCTAATATATTGGAAAAAACCATAGAAGACATGGAAAATTTATTTATGTCAATGGGATATGACGTAATAGAAGGTCCTGAAATAGAACAGGATTTATATAATTTCGAACTACTTAATTTACCAAAAGGTCATCCTGCTAGGGATTCTCAAGATACGTTTTATTTAGAAGGAGATAAAATCTTACTTAGAAGTCATACATCTCCGGTACAAGCAAGAACAATGCTTGAAGGAAAAGGAGAAAAACCTATTAGAATGGTATGCCCAGGTAAAACCTATAGACGAGATGATGATGATGCTACTCATTCTCATCAATTCATGCAGATAGAAGGTTTATTAATAGATGAAAAAGTAACCCTTTCTGATTTAAAAGGAACTTTTGATGTGGCAGCAAAACATTTATTTGGAGAAGATTGTGTAACTCGTTTTAGGCCAAGTTATTATCCTTTTACAGAACCTTCTGTAGAAACTGATATTTCTTGTTTTTCTTGTAAAGGAAAAGGTTGTGCTCTATGTAAAAATACCGGATGGATTACAATTTCAGGAGCAGGAGTTGTAAATCCAAAAGTTTTAGAAATGTGTGGATATGATCCTAAAAAATGGCATGGATTTGCCTTTGGCTTTGGATTGGAAAGAGTTGCTATGCTTAAGTATGGTATAAATGATATTAGAACGTTTTATCAAACTGATTTAAGGCAAAACAAAGTCTTTGATAGAAAGGAGGATAACTAATGATTAGTTTAAATTGGGTTAAGGATTATGTGGATATCGAAAACGAAAACATAAACGAGTTAACTAAAAAGATAACTGAATTTGGAGTTAACATTGAAAAAGTTATTTCTAATAACATTGATAAGTTAGTTATAGGACAAATTAAAAAGGTAAGAAAACACCCTGATAGCGATCATTTAAATGTGTGTGAAGTTGATTTGGGTGGTGAAGCAGTTCAGATAGTTTGTGGGGCTCCTAACGTAAAAGAAAATTTAAAAGTTATAGTAGCAACAAGCGGAGCTGTACTTCCTGGGAATTTTGAAATTAAAAAAAGTTTGATTCGTGGTGTCGAATCTAATGGAATGATTTGTGCTCTTTTTGAACTAGGGTTAGAAGAAAAAACTGAAGAAACTTATGCAAAAGGTATTACCGAACTTCCTTTTGATGCACCAATAGGAGAAAATCCTTTGAAATATTTAGGATTAGATGATACAATCTTAGAATTAGATGTTCATAAGCATCATAATAATGATTGCTATTATCATATTGGTTTTGCGTATATAGTAGCAGCTATTTTAAACAAAAAGGTTAAACTTCCAGAATTTAATATTAAGGAAATAGAAGAAAGTGTTAAAAATCATATTAAACTAGAAGTATCAACTGATAAATGCTCATTATATACGGCTCGTATGGTAAAGGATGTTAAAATAGGTGAATCACCAGAGTTTATTAAAAATCGTTTAATAGCAGCAGGTATGCGTCCTATTAATAACGTAGTTGATATTTCAAATTACGTAATGCTAGAGTATGGTCAACCCCTTCATTTTTTTGATAAAGATAAATTAGGAGATAAAATCGTTGTAAGATTAGCACATGATAATGAAGAACTTATAACGTTAGATGGTAAAAAAAGGGTATTAAATAACGAAGATATCGTTATAACAGATGGTACAAAGCCAGTTTGTCTAGCAGGTGTTATGGGAGGGGAAAATACTGAAGTTGATGAAAATACAAAAAATATATTAATTGAAAGTGCTATATTTGACAGTATTAATATTAGAAAAACCTCTTCAAGACTTGATTTAAGAAGCGAAGCTTCAACTAGATATGGTAAAGGTTTAAATTATGAGTATACTTATGAAGCTATAAATAGAGCTGTTTATCTTTTACAAAAATATGCTCAAGGTGTTGTATTAAAAGATATGGTTATAGTAGATAAAGTAGATAAAACTCCTAAAATTATTAAAGTAACAAGTAAGGAAATAAATGATATATTAGGTATTGTTATATCTGATAGTGATATGCAAACAGAATTAGATAGATTAGGATTTAATTATGATTATAAAGATGGTAAATTTTTAATTACAATACCTCCTAGAAGGTTAGACATAAAAGCAAGTGTTAATGATATAGCAGAGGAAATAGGATGCTTATACGGATATCATAATTTAGTTGGGACACTTCCAGTGCAAAGGCAAAAAAAAGGAGAGTATAAAGGAAATATAGGATTTAGAAAACAAATTTCTAAACGTTTAAGATCACTTGGTTTAAACGAAGATAAAAACTATACTTTAGTATCTCCAGAAATGGCTGAAAAGTTTGTTTATGAAGATAAAAAACAAATAGTTTTACCAAATCCGATGAATTTAGATAAATCTGTAGTTAGAACAACTTTAATTCCTTCTTTACTAGATACTTATGAATATAATAAAAAAAGACATATAAAGGATATTAATTTATATGAAATAAGCAATATTTATTATCAAAATTATGAAGAGGAAACTAAAATTGCAGTTTTAATGAGTGGTAATTATATTTCTAATTCTTGGTCTAATAATAATATAAAAACAGATTATTACGTAATTAAAGGAGTATTAGAAAATATACTTAATTACGTAGGATTAACAAATAGATACTCATATGAAAGATTAGAGGATAATAAATATTTTCATCCTGGTATGAGTGCTAAAGTTTTTGTTGATAAACAACAAATAGGAGTAATAGGAAGAGTTCACCCAAGTGTTTGTAAAGATGAAATATATGTAATGGAAATTTCTATGAATAAAATTAATATAGCAACTAAATCTCTTAAATTTAAGGAAGCTAATAAATATCCTGAAATAATTAAGGATGTTGCGTTCATAGTTGATAAGAACATACCTTCTATAGATATAGAAAAGGTAATAAAAAAAGCAGGTGGAAGATTACTTAACAACATAAATATATTTGATGTTTATACTGGAGAAAAAGTAGGGGAAAATGAAAAACAAATAGCTTATTCATTAACGTTTACGGTAGAAGATAGAACATTAACAGAACAAGAAGTTATGGAAAGTTTTAATAACATAATTAAAAAAGTTACTGAAATTGTTCCAGCAACTTTAAGGGATAATTAATTTAAATGGGTTTTTAGAATGTCTAAAAGCTCTTTTTTTAATTTGTCAGAAGAGTTTTTCCATATTATTTCCATAAATACCCCTAATCCTGGTAATGCCTCTTCTAAACCTTCTTTAACTGAATCTTCAATAGATTCTTTTATCTCATTTTCATTATCATCTTTAAAACTATCAATTATGTATTGTCTTATACTAATGTTTTGCATAATTTCATTCCTTTCAGTATATTTTTTGTAAATATTGTTAAAATTATACGTTATTTTGTTGATAATAAATTTTTAAAATTGTATAATTAAATAAAATAGGAGGAATAAAAAATGGATACAAGTTATTATGTTGATACATCTTATGGGTATAATGCTGCATCAGTTTCTGGATTAGTTGGAGGAATGTTAATTTTTGTATTAATTACTTGGTTAATTGCTATAGCTGCTTCGGTACTTATGATTATTTCTATGTGGAAGATATTTAAAAAGTTAGGAAAACCAGGTTGGGCTAGTATTATCCCAATATATAACGTATATGTTTTATGTTGTGAAATAGCACAAAAACCTTGGTGGTACTTATTATTGTTATGTGTTCCGTTCGCTAATATTTTCGTAATGTTTATAGTTTATGATGTAATTGCTAAAAAATTTGGTAAGGATACTGTTTATACTATTGGAATTTTATTTTTACCAATTATATTTTTACCAATGTTAGCATTTTCTAAAAATAATGACGTAGTATTAGAAAATGATATTGAAAAAGAAAGTCAAAATATGCAGCAAACGTTTGAAAATTCTAATTTTACAAGTGATTTTAACAATTCGCAAAATAATGTAGTCCAAAACGAAGATTTAGAAAAAACAAATATAAATCTAGGAACAGTAAATGAATTTTCAAATAATTTTTCAAATGAAACAAATAATGCCCCTGTTATGCCAATAGCAGGTAATGATGTTATAAATAATGAAGTTAATCAAGCATATTCAACTAAAGAAACATATGATAATAATTCATATATTGAAAGTGCGCAAAATAGTACTGAAACATTTTCCCAGTCTAATGGTTTATATGAGGTCCCAAAATTTGATAATAATGTAGTAGAAAATGTTAATAATCAAATAGATAATACAAGGGAAACTAATCCTAATCTAAATGAAAATTCTAATACGTTAGCAAATGATTTTAATACGAATGTTGGATTAGATAATGATTTAAATAAGCAACCAGAGGTTAACTCTATAAATAATTTTGGTAATCAAAATGTTTATTCATCAAATATAGGTGCTTCAGCATTAACCGATAATGAAAAAGTAAATGCACCTTCTAGTGAAGAAAATCAAAATGATAATAATTTAAATAATAGGCATACTTCTTTATGGTCAAATAATAATCAAAATAATACACAAATTTAAAAAGAGTTTATTAAAACTCTTTTTAAAATGTTATAATAAATATAGGTGGTAAATATGAAAAAAGTAGTATTAGTTGATGGAAATAATTTGTTGTTTAGAAGCTATTATGCAACTGCTTATCAAGGAAATTTTATGAAAAACTCTAAAGGTTTTCCTACTAATGCATTATATGGTTTTATTAATATGATAAATAAAATTATAAATGAAGAAAAACCTTCTTATATGTTGGTTGCATTTGATAAAGGAAAAACATTTAGACATGATAAATACGAGGATTATAAAGCTGGAAGAATAAAAATGCCAAACGAACTTAAACAGCAGTTTCCAATAGCAAAAAAAATTCTTACAAATTTAGGTATTAAATGGTTTGAAATAGAAAATTATGAAGCAGACGATATCGTTGGAACATTAGCTAGCATGATAGATAAATCTAATGAATATGAAGGTTTAATTATAAGTAGTGATAAAGACTTATTACAACTTATAACGGATAAAGTTGTTGTAAAGTTGTTAAAAAGTAAAGATTATATATTAATGAATAAAGAAACTTTTTATGAAACATATGGCTTAACACCAGATAAAATGATTGATTTAAAGGCTCTTGAGGGTGATTCATCGGATAACATTCCTGGGGTTAAAGGTATAGGAGAAAAAACGGCTTTAAAATTACTTCAAGATTATGGTTCTTTAGAAGATGTTTATAACAATTTAGCTTTTATTAAAGCTGCTGTTTCAACTAAACTTATTAATGAAAGAGATAAAGCTTTTGAAAGTAAGGATTTAGTAACAATATATAAACAAGTTCCTCTAGGTTTTAGTATTGAAGATACGTTAATTAGTAATGGTAATTTAGATGAGTTAAAAAAAATATATGAAGATTTAGAGTTTTATTCATTTTTAAAAAATATGAATATTAAAAGAAAAAAAGAAGATATAACTATTAATGAGGTATCTTCGGTAAAAGATATTGAAGATATTTCAACTCCTGTTTCTTTTTATATTGAAATAGATAAGACTAATTATCATTTAGCAAACGTTTTAGGAATGGGTCTTTTTGATGGAAAAAAAGCTTATTATGTTCCTAAAGAAAAAATATATGAAATTTTAAGCTATATAAATGACAAAGAAAAGTATACGTATGATTTAAAAAAACATTACGTTACTATGAAAAGACAAAATATTACATTGCAAAATGTTTCGTTTGATTCTATGATTGCTGCTTATTTACTTAATTATAACGTTAAAGATGATATAGCTTATTTAGCTAATCAGTTTGGTTATGATATTTTATTTTACGAAGTTATTAGTAAGGCTAAAACGATAGAAGAACAAATCTTAAAAAAGCTAGTGGTTGAAAAGGCAAAATTTATTTATGAAACAAAACAAGCGTTAATGAATAATATGCAAGAAGAGAATTGTACATATTTGTTTAATGAAATAGAATTGCCATTATCAATAGTTTTAGCAGAAATGGAATATGTTGGAATAAGAGTTGATAGAAAAGTTTTAGATGAAATGAATAATGAACTACACTCTAAGATTGAAGAAATATCTAACCAAGTATATGAACTTGTTGGAGAAAAATTTAATATTTCATCTCCTAAACAATTAGGTGAAATATTATTTGAAAAATTAAAAATAGGTTCTGGTAAAAAAACTAAAAGTGGGTATTCAACTGATAAAGTGATATTAGAAAAATATAAGGATAGGCATCCGGTTGTACCGCTTGTTTTAGAACATAGAATGTTAACTAAGTTACAAAGTACTTATATTGAAGGATTAAAATCAAGTATTTTAAATGATGGAAAAATTCATACTATATATACTCAAACTTTAACTAGAACAGGAAGACTTTCATCAATAGAACCTAATTTACAAAATATACCAATTAGAACAACGTATGGTAAACTGATTAGAAAAGCTTTTGTTCCCGAGGCAAATTCAGTTCTTTTATCAAGTGATTATTCTCAAATAGAACTTAGGGTTTTTGCTCATTTTTCAAAAGTACCAAACTGGCTTGAGGCTTTTAAAAATGATAAAGATATTCATACTCGTACAGCGATGGATATATTTGGTGTTAGTGAAGAAGAAGTCACCTCAAACATGAGAAGACAGGCAAAAGCAGTTAATTTTGGAATACTTTATGGTATTAGCAGCTTTGGTTTATCAGAGGATTTGGGAATATCAGTTAAAGAAGCTAAAGAGTTTATAAATAAATATTTTGAAACTTATAGAGGAACTAAAGTTTACATGGAAAGTGTTATAAAAGAAGCTTATGAAAAGGGTTATGTTACTACTATAATGAATCGAAAAAGAAAAATAGATGAATTAAGTAATACTAATTATATTATAAGACAGCAAGGTGAAAGAATGGCCTTAAATACACCTATACAAGGTTCTAGTGCGGATATATTAAAGAAAGCAATGATTGATATATATAAACAATTCAAAGATAAAAATATTAAAAGTAAGATGCTTTTGCAGGTACACGATGAGCTTATTTTTAATGTAATAAAAGAAGAGGAAAAAATTGTTAGGGAAATTGTAGTTAGATGTATGGATAACGCATATAAGTTAGAAGTGCCATTAAAAGTTGATATACAAGTTGGTAATAATTGGTACGAAGCTAAATAATTTTTAGTAGGGGGATATTTAAAATGCCAGAATTAGTAGAAGTTGAAACAGCTAAAAGAGACTTAAGTAAAATAATTGAAAATAAAAGAATTAATAAGGTTGAGGTATTTTTAGATAAAATAGTTTATAATAAAAAACAAGAATTTATTAAAACGATAGAAAACCAAAAAATATTAAAAGTTAAAAGAAGGGGTAAATGGTTATTATTTGAACTTGATAATAATTATTTAATAATTCATTTTAGAATGGAAGGAAGATTTTATTTACTTCCACTTGATGCTAGTAAAGATAAACATGATTATGTTATTTTCTATTTTGATCGTTTTTCTTTACATTATAATGATCCTAGATTGTTTGGAAAAATGGAAGTTATAAGTAAAGATAATATATTTAAATTTTTTGAGGATAAAAATTTGGGTTTGGAATATGATGATAAAAACTTAACTTCTAAATATTTAAAAGATAAGTTTAAAACACATCATACGGCTATAAAAAAATTGCTTTTGGATCAAAGCTTCATAACGGGTATAGGAAATATATATGCCGATGAAATTTTGTTCGAATCTAAAATAAATCCAAAAACATTTGCAGATAAAATTGGTAAAAATAAGTTACAAGAAATAATAGAAAATACAAAAATTGTTTTTGAAAGATCTTTAAAGTATAAAGGAACATATCCAAACATAGATGGTAAAAGGGGAACCTTTGAAAAATATCTAAAAGTTCATAAAAGGGAAAACGAACCTTGCTATGAATGTGGTACACTAATAAAAAAAGAAAAAATAGGGGGAAGAGGAACTTACTATTGCCCTAATTGCCAAAAATAAGTGTAAATAAAATTGACATTTCTTGTCGCCTGTGGTATAATAACCGTACTAATTGGGTAATATATAATGTATATTGCGTCAATTATGAAGAAGGGGGTTAAAAGAATGAAAGGAACCTACATTTTTGAGTATTTAAATGAAAATGAATTCAGAAAACTAGAACGCTCGGTAAAAAAGTATAATATGTTAGCATATAAAAAATTAGTTTTTGAATTTTACCCACAAATGAAAGAAGGTAATTTTTTAGGAAAATTAGTAAGTGTAAATAGTAAAGAAAACACTAAAAACTATGAACTTAAACTACCAACTGATGATCTATTTGTAAGAGTTCATGGAGAGGTTATTTTACATTATTCAGTTTGTGAAAATAGTAAAACTATAATACTTGAAACAATAACACCAGAAAGCCTTTTAGCAGAAGGTCATAGACAAGAATTACAAGCTTATAAGGGTGTTATGATATCTAAGGCGAATTCAGATAAAGATAAATTTAAAATAGATTTATTAAATATGTTACAAAATGGTGATTAATTCATCATTTTTTTAATTTTTTTAAATAATCATATTGATAAACTTAAAAGAATATGATAATATATAAAGGCAAGTGGAAAAAAATATATGGACCCTTAGCTCAGTTGGTTAGAGCATCCGGCTCATAACCGGGCGGTCGTAGGTTCGAGTCCTACAGGGTCCACCACTTGTTTATGCGGGTGTGGCGAAATTGGCAGACGCGCTAGACTTAGGATCTAGTGGATTTATCCGTGGGGGTTCAAGTCCCTTCACCCGCACCAGATTGATAGGAAACTCGAAACATCGAGTGAAATAGATAACGTACTTGATAAAAGTGCGTTTTTATGTTATTATGAATATGTCAAGGATGCCTTGCATAAAATAAAAAGGAAAATACTTAACTTTCGCATGTTGAGTACTTACCCTAATAAGAGTTTGTACTTAATCTATTGCAGATTGAGTACTATTTTTTTATACATAGAATCATCAAAGAGACTATTAATAAAATGATAATTAATATTAGAAATGAGATTAATAAATCTTTTTTCTTCATCAATATCAAGCCTCCTTCCCATAAGAAGTTGGCAAGTACTCAACAGTTATAGTATTT
>CANQBL010000014.1 GCA_947589105.1 uncultured Bacilli bacterium | reverse complement strand
ATCGATATCATTTCTAATAATTTTATTAAAACTAATAAAAAATAACATATTAAATCAGTAAAATACCTAAACTCAAATTTTACTTTAATTGACAATTATCTTTGGAAAGTGATATTATATAGTATATAATAGGAGGCTTTTATTATGGCTTTAAAACATTATACTTTATATTTTAAAGGAAAAGATGAAAATGGTAATGAACTTAATTATCCTATAATATCTTTAGAATTAAAAAAACTAGATGAATATACTAGTAATTATGATGGTTATGTTAGTTTGTATAATTCTCTTCCTAATGAAGTTAAGAATTATATTAAAGATAATTTAGGTTATGAAATTAATTTTGATGATGATGAAAAATTAAAAGAACATTTTTTTATAACGGATAATGATTTTAATCCGATAATGGATGTTGTTTTTGAAGATGATATTGATGTTTTGTATATTAATCAAAACGAATTAAAAGATGCTATTATAAAAGAAAAAATGTCTTTTAGTGAAATAAATAATGCTAAACTTAAAACGTCGTTAAATAAGGCTCATTTAAAGTATGAATTTTTTAAGTATTTATATGAAACTTATGTAAAAAAACAAAAAATAGCTTGTATGATTGATACTTATGATGCCAATCATGAATTTACTAATTTTTCAAAAGATGATGTTATGATAGCAGCAATTGCAACCGATAAGGATAATTTAATGGTTTTATGTAAAAAACTTGGACAGAGTTTAGAATCAAGACGAAATTTATCTTTTAAGTTTAAAAGATTATTTAGTGCTATGGATAATAATAAAAAAATTCTTGGTTTTTCTTCTACTATGGAGCGTAAAAATAAAGATTTAGATGTTAAAGAATTATATGATAAAATAATGTATAATTTAAATGATTTTAAGAAAAATAAAAAAAATTAGTAATAAATAATTAATACGGGCATGGAGGAGTTATGAATAACAAAAGATATGTTTTATCAGTTGATTTATTAATAGATGGAAAAGTAAAAACTGTTTGTCTTGCTAGCTATGATTTAATTGCCCTTGAAAAATATACATCTTTTTGTGATGGCCCTAAAGATTTATTAAAGTTTATGCCTAATGATACTGATTTTTCTGTTAGAAATTTTTTAGTTTCCCATATTAAACAAAGTGAAAATGAAGGTTATGATCCTTTTTCTATAAGAACTTCAGAATCAAATAAATCTAGAAAAATTAGGATTATTTATAAAAAAGACGTTGATGTTTTATTAGCAGGAAGAAATTCTTTAACAGAAAGAATAGAAGACTTTTTATATATTAATATTGATGATTGTATAAAAGGAAACATTGATAGTAATAAAAGAAAATTACTTATGCTATTATATGAGAAGTTTAGAGGTAGAAATTTTACTAATGCTGTTGAAGATTTTAGAATATCAAAACTTAATGCTGATAGTTTGTATGATTTTAGGTACGAAATAGCAATGCGTAATAAATGGATGTTAATAGGATTATCTTCTAGGTGTGCTAAAGCTCTTGTTAAAGATGCTTTCTTGGATGATAGAAAAAGAATAGAATTAGCATTTATATTAAAAGATAACACAGGTGATTTATTGCCTTCTATGAGTTCTGATGAAAGAAGTAAAGCTATAGAAAAGTTAAATGATGTTTTAATAAAAAGAAGAGCAACTTCTTATTATATTAGAAATAGTATTAAAGAAAATACAAGAAGAATAGGTGTACCTTTAATAAACCAAAACTCTGAAAGTAAAAAGAATAAACTTTATGTTCCTTGCAAAATAACGGAAGAAAAGATTATGGAATATAATAGAAGTAGACTTTTTAAAGATAAAAATAATAATACTTTGGAAAAGATAATGGATATTAGTGAAGAAATTGAAAACTTAAGGCAGAGGTTAGATGTTTTAATTTATGAAAAAAATAGTTTAGAAATACTAAAAAAAACTGGAAGTTTTATTGAAAAAGACCATGAAATTATAGCTAAACTTAAAAATGTAGAGGAACAAATATCTAAAATAAAAAAAGAAATAATGAAATTAGAATATGAATTGAATGAGATTGAAAACGGAAGAATGATTTATACTGATGGCGGATTTTTTATTGAAAAGGATAAAAATATGTGATTTTTATCTTTTTTAATGTATAATTAATTTGGTGATAATAATGAATAAAAACTTATCCGATTTTTTAGATTTTATTATTAAGCAAAAAAATTATTCTAAAAATACTTCTAAAAATTATGAAATAGACATAAAAGAATTTTTTAAATATGTAGAAAAAGAAGGATTTAATTATTTGGAAGTTGATTATGATTTCATAAAAGGGTATTTGATGGAGCTTTATGATAAAAAGTTATCTAGAAATTCAGTTGCTAGAAAATTATCGTCTCTTAGAAGTTTTTATAAATACCTATTTAATAATGATTTAATAAAAACCAATCCGTTTAAGTATGTATCAACTCCTAAAAAAGAAAAGAAACTTCCAAAATATTTAGGTGTTGAAGAACTTGAAATTATATTTGATACTCCTGATACGAATTTACCTCTTGGTCAAAGGGATAAACTTATATTAGAGGTGTTATACGCAACTGGTATAAGAGTAAGCGAATTAGTGAATATAAAGCTTTCTGATATAGATTTTTTAAGAAAAGAAGTAAGAATACTAGGTAAGGGAAATAAGCAGAGAATAGATCCTTTTGGGGAATATTGTTTAAACTCAATGGAAAAGTTTATAAAAGATGGTAGAAAAAAAATATTAGAAAAACATCATACTAATAGTGATTATTTAATCTTAAATGAAAAGGGTAGTAAAATTACTACTAGAGGAGTTGAAAAAATAATCGATAATATTATTAAAAAAGCTTCTTTAAAAAAACATGTATCTCCACATATGATTAGACATTCATTTGCAACTCATCTTTTAAATGAAGGATGTGACATATTAACGGTTCAAGAACTTTTAGGTCATGAATCTTTGGAATCAACCCAAATTTATACTCATGTATCAAATGAAAGATTAAGAAGCGTTTATTTAAAGTGTCATCCTTTAAATAAAAAGTAGAAAAACATTGTAAAATCTTGGAAAAACATAGTATTTATTATTGAAAGTACTATTTTTTTTATGATATAATAAATTTATATTGACAACAAAAGGAGGAATATAAATGACAAAATGGGTTTACCTTTTTAAAGAAGGAAACGCAGATATGAGAAACCTTCTTGGAGGAAAGGGAGCTAACTTAGCTGAAATGACTAATATTGGACTTCCAGTACCTCAAGGTTTCACAATTACAACTGAAGCTTGTACTCAGTATTATGAAGATGGAAGAGAAATAAATGAAGAAATAAGATCTCAAATTGATGAGTACATAGAAAAGATGGAAGAGATAACCGGAAAGAAATTTGGGGATAAAGAAAATCCACTTTTAGTTTCCGTAAGATCTGGAGCTAGAGCTTCTATGCCAGGTATGATGGATACAATTCTTAACTTAGGTCTTAATGAAGAAGTAGTTAATGTTATTGCAGAAAAATCTAATAATCCAAGATGGGCATGGGATTGCTATAGAAGATTTATTCAAATGTATTCAGACGTAGTTATGGAAGTTGGTAAAAAGTATTTTGAACAACTTATTGACGAAATGAAAGCGAAAAAAGGTGTTAAACAAGACGTTGAATTAGATGCTGATGATTTAAAAGAATTAGCAAGACAATTTAAAGCTGAATATAAATCTAAAATAGGTAAAGATTTCCCAGATGATCCAAAAGAACAATTAATGGGAGCTGTTAAAGCAGTATTTAGATCATGGGATAACCCTAGAGCTAACGTTTATAGAAGGGATAATGATATTCCTTATTCATGGGGAACTGCTGTAAACGTACAAGCTATGGCATTTGGTAACATGGGAGATGATTGCGGAACTGGTGTTGCATTTACGCGTGATCCTGCAACTGGTGCTAAAGGCTTATTTGGTGAATTTTTAACTAATGCACAAGGTGAAGATGTTGTTGCAGGTGTTAGAACTCCAATGCACATTACAGAAATGGAAGATAAATTTCCAGAAGCCTTTAAACAATTTAAAGAAGTATGCCAAATCCTAGAAAATCATTATAGAGATATGCAAGATATGGAGTTTACTGTTGAACATGGTAAATTATATATGCTTCAAACAAGAAACGGTAAAAGAACTGCACAAGCAGCTTTAAAAATTGCCTGTGATTTAGTTGATGAGGGAATGCGTAGTGAAGAAGAGGCTGTTGCGATGATTGATCCTCGTAACTTAGATACTTTACTTCACCCTCAATTTGATGCAAAAGCACTTAAAGAAGCTACTCCTGCTGGAAAAGGACTTGGAGCTTCTCCAGGAGCAGCTTGTGGTAAGATTGTATTTACTGCAGAAGACGCAGTAGAATGGGCTAGTAAGGGAGAAAAAGTAGTGCTAGTAAGACTTGAAACTTCTCCTGAAGATATTACTGGTATGAAAGCATCACAAGGTATTTTAACTGTTCGTGGTGGTATGACAAGTCATGCTGCAGTTGTTGCTCGTGGTATGGGTACTTGCTGTGTATCAGGTTGCGGTGACATCATAATGGATGAAGAAAATAAAAAATTCACTTTAGCTGGTAAAACTTACCATGAAGGCGATTATATTTCAATTGATGGTTCGACTGGTAACATTTATGATGGTAAGATTCAAACAGTAGATGCAACTATTGCTGGAGAATTTGGAAGAGTTATGGCTTGGGCTGATAAAATTAGAACGTTAAAGGTAAGAACTAATGCTGACACTCCAACTGATGCTAAAAAAGCTCGTGAATTAGGAGCAGAAGGTATCGGACTTTGCCGTACTGAACATATGTTCTTTGAAGAAGATAGAATAGCAGCTTTTAGAGAAATGATTTGTGCAGATACTGTTGAGGAAAGAGAAGCTGCACTTGATAAAATTTTACCTTATCAACAAAGTGATTTCGAAGCTTTATATGAAGCTTTAGAAGGATTTCCTGTAACTATTAGATACTTAGACCCACCTTTACATGAATTTGTTCCAACTGAAGAAGCTGATATTAAAAAGTTAGCAGATGCTCAAGGAAAATCAGTTGAACAAATAAAAGCAATTATTGCTTCACTTCATGAATTTAACCCAATGATGGGTCATAGAGGTTGTCGTCTTGCAGTTACTTATCCAGAAATTGCTAAGATGCAAACTAAAGCTGTTATTAGAGCAGCAATTAATACTAAGAAAAAACATCCAGATTGGAACGTTAAACCAGAAATTATGATTCCTCTTGTATGTGATGTCAAAGAATTAAAATACGTTAAGAAAATCGTTGTTGAAACAGCTGATAGTGAAATAGCTTCTTCAGGTATTAATTTAGAATACGAAGTAGGTACAATGATAGAAATACCAAGAGCAGCACTAACTGCTGATGAAATTGCAAAAGAAGCTGATTTCTTCTGCTTTGGTACAAATGATTTAACACAAATGACTTATGGATTCTCAAGAGATGATGCAGGTAAGTTCTTAAATGCTTATTATGATACTAAAATCTTTGAAAATGATCCATTTGCAAAACTAGATCAAACTGGTGTAGGAAAATTAATGGAAACAGCAATTAAATTAGGTAAACCAGTTAATCCAAATTTACACATTGGTATATGTGGTGAACATGGAGGAGATCCTTCTTCAGTTGAATTTTGTCACAAAATAGGATTAAACTATGTATCATGCTCTCCATTTAGAGTACCTATAGCAAGACTTGCTGCAGCACAAGCAGCTATTAATGAAAAGCAAGGAAAATAATAAAATTAAAGGCTAAGTTTACTTAGTCTTTTTTTGTTTGTGAAAAGATTGTTTTTTATTATAGCCTTCGATAATAATGTGTGTAATAAATTTTAAAAATTAAAAAGTTATTACGGTTGAGAGTAATAATTTTTCAAAACTATAAAAAAATATATTGACTTTATGTGTAAAATTATGATAAACGTTATAACGATTAATACTCATGAAACTTAAGAAACCCTGAGTCAATTTTTATTTATTATATCTTGACAAAAATCATATTTTAACCAATCTTTACATATACTATTAATGTATACTATTTGACATTTTCATAAAAATATAGTATATTTATATTGCACTTGAAAAAGTGTGAAAATGTTTCTCGCTTCCGGGTGGCTAGCGAGTAATAAATAATCCCGGTCGACAATGTTTCTCGCTTCCGGGTGGCTAGCGAGTAATAAATGATCCCGGTTGAAAATGTAGAATAACTTCATCGTATGATGGAGTTTTCTTTTGTTTTATGGTATACTTTTTAAGGGGTTGATGACGATGGAAATAAAAACAGGTTATTTATATCACATCAAAGATAAATTTTTTGATGTCGTTAATGATGAAAACTTAATGCAAAATCATGAAAGAGGAAAGAAAAGGCCTACTTATTTTACAATCAAAGATAAAGACATTTTATGGTTTATTCCAATTAGTTCTAAAGTTGATAAATATAAAAAAGTAGTTAATAAGAAGATAGAAAAATATGGTTTTTGTAATACAATATTAATTGAGAAAATCTTTGATGAAAATTCAGTTATTTTATTACAAAATGCTTTTCCAACTTTAGAAAAATACATAGATCATGTACATACAGTAGATGGTAAACCATCTAGAGTTCCTGAAAAATTAGAAAAAATAATACTTAAAAATTTTAAAAATTTAATAAAACTTCATAATAGAGGAATTAAAGTCTTTTTCACGGATATAGATAAACTAAAAGAAAAAATGTTAGAAGAAATAAAGTAAATTGCAAATAAGTCATTTTAAAAATAATATTTTATAAATTTAATCTTATTCATCCCGAATGAGATTGTGGTACAAGCTGCCATTAATGAAAAGCAAGGAAAATAATAAGAAGGCGAAGATTTTTTCTTCGCTTTTTTGTTTTTTAAAATATATTAATATTAATCTTTATATAACTTACTAACGTTTATTTATGCTGTGGATATTTAAAAATAGAAAGATTAATTGACTCGAAATTTGTAATGTGGTACAATGATTGTATTAGAAAGGAGTAAGGATATGAAAAAAGTATTTTTTACAGTATTAACAGTATTAACTACGTTATTATTAGTCCCAAATGTAACTAAAGCTGCAAGCGCATCTGTAAGTTTAACACCTAATAAATCAATTGATAATGGTGATGAAGTAATTCTTGAAGTTAATTATGGAAGTGAAGTAACATCAATGTATTTTGATGTTGGAGCAGTGGGCTTTTGTACTTTATTTGATTGTAAAGCCCTTGAAGAAAATCCTAGAGAGAATATAACAATAGATGGAAAAGCTATAGGTACAGAAAAAACAGTAAGAGTTGGTAGAGCAGCTAATAGAAATTTACAAATTGGAATTGAAGCAATGAATGGTGATGATACTACATTTACAACTGTTCAAGTTAAAACTAAAGCATTGAGCAACGTAACAAGAACAACTATAAAAGTTTCCAACTTAAGAAGCGTTAGTTTACCACAAGCACCTGGTAAAACTGTTTCAGTAGATATAATTGATGAATATAATTTCGTTTTAAAAAATAACGGAGAAGATGTAACTTTACCTATACCTAGAGGAACAACATTAAAAAGTCTAATAGAAAATCCATACATGCAGTCAGTAGAAGCAATAAAAAAAATAAATGGTGTAATGAATAATGAAAAATTTGCAAAATTCATTAATGTAGAAACTGGCGAAGAATTTAAAGTAAGCGATTCAATTGATGCAAATATTACTGTCAAAGCAGCTTATTACATTAGTTTAACTATCGATGGAAAGAAATATGATAAAATCCTAGAAAATGCTAAGTTAGCTGATTTATATGAATATGCTACAGAAAAAGATGGTTATGAATTTGTAGGATTTACAAATGACGACGGAACAATGGCAACAGATGAAGATGTAGTAGAAGGGGCTAAATTTATATCTTCATACAAAAAGATTGAAGAAAAAACTTCAGCTAATAATGTAGTTAACCCTGAAACCTCAGACAACATAAATCTATATTTTACAATCGGAATTATAAGTATTGTAGTTATTGGGTTAATTTCAAAATCTTTATTAAATACTGTTAAAAAAAACTAAATAATTTAAAGTAGACTTTGGTCTACTTTTTTTAATTCTAAAAAATAAAATGACGGTAATGATAAATACGTCTAATTAATTATTATTTTTTCATTCGAAAATATAATAATAGTTGGTTTTTAAAAGCCTAAGATATTCATTAAGGTCATAATTTAAAAATAATATAAATCTCATTTTTTATGATAAATTTTATGAGATAATAATATACTAAAAACTTAAATATTATTTGCTAAGTAGTTTAGATTTATCATACTAAAATAATCTAACAAACTAAGATTAACTTTGAAATTTAAAGAAAAGACCAATTATTAGATATTAAAAAAGGAGAAAAAAACCAAAGATAATACAATAATGAAAATCTAAAAGTTATTAATTATAGGATTTAACAACCTATGCAAGTTTATTGACATAATATTTTATTTATGTTATATGTAGCTTGAGTAGTACCTAAGTAACTTTTGAAGTTCTAGGTTATTTTTATTCTAAATTACAAGTAAAGGAGTGTGATTTTTTATGGGGAGATATTTAGCAGGTGGAATACCGGCGTGCATTTGCATCAATGGCAAAAATGAAAATTTTGATAAAACAAAATTGAAAGAGTTACACCAAAAGTTATCCGAATATATTAGTTTGAATTTATACGAGCATAAAAAAACAGATGGTGGGGATATCTTTTTTTTAAAGAATATCTCGAAGGAGGAAATCTATAAAACGTTAAATGAATTTAAGAAAGTAACCCAACTAAAGCCTTCTTTTTTTCCTTTAGCAATTCCTTCTTCCTATGAAAAGATCCTATCGGATGATTATAAATTTAAAATCGTTTATAATTACGAAAATTATGGTGAAAGTTGTAACGGGGTTTTAATTAACGATGAATTTTATAACTTTGATTCAGGATTTTATGTAGAAACGTGGTTATATAAAGATTGTAATTTATCTAGTCTTTTTGGTTATGATGTTCAAATGACAATAGAGTATTTACCTATTTGGCAAAATATAGATAAAATAAATATCGAAAATGAAACTGTTTTATTATACCTTTTAAACAAATTTAAAATAAAGAATTTTAATGACTGTTCTGATTTAACAAAATCAATTTTATTCTATATTTCAGGATAAATTTTTGTCTTTGTAAAGACTATTCATCCCAAATGAGATTGTGGTGCAAGCTACTATTAGTATGAAATAAGAAAAATAATAAAAAATGCGATGATTTTATCTTCGCATTTTTATTATTTTCTTTTTTAAAACATCCTTTAAAAGCATATTTTATATTATTATTTATTTTCAATCTTAATTAGTTTTGCGTGCATTACAATTCTAGTTCCTTTACTATCTTTACAAGTCGAAAGAGTAATTATTTTATCGTTTTTGTTAACCTCGGTATCAAACAAAGCAACACTACGCTTTTTTAACGTGTTTATAAACTCATTAAAAGCATCATCACTTGAAAACTTAGTTGTAATGTAATAACTTTCGGCTTTTATTGTGTAAACAGAAAATACTTGCCATAAGGTATTTTGAGTTTTAGTTGAAAACTTTATTACATGATTTGTTTTATTATTATACCAAGATTTATTTAGTATTTTTCTTAAGCTACCAAACATCGTTGCATCAACTCTTCCATGGGCATATATAATTGTATTCTTATCAAAATCATTGATATTATTTCGATAATCTAAAAACACCCAACCAGCTTTATTAACACTTTTATCATAAGAATGATTTAAATAATAATCATTATTATCAGTTTGTACAACCGGATAATTTACATTGGTTCCATTAACTTTTATCCAACCTACAGTATCACTATTTATTTTTAACAACTCATCAAAACTAACATTTAACATATCCATTTGTATATACTTCCAGTAATCACTATCTTTATTGTTTGGAGGATTTACGTTCTTTGTAGCATTAGTATTTGGTTTTTTTTCATCTATTTTAACTTCTTTAGTTATTTTATCTTTTATTTCATTTATTTTATTTCCATCTTTTTTCCAAAAATAAATCTTAATGCATGAAAAGATAAATAAAAAAATAAAAATTATTAATAGAGTAATTCTTATCCATTTCTTTAAAACGAGTTTCTTTTTTTTCTTAATCACTTTATTTTTTCTATTTAACATTTTAATTTGCCTTTCTTTTTGATTATAACACGTATATTGTAAATTAGTAAATTAAATATAAATATTATATTATGTAGTTTTCACTATTTTATGATAAAATAAACTATAGAATGAAAGGAATATAATAATTATGTGCACTGCAATAACTTATAACACAAAAGATCATTATTTTGGAAGAAATTTAGACTTAGAATATTCATATAAAGAAACGGTTACGATAACTCCTAGAAATTATCCTTTTAAATTTAGAAAAGTAAATGATATTAATAGACATTATGCCATTATTGGAATGGCTTACGTGTTAGATAATTATCCACTATATTATGATGCTATAAATGAAAAAGGATTAGGCATGGCAGGACTTAATTTTCCTAGTAATGCCGATTATAAAAAAGAAGATGAAAGTAAAGATAACATAGCACCATTTGAGTTTATTCCTTGGGTTTTATCACAATGTGCTAATATAAACGAAGTAAAAGAATTATTAAATAAAATAAACTTAGTAGATTTAAGTTTTAGTAAGGAATTACCAGTATCACCATTACACTGGATAATCGCTGATAAAGAAAAGTCCATAACTGTTGAAAGCGTTAAAGAAGGAATAAAAGTATATGATAATGAAGTGGGAGTTTTAACAAATAACCCAACTTTTGATATTCATATGTTTAACTTAAATAACTATATGAGTTTATCTATTGAACCACCTAAAAATAATTTTTCTAAAAAGTTAAATCTTAAAACCTATAGCCGTGGTATGGGAGCTTTAGGATTACCTGGAGATTTATCATCAGCTTCTAGATTTGTTAAAGCGGCATTTACCAAAATGAATTCGTTATCAGGTGATTCGGAAAAGGAAAGTATTAGTCAGTTCTTTCATATTCTATCATCAGTATACCAACAAAGGGGATGCGTTTATATGGGCGAAGATAAATACGAAATTACTATTTATAGTTCTTGCTGTAACTTAGATAAGGGTATATATTACTATACAACTTATGAAAATAGCCAAATAACGGGTATTGACATGAATAAAGAAAATTTGGATGGTGATAAGTTAGTTAATTATGATTTAATTAAGGATCAGCAAATATTGATGGAAAATTAAAGTGATTAGAATAAGGCATAGTTTTAATAACTATGTTTTATTTTTATCATAAAATTATTATATTAATAAATCAATTATTTACAAATTCACTAATTTACTGATTAGTATTATACGTGTTATAATAATACCTAGAAGAAGGTGTTAAAATGATTAAAGTAGTAAAAAGCGAAAATCTAACTGACGTAGAAAAATACGTGGTAATAATACCTTCTAATTATGAAATTTATTATAAAAAAAAGTTTATAAATAAAAACGTTACTTGTTATACTTTAAAAAACCTTTTACTTAAAATATATAATGGTAATAAAAAGTTAGCAACTAAAGAAGAAAAATACGTAATTATGTATGAAACAGTAAAACAGTTATCAAGTAGTTTAAAACAGTACTCTAATTTAATTTCTAGCTCTTTTATAAATGATTTAATTAATACTTATGATTTGTTTAATGACTGTGACTTAAACGAAAATCAAAAGGTTAATGATTTAAAATTGATTTATCAAGAATATGAAAAAAAATTATTAAATAACGGCTTAATTAATGAGAAAATGTTATATGAACACGTACTTAAAAATAATGATTTTAGCGGGCAGTATTTATTCTTAAAGCTTTTTAAAATAAACAATTTAGAACTTGAAATTATTAAAAAAATGAGTAAGCAAGCAAATGTATTAATAAATACTTACGCTTATAATAAAACCTTGGAAAAAAAGTTAAGAAAAATAGATGATACCGTTAAATTAAGCGAAGAAGAACCTTTCTTAGAAGATAAAAAAATTTATTATAAAACCCTTAATGATATAAGTGATGAGGTATCTTTTATAAGTAATGATATTTCAAAAAAAGTAATGGAAGGTAATAAACTAAGTGATTTTTTAATAGTGTCTAATAACATTGAAGCTTATTATCCTTATTTTAATTTACTTTTTAGTTATCCTCATAGTATAAGTGAAAAAACTGGTATTTTAACTAACCGGTTTATGAATTTGTTTTTAAATATTTTAATGGGTGATTTTAGTTGTAAAAATTTTATTAACATACTAAAATTAAACTTATTTAACGTAGAGCTTGAAACGATTGATAAACTAGATAATTATGTTTATAAATGGGATCTTTATGATACTAACTTTTATTTGCCATTTACTTATACTTCTTATTTAGATAATAACGATTTAGATGAGTTAAACAATGCTAAGGAAAGTATAATACTACCAATTAAGTATTTGTTGGAAAACATAAGCGGAAAGGTTTCATTAAACGAAATTTTAACGTATTTATATACTTATTTAAGTGAAGAAGAAATAATTACTAAGTTATTTAATATGGATGAAAATGGAGCTTTAAAATTAATAAATGCATTTGATATTATAAATGATAACCTAAGTTCTAATTCTTCTTTACAAGACGTAATTAACGTCTTGTTAGGTTTTGATTTTTCTAAAACGGATAAAAGATTTATGAAAGATGAAATTACAATATCAAATTTAACTGATGCGGTTTTTGAAGGTAAAAGATACGTATACGTAATTGGTGCGGTAAATGATAACATACCAAGTAATCTTAATGGTTTTGGTTTATTAAATAATAATGATATAAAAAAAGATTACCTTGTAGAATTATCAAATGAGCATTTGGGTAACGAAAAGTGCTTATTTAATAATGCCATTAATAATAAAAACGTTATTATAACGTCTTATAAACTTGGGCTTGATTTAAAGCTTAAACTTCCGTCTAGTTACTTAAATGAGTTAAACTTAAAAGATGTTTTACTTGAGAAATTATATGATAAAAACTTACTTCTTAATGACTATGCCATATCATTATCAAAAGATACTATTGATATGGTAGAAGATTTAGAATTTAATAAAATAAATCTATCAAATAAGCATGATTTAAACTATAAAATATCGCCTGATATAGTTAAAAAACTATATGATAACGTAATAAATCTTAGTCCAAGTTCAATTGAAACTTATGCTAAGTGTCCTTTTTATTTTTTTTGTGAAAAGGAATTAAAACTTAAGGTTAAGGAAAAATTTACTTTTGATAATAGACAAGTAGGTACCTTTATTCATTACGTATTAGAAAAGATAATAAAAAATGACTTAAATGATATAACAACTAATAACATAAACAATTACGTAAGTAAGTACTTAGAAGATTATTTAAAAGATAATAGTAGGATGGTAGATAATACTACTTTATTTGTGGTTAAAGAGCTTTCTTTAAACGTAACAAAGGTAATTAAAAACATAGTAGAAGAAATGAAAATAACTAAGTTTAAACCTAGGTATTTTGAGTTTAAGATAGATGATGAAAGTATTATTAAACCAATTTGTTTAAAGCTTTCAAAAGGAACGTTAAAAGTAACTGGAATAGCTGACCGCATCGATGTTTTTGAAAGTGGTGATTCATATTATTATCGAATAATAGATTATAAGACAGGTGGTAAAAAGTTTAGGTTAGACGACGTTCTTTTGGGTCTTAACCTTCAAATGTTAATATATTTACTTGCTATAAAAGAAAGTAAGTCTTTCTTAACTAACAAGGATGTTATCCCATCTGGATTATTGTATTATCCTTCACTTTTAAAAGAAAAAAGTGTATCAAGAAGCATAAGTGATGAGGAAAAAAATAAAAGTGTAAAAGAAAGACTTAAGATGAATGGTATTATAAATAAGGATGTTAACGTACTTGATGTTTTTGGTGGAAAAAACATAGGAGAGTATGTTTCGGTAATAACTAAAGAAAAGTTAAACGATGAATATTTGTTTGATTCTAGTGATTTAGCAAAGATTTTTGATTGTATTAAAGCTACCTTAATAAAAATAGGAAATAACATAAATGATGGAATTATAGGTGCAAATCCAATAGGGGGTAGAATTGATTCTTGTAAGTATTGTAAATACCAAGCGATATGTAAATTTGACCTTAAAAAAGACAAAAAAATAAAACCAAAAGATTATAAAAACAGTGAAGTAATCAAGCAGTTAGAAGGTGATTATAATGCCTAATTGGACTAAAGATCAATTACTTGCGATAAATACCAATGGTGGAAAAATAATAGTAAGTGCGGCGGCTGGCTCTGGTAAAACGGCTGTTTTATCACAAAGGGTTATTAATCTTGTTATGCAAAAAGTTAACATAGATGAGCTTTTAATAGTTACCTTTACTAAGTTAGCTTCTCAAGAGATGATGGTAAGAATAAGACAAAAGCTTCAAGAAGCTTACCTTAAAGACCCTTCAAATGAACATTTAAAAAAACAGTTATCGTTGATTCCTTTAGCTAAAATAACTACCATGGACTCATTTTATAACGAGCTAGTAAAAGATAACTTTGAAAAATTAAAAATAAATAGGAATTTTGAGGTATTGTCTAGTGAAGAAGAAGCTGTTTTAAAAAACATGGTGCTAAACAAAGTGTTAGATGAATTTCTTAAAGATGAACAATATTCCTACGTACTTAATAAGTTTTCAATAAGTAACTTAGATTTATTAAAAGATTACGTTTTAAAACTTGATTCATTTTTACAAACCCTTCCTTACCCAGATAAAGCTATTATTAAAATGATTAATAATTATGATGCTAATAGTAGCTTTTATAAAGATTTAATATTAGAACAAATAAGAGAAAAAATGACTTCTTATGATAATTTATACGACGAACTTATAAGTGAGTTATATGATTATGATGATGGTTTTGATAAGGTTTTAGAGCAAGTATTAAAAGAAAAAAATTACCTTTCTAGCATCATTAAGATTAATAATTTTAATGACCTTTCTAAAAGGCTTAAAGCAATTAACTTTGATAGTTTAAAAACTCCAAGGGGTCATAAGGATGACGAGGTAATTGTTAAGTACAAAATAATAAGGGATGACTTTAAAAATGACATAAAGAAAAATTATTATGAACTTATGTTTATTGATGATGATACGTTTAAAAAAGAGCAAGAAGATACGAAAAAATTAATAACGTGTTTGTTTAATATAGAAAAAAGTTTTAGTGATTTTCTTTTGTTAGAAAAAAAGAGGCAAAACAAATTTTCTTTTTCAGACGTAGCGCATTTCGTAATAGAATTGCTAATTAAAGATGGGAAAAAGACCGACACTGCTAAAGCCATTTCATCATCTTTTAAAGAAATATTAATAGATGAATACCAGGATACGAATAATTTACAAAATATTATTTTTAGTGCCATATCAAATGATAATAAGAACTTATTTATAGTTGGAGATGTTAAACAAAGTATTTATAGGTTTAGAAGTGCTTGTCCAGAAATCTTTAACAATGATAAAAAACAGGCTACAAAAGATGGCTTTCCAAGGTTAATTAACCTATCAAAGAATTTTAGAAGTAGAAAAGAAGTCCTTGATTTTTGTAACTTTGTTTTTGAAAACACGATGTGTCTATCTTTTGGACAGGTAGATTATAACAAAGATGAACAACTTTATCTTGGAGCAGACTTTGAAGAAACTAACGATATGAATCCTGAGGTTATAATAATAGACGGAGAAGAAAAAAACGAAGAAAAGGATGAAGATGAAGAAAATCTTACTAACGTACAAAAAGAAGCTAAAGTAGTTGCGGATAAAATAGAATCATTATTAAAGGGTAATCATAAGGTATATGATGCTAATAAAAACTTACGAAGAAATATTACCCCGAGCGACATTGTTATTCTTTTACGAAGTCTTAATGATAGTGAGGTTTTTGCTAGTGCAATAAGAAAAAAAGGCATTAGTGTATACATGGAATCAGCCTTACAATATCTTGATAACTATGAGGTTAAACTTATCATAAACTTCCTTAAAATAATTGATAATCCACATGATGATGTAGCTTTAATGAGCGTTTTAAACTCATCTTTAGTTAACGCTAACTTAGATGATATTGTATGTTTAAGAAAAAACAATTTTAACGTTAGTTTATATGATAACTTAAAGGATTCTTTTAATGGTGACTTCTTTGATAAGTTAAAAAGTCTTAGAAATTATTCTTTTACCCATGATTTAAGTGAAACTTTATGTAAGATGTATAAGGATTTTAACGTAATTTCCATCTTGTCTTCACAACAAATGGGGGAAGCAAGATATAAGAATTTAACCCATATGATTAATCATGCTATTAATTATGAAAGTAATGGTAATAAAAGTTTACATGAGTTTATATGTTATTTAGAAGACATAATGTTAAATAAACAGACTTTAGAAGGAGTTAATCCTTTATCAGATAAAGATAACGTTTTAATAACTACCATTCATAAGTCAAAAGGGCTTGAATATCCGGTGGTGTTTTTGTGTGAGTGTGGTAAAAACTTTAACTTTAAGGACATAAAAGAAGACGTTATGTTAAACGAAGAATTAGGTTTTGTATGCAACTTAAAGGATAACGAACATAAACTTAAGTATGAATCTGTTCCCGTAATGGCGTTTAAAAGGCATGAGAAGACCATGATGCTATCAGAAGAACTAAGGATTCTTTACGTTGCATTAACAAGAGCAAAAGAAAAATTAATAATAACCGGTTATACAAATAATTTATCTAAGCTAGTAACGAATGCTTCATCAAAGATTGGTGAAAAACAAGTTTCTTCCTTGTTATACTTAAATGAGACTAAAAACTATCTTGAAATTTTACTTGTTGCTTTGTTAAGACATCCTTTATTGGGAAAGTTAAGAAGTTTAAGTATGGTTTTTTCTAAAACCTTTTTAACTGAATCAAAAGTTAATTTAGAAATAATAAACGCAAAAGATATTAATGAAACCATAATTTATGGTAAAGAAAATGCTCAAAAGGAAAAATTCGACTATGATTGGTTTTTGAAAGTAAGAGAGTTTAAATATGATGAAACTATGTCAAACGTACCGGTTTACTTAAGTGTTAGTGAAATAAAAAAAGAAAAAAATTACTTAGTTAAACCAAACTTTTTAGATGATGGCATAGCAAATACAAAAATAGGAAGTTTATATCACCTTATTCTTGAGTTATTACCAATAAAAAGATATAACATGTTAGAACTTAAAGAAGAGCTAAACAAAATGGTTTTGGATAAAAAAATAACTAAGGAAGAATTGTCTTTAATTAAGATTGAAAACGTTTTTTCATATTTAACAACTAGTATTTATGAAGATGTATTACATAGTGATTTAGTGTGTAAAGAGTTTGCACTTGACTTTGAAATTCCTATAGAATACTATGATAAATCTTTAAAAAGTGATAATATATTAACTAGTGGCGTAATAGATTTATTATTTATAAAAGATGGAGTTTATACAATTGTAGATTATAAAACTGATAACGTAACAAGTCTAGATGAGTTAAAACAAAGATATAAAAAACAACTTGATTTATACGAGGTTGGTATAAAAAATAAAATGCATGCCAAACAAATAAGAAAGTTCATATATTCGATAAAATTAAATAAATTTATACAGATATAGGAGGAAGTTGTATGATAAACGAAATTTTTAAAGCAATTGAAAACGAAAGAAAAAGGCAACAAAACACCATTGAACTTATCGCTTCTGAAAATTTTGTAAGTGAAAACGTACTTAAGGCACAAGGAAGTATACTTACTAATAAATACGCAGAAGGTTATCCTTCAAAAAGGTATTATGGAGGATGTGAGTTCGTTGATGAAGTTGAGAAAATAGCAATTGCAAATGCTAAAAAGTTATTTGGGGTAAAGTATGCTAACGTCCAGCCTCATTCTGGTTCGTCTGCTAACATGGCAGTTTATCGTAGTCTTTTAAAAAAAGGAGATAAAGTTCTTGGAATGGATCTTAATTCTGGAGGACATCTAACCCATGGAAGTAACCTTTCTTTTAGCGGAATGGACTATAAATTTATCCCGTATAACGTTGATAAAGAAACAGGACAAATTAATTATGATGAGGTAAGAAAACTAGCTTTAAAAGAAAGACCTAAACTTATTGTCGCCGGAGCTTCCGCTTATTCTAGAAAAATAGATTTTGCGGAATTTAAGGATATCGCTATGGAATGCGGAGCTTATTTAATGGTTGATATGGCTCATATTGCAGGACTTGTTGCTGCTGGTCTTCATCAAAATCCATGTAAATATGCTGATGTTGTAACATCAACTACTCATAAAACATTAAGGGGGCCTCGAGGAGGAATTATCTTGACAAATAATGAAGAATTAGCAAAGAAGATAGATAAAATGGTTTTCCCCGGTATTCAAGGTGGTCCTTTAATGCATGTTATTGCTGCTAAGGCGGTTTGCTTTCTAGAGGCAATGACAACGGATTTTATAGATTATCAAAAACAAGTTGTAAAAAACGCAAAAGTATTATGTGATGTTTTAAAAATGGAAGGTTTTAGGATAATAACGAATGGTACTGATAATCATCTAATACTTGTTGATGTTAAAAAGTCAGTTAATATGACTGGTAAAGAATCCGAAAAATTACTTGAGAAAATTGGAATAACTTGTAATAAAAACATGATTCCTTATGATTCTACAACTCCTTTTATAACAAGTGGCATAAGACTTGGTACCGCAGCAATGACGACGAGAGGTTTTAAAGAAAAGGATTTCGTTGAAGTGGGTAAAATAATTTCGGCATGTCTTAATAATGGAGAGGATGAAAGGGTTTTAGAAAATTTAAAAATAAGGACTAAGCATTTGTGCGACAGTCATCCAATTTATGAGAAGGTGAATTATGAATAATATAATTGATGGAACAAAAATAAGTCTTAAAATAAGAAAACAGGTTAAAACTTTGTTAAAAAAAGAAAATATAACGCCTTGCCTTGCGGTAATTCAAGTAGGCGATAATAAAGCGAGTTTGGTTTATATAAAAAATAAGAAAAAAGCATGCGAGGACGTAGGAATAAGATTTGAACACATAAAATTTAATGATACTATTTCTGAGGATTTAGTTATTAACGAGATTAAAAGACTTAATAATGATATTAGTGTAAATGGCATATTGGTTCAATTACCTTTACCTGAAGGTTTTGATGAAGGTAAAATAATAAATCAAATAGACCCTTTAAAAGACGTTGATGGTTTAACTTATCCAAACGTGGGTAATTTGGTTTTAGAAAATGATTGTTTAGTACCTTGTACTCCGCTTGGGGTAATGGAATTATTAAAGGCTTATAAGATTAATCTTGCAACTAAAAACGTTTGTTTAGTAGGAAGAAGTAACTTAGTTGGTAAGCCACTAATACAACTATTATTAAAGGAAGATGCTACTTTAAGTATTTGTCATTCAAAAAGTCTTGATATTAAAAATTATACTACTAAAGCAGACGTGTTAATCGTTGCGGCAGGACACCCTAACCTTATTACTAAGAACATGGTAAAAGAAGGAGCGGTTGTAATTGATGTTGGTATAAATAAAGAAGGCAATTTACTTTGTGGTGATGTTGATTTTAAAGAAGTTAGTAAAAAAGCTTCTTTAATTACTCCTGTACCTGGAGGAGTAGGTCCAATGACCGTTTCTTGTTTATTAAAAAACGTAGTAAAGGCATATAAGCTTCAAAATTAGTATGAAAAGTTCTTTAGATGATGTTTTTGTTAACAATTTACCAAGTTTAGATTTGCATGGCGAAATAAGATCTTCGGCAAGAGTGTTAATAAAAGAGTTTATTCATGATAATTATGTTATGAAAAATAACCGGGTATTGATTATTCATGGACTCGGAACAGGTGCCTTAAAAAATGAGGTTAAAGAAGTTTTAAAAAAAATTAAAGAAGTTGATAGTTTTCATTTAAATCCATATAACCCAGGTTGCACAGTTGTTTATCTAAAAAGATAGTGTTAACTAAATTCGCAAATTTTTAGACTAAATGCAGGTTTATAAAAATTTGTTTAATTTATTAGACTTATTTCAGGTTTAAAGT
>CANQBL010000013.1 GCA_947589105.1 uncultured Bacilli bacterium | reverse complement strand
TGAATTAAGGTGGTACCGTGGGTATATAGCTCATCCTTTGTTTTTGGATGAGTTTTTTTATTATTATAAGGAGATGATAATATGTTAGACAAAAAATATGATTATAAAACCGTTGAAAAAGGAAAATATGAAAAATGGCTTAAAGATGAATTATTTAAGGCTGGTGATTTAACTAAGGAAGCTTTTTCAATAGTAATACCACCACCTAATGTAACTGGTAAATTACACTTAGGACATGCTTGGGATACTACTTTACAAGATATTATAATCCGTTATAAAAAAATGAATGGGTATGATGCTTTATGGCTTCCAGGAATGGATCATGCTGCAATTGCAACAGAAGTAAAAGTAGTGGATAGATTAAAAGCTGAAGGAATAAATAAAAGAGACTTAGGACGCGATGGTTTTCTTAAAAAAGCATGGGAATGGAAAGATGAATATGCAAAAACAATTAGAAGTCAGTGGGGAAAACTAGGTCTTGCTTTAGACTATTCAAGGGAACGTTTTACCCTTGATGAGGGGCTTAATAAAGCGGTTAAAAAAGTGTTTGTAGACTATTATAATGAAGGTATTATATATCGTGGTGAAAGAATAATTAATTGGGACCCTGTTCAAAAAACCGCATTATCAAATGAAGAGGTTATTTACAAAGATATACCAGGTGCTTTTTATCATATTAAATATTTTATAGAAGGTACTAATGATTATTTAGAAGTTGCTACAACAAGGCCAGAAACTTTGTTTGGAGATACGGCTGTTGCAGTTAATCCTGATGATGATAGATATAATAAACTAATTGGAAAAAATGTTATTTTACCAATTGTTAATAAATTAATACCAATAGTAGGAGATGTTCATGCCGATCCAAACTTTGGAACTGGTGTTGTTAAAATTACACCTGCGCATGATCCTAATGACTTTGAGGTAGGAAACCGTCATAATTTACAAAGAGTGGTTGTTATGAATGAAGATGCTACCATGAATGAAAACGCTGGTAAATATGAAGGAATGGATAGGTTTAAATGTCGTGAAGCTTTAATTAATGATTTAAAAGAAAATAATTTATTAATTAAAATTGAACCTATGGTTCATAGTGTTGGTCATTCTGAAAGAACCCAAGTTATGGTTGAACCTTATCTTTCAAAACAATGGTTTGTTAAAATGGATGAATTATCTAAAAGAGTTCTTGATTTTCAAAAGGATAAGGATAAAAAAATTAATTTTGTACCAAATAGATTTGAAAAAATATTACAAAATTGGATGAATGATTGTCATGATTGGTGTATTTCAAGACAGTTATGGTGGGGACATAGAATTCCTGCTTGGTATAAAGAAGATAAAGTATACGTAGGATTAGAAGCTCCAAAAGAAGAGGGTTGGGTTCAAGATGAAGATGTTTTAGATACTTGGTTTTCTTCTGCTTTATGGCCGTTTAGCACTTTAGGATGGCCTAATAATACGGATGATTTTAAAAGATATTTTCCGAATAATACACTAGTTACTGGGTATGATATTATATTTTTTTGGGTAGCTAGAATGGCTTTCCAATCTGAAAAATTAACTGGTAAAGCACCATTTAAAGATTTATTAATCCACGGATTAATAAGAGATAAACAGGGAAGAAAAATGTCTAAATCTTTAGGTAATGGTGTTGATCCTATGGATGTTATTGATAATTATGGAGCAGATTCTTTAAGGTGGTTTTTAACTACTAATTCAGCTCCTGGGCAAGATTTAAGGTATGACGAAGATAAAGTTAAAGCTACATGGAACTTTATAAATAAAATATGGAATGCTTCAAGATACGTATTAATTAACATAGAAAATTTAAAAGAAATAAATTTAGATAACCTAACATCAAGTGATAAATGGATTTTAACGAAGTTAAACAAAACTATTAAAAATGTTAGAAAAAACATGGATAAGTATGATTTTAACGTAGTTGGAGCAGAACTATACAAATTTATTTGGGAAGATTTTTGTGATTCTTACATAGAATATAGTAAAACCAGTAGTGATAACATATCAACTAAATCTACATTGTTAATAACATTAACCGCAATTATTAAAATGCTTCATCCGTTTATGCCTTACGTTACTGACGAAATATATAACTCTTTACCAATTAAAGAAAGTAAAAACATTCTTTTATCTAATTATCCTGTTTTTGATAAGAAAAAAATATTTGAAGATCAAGAAAAGGAAATAGATATTTTAACAAACGTAATATCAACAATTCGTAATTATAAAGCTTCTAACAATATACCAAAAGGTTTTGAAATAATTAACAATTTTGAAGATGAATATAAATATATTATTAATGATAATAAAGATATATTGACAAAACTATTAAAGTGCGATATCATATTATCTTCTAATGAAAACGAGGTTAATTTACCTATTGCTTTTTCTTACGGAAGTTTGATATTATGCTATGAAGGTAAAAAGTTTTCAAAAGAAGATATTGAAAATCTTGAAAAAGAAAAAAATGCTATAATACTTAGCATTGAAAGAAGAAAAAAACTATTATCAAATGAAAAATATGTTTTAAACGCACCAAAAACAATAGTTGAAGGTGAAAGACAAAAACTTAAAGAGGAAGAAGACAAGCTAAAGGCAATTTTAGAAAAAATTAATTAGAAAAGGTAAGGTGGTTTTGGATGGTAGAAAGTACTCAAATAAAAGAAAATTACAAAGACGCAAAATTGGATTACGAGTATGAGTTTTATAGCTTATATTTAAGTAGTTTTAAAGATCAGGTAAGTGAAACTAAATTTATTAAGGTTAACGATGAATTACAAGAGTGTTTTATGCATTTAACAGCTGCTTATCAAGTTTCTAAATCAGTTCCTTTATTTGAAAGAGGAATGGAAGATAAATTAGCTGATAGTTTTATGTTCTACGTTTCTTTAGGAGTTATTGTAATACGTAAAGATGGTTATTATATAAATACTGAATTATTAGCTAGAGCAACAAAACAATTTAATTTTGTAACTGAAAAAGGAACGTCATATAAAAAAGGTGGAATAAAGTAGCCATCTTTTTTATTGCTTAAAATACTTTTTTGATATATAGTATTAGTAGAGGTGAAAAGTATGAAATTAAAACGTAGTTATTTTTATACTTTAAGAGAAGAATCTAAAAATGAAGAATCTATATCTGGTAATTTGTTAACAAGATGTGGAATGATAAAAAAAAGTTCAAGTGGGGTTTATATGTTTTTACCACTTGGATATAAAGTAATAAAAAATATAGAAAAAATAATTCGTGAAGAGTTAGAAAACATCGGAACTGGAGAGCTTTTAATGCCTTCTTTAATACCTGAAGAAATATATTTATCATCTGGAAGAAGAAAAGTGTTTGGTAAAGATATGTTTTCTCTTAAAGATAGGTTTAATAAAAGTTATTGTCTTGCGCCTACTCATGAAGAGTTATTTGCGATAGCTGCTCAATCTAAGATAAAATCTTATAAAGATTTACCGTTTAGTATATATCAAATTCAAGATAAGTTTAGGGATGAAGCAAGAAGTAGGTATGGATTAATTAGGGTACGAGAATTTTTAATGAAAGATGCGTATTCATTTGACTTAGATGAAAAAGGATTAAATATCTCTTATAATGAAATGTATAATGCTTATAAAAAAATATTTACAAGATTAGGTATTAATTACAAAATTGTTAAATCTGATACTGGAGCGATGGGGGGATTACTTTCTGAAGAGTTTCAAGCAACGGTTGATATTGGAGAAGATAAGTTAGTTATTTGTGAACACTGTGGTTATGCTTCAAATAGTGATGTTGCTTCTTCATCTATTTTAACTGAAAAAACAGATGAGGAACTAAAGGTAAGGGAGCTAGTTAAAACCCCTTGCTCTGGTACAATACAAGAGGTTTCAAGATATTTAGAAGAGGATACTGATAAGTTTGTTAAAACGCTAATTTATAAAGCTGATGATAAATTTTATGCCGTTTTAGTAAAGGGTTGCCATGAAGTTAATGAAGCTAAATTAAAAAAGATACTTAAAGCAAATGATGTGTTTTTAGCAGAATCTATTGATGTTGAAGAAATAACTAAGGCTAAGGTAGGTTTTGCAGGACCAATTGGTCTTTCTATTCCAATTATAATTGATAATGAAGTTTCTAATATGAAGAATTTTATTGTAGGAGCAAATAAAACTGACTATCATTATAAAAATGTTAATTTAGAAGATTTTGACTATGTATTAACTGCGGATGTTAGATGCATAACAGATTTAGATAAATGTCCTTCTTGTGGGCAAAATATAATTTTTAAAAACGGTATTGAAATAGGCAATACATTTAAACTTGGTACTAAGTATTCTGAAAGCTTAAACTTAACTTATTTGAATAAAGAAAATGAAAGCAAATATGTATGGATGGGTTCTTATGGAATAGGTATTGGAAGATGTATGGCAGCAATTGTAGAACAAAATCATGATGATAAAGGAATTATATGGCCTATTGAAGTTGCTCCTTTTAAAGTAGCAATAGTAATAGTTAATACTGAAGATGAAGCACAAGTAGATGCTGCTAATTACTTATATAGTGAATTTAGAAAAAATGGTATATCTACGATTTTAGATGATAGGCAAGAACGTGTTGGGGTTAAATTTAATGATATGGACTTGATAGGAATTCCTATAAGAATAACCGTTGGTAATAAGATAAATGATCAATTAATTGAAATAAAAGAAAGAAAAAAAGAATCGTTTGAAGAAATCTCGCTATATGATGCGTTATCTAGAATTGAAGACATAATTGATGGAGAATAGGTAAAAAAATAGTTATTTTTACCTATTTTTTTCTTTTTTTTGTTAAAATCCGAGGGTTTTTTAGTTTTTTGTAGAATAATTAAGTTAGGGAGGTATATTTTTATGGAAAAAATACCTTATGACGAAATTCTTAATATTCAAAAAAAAGTAAATATTGTTGATGTTATCTCTGGTTATCTTCCTATTGAACAAAAAGGTAAAAATTATTTTGCTTTATGTCCTTTTCACGATGATCATAATCCTAGTATGAGTATATCACCAGAAAAACAAATATATACCTGTTTTGTATGCGGAGCATCTGGAAACGTATTTAACTTTGTTATGAACTATGAACACATTAGTTTTTCTGAAGCTTGTGTTAAAGTAGCTCACGAAGCTGGTATTAATCTTAATATAAAAACTGTTCGTAAAACCATATTAAAAGATAGTAAATATGATAAATTTTATAATATGTTTGATATTGCAAATAAATATTATCAAAATAACATTAATACAGTTTATGGTAAAGCTGCTTTATCTTATTTAAAAAATAGAAATATAGGTAATGAAGAAATAAAAGAATTTAAAATCGGGTTATCTTTAGGAGATAACAATATTAGTAAACTGCTTACCAAAAAAGGTTTTGATGAAAACGAAATAATTGATATTGGTTTATGTGGTAAGAATGATTCGTTTTTATATGATATCTTTAGAAACAGAATTATGTTTGCTTTAGATGATAAAGAAGGAAACGTAGTTGGTTTTTCTGGGAGAATATATAATGGTGAAAATGAAAGTAAATACGTAAACTCAAAAGAGTCAGTAATATTTAAAAAAGGAAAAATACTATATAATTATAAACGAGCGTTTAACCACGCAAGAGATAAAAAACAAATAATAATTGTTGAAGGCTTTATGGATGTTATTAGACTTTATACCATAGGAATTAAAAACGTTGTAGCAACCATGGGAACCGCAATAACAAAAGATCATGTAGATTTAATTTTGAAATTATCAAAAAATGTTGTTTTGTGTTTTGATGGAGATAAAGCTGGTGAAAAGGCAACTATAAGCGCTCTTGATATGCTGCAAGAAATCGGACTTGAACCTAAAATTATACGCTTAGAAGATGATTTAGACCCAGATGATTATGTTGTTAAAAAGGGAGCTAATTCGTTTTTAACCCATTTAAAAAATCCTATGTCTGGGCTAGAATTTAAGTTAGAAATAGCTAAAGAAAAAACTGATTTTAATAATTATCAAGATATATCTAATTATGTAAATTATGCTGCTACTTTACTTGAGAAAGTAAATGATGATGTAGTATATGAACTTATGGTTAAAAAAATATCTAAACAAACAGATCTTGATATTTCATATATTAAATCAATAATTAATAAAGTTCCTAAAAAAGAAAGAAAAATAGTAACTAAACCAAAGATAATTATTAAAAATAAATATGAAAAGGCTGAAGAATATTTAATATATTATATGCTAAGAAATCCAGATGCTATTTTACTTTATCAAAATAAAGCTTCATTTTTAACTAATAAAACGTTATCTATGATTGCAATTAAAATTCTTGAATTTTATGAATTAAATCATTACATAGATGTTACTAACTTTACTTTATTTTTACAAGATGATGATAAATTGATAAAAGAGGTTTTAAGAATTGATGCTTTTGATTTGCCAGGCAATGTAAAAAATGATGTATTACAAGATTACATCAAAACCATTGACGAGGGAATAATAAAAAGGGAAATAGAAAAAACAAAGCAAAAAATAAACGTTGAACAAGATGTTGCAAAAAAAATAATATTATTAGAAAAACTTACTGCGTTAAAGAAAAAGGAGTGTAAATAATGGAAGAAATAAAAACGTTTGAACAAAGAAAAAAAGAATTAATCGAAAAAGGAAAAGAAAAAGGTGTACTTACCTATGAGGAGTTAGCTGATACTTTAAAAGGACTTGAACTTGATAGTGATTCATTAGATGATTTATATAACGCATTTCATGAAAATAACATTGAAATAATATCAGAAGATTTTTCTGACGAGGATGAAGGCCAAGATGATGGTGAAGCACTTGTTTTAGAAGATGTTGTTTTACCTAAAAATGCTAGCATTAATGATCCTGTTAGGATGTATTTAAAAGAAATAGGTAAAATTAGCTTACTTAGTTTAGAAGAAGAACTAGCTTTATCTAAAAGGGTAGAAGAAGGCGATGAAGAAGCAAAAAGGACACTTGCAGAATCTAACTTAAGGTTAGTTGTATCTATTGCTAAAAGGTATGTTGGAAGAAATCTTTCTTTTCTAGATTTGATTCAAGAAGGAAACATTGGTTTAATGAAGGCAGTAGATAAATTTGATGCTTCTAAAGGATATAAGTTTTCTACTTATGCTACTTGGTGGATAAGACAAGCTATTACTCGTGCAATAGCAGACCAAGCAAAAACCATTAGAGTTCCTGTTCATATGGTAGAAACAATTAATAAATTAAAAAGAATTCAAAGGCAATTAACCCTTGAATTGAATAGAGAACCAACTGAGGCAGAACTTGCTAAAAAAATGGGAACTACCGAAGATAAGGTAAGGGAAATTTTTAAAATATCTCAAGATCCTTTGTCATTAGAAACTCCAATTGGGGAAGAAGATGATTCCCATTTAGGTGATTTTTTAAAGGATGAAAGCTCAATGAGTCCTGAAGAATACGCTATAAACGAAGTTTTAAAAGACGAAATTGAAGAAGTTTTATGTACTTTAACTCCAAGAGAAGAAGAAGTATTAAAATTACGTTTTGGTCTTCATGGTGGTACGTGTCATACTTTGGAAGAAGTTGGTAACATGTTTGGTGTTACCCGTGAAAGAATAAGACAAATAGAAGCTAAAGCTTTAAGAAAGTTAAGACACCCATCAAGATCAAGAAAGTTAAAGGATTATCTAAGTGATTAGACTTAATATATCTAAAAGATTATTAGAAATTGCTAAGATGGTGGATTTAAAAAGTACGGTCGTAGATGTTGGTTGTGATCATGCATTACTTGATATTTATTTAACGAAAAATAAATTATCAGAAAAAGTAATTGCTACTGATATAACTTTAGGAGCGGTAAAAGGGGCTCTTAAAAACGTAGAACTTTATAATGCTTTAAACGTGGATGTTAGATTAGGTGATGGACTTAGTACTATAAAAAATGAGGATAAAATAACTACCATAATAATGTCTGGTTTAGGAAATCAAAAAATAATAAAAATTCTAAAGGATAATAAAGAGAAGTTAACAAATGTTGATACCATTATAATTCAATCTAATACAGGATATTTTTACGTTAGAAAAGAATTAAATAAATTGGGTTATTACGTAATAGATGAAAGTTTGGTTAAGGATAGAAAAATAATATATGTAATAATTAAATTTAAAAAAGGAAATATTAAACATAGTAGGAAACAACTTTATTTTGGACCTATTTTATTAAAAAATAAAGATAACTTGTTTTTTGAATTAATAAATAATGAGATTAATAAAAATAAAAAAATAATAAAGAAATTACCACCAAATAAAATTTTTAAAAAATTAAAATTAAGATTAATGAATAATAGATTAAAAAAAGAAATTCTTATTTAAACAAGAATTTCTTTTTTTAAAGAAAAAACGTAGGGTTTGGAATACCACTTGATTCTTCATTACTTGAATTTTTGGAAATAACATTTTCTGTTAAATTATCTATATCTTGCGTAGAACTATTATTTGAAGAACTCAACTTAGTAAACTCTCTTCCTATTTTACCTATGGTTCTAATGTTTTTAAACACTGGTTTTACTTGATAATATAACGGAATCGCTTGATTTACAACATTAAGTGTTTTCTGGGCATTAGAAAGAAGGGAAGACCAATTAAATTTTCCTAAAAGTGATGTTCCACTAGATAATGTCCCAAGAGCACTTGGAGCTGCACTACTTGCTACATTACCTACCGCTGGAAAAGCACCATACATAGGAGTTGCCATCATGTATGGTAATTGGTTAAACATAATATCACCTCTACAATAATATATGATAACTTGTAAAATGGTTTAATAAACTATTGGAATTTAATTATTTATGTTTGATTTTTAAGTATTTATGATATAATATTTTTATAGAATAGAAAGGTATGTTTAAAATGAGTTTAGTTAAGGTTATATTATTACCATTTGTGTTTATCTATAAAGGATTTATATTCGTATTATTAATTCCATATTACTTTGTTTTAGGAATAGTTAAAGTTTTTGAATACCTAACAGGGCGTGATTCTAAAAAAGAAACCTCTTCCATTTCGGAACTTAAAAATGCTCAAGAAATTAAGGTGGTTAAAAATGTTAGATCTGCGTATGATAAACCAATTACTCCTCTTAAAGAAACTGATCCTGCAAAAATAAAAGAATATAAAGAAATTAAAACTTTAAAACAACAAAAAGAATTTGAACGATTAGTTAAAAAGGCAAGGGAAGAAGAAGAAAAAAGAATAAGAGAACAAGAAAAGTTAAGACTTGAAAGAGAAAAAAAGGAAGCTGAAAGAAGAAAAAGGGAACTTGAAATAAAGAAAAAAGAAGATGAAATAGAATCAAAAAGACAAGCTAAAGAAGATGCTTTAAGAAAAAATGGCAAGCCTGTTAATATTTATGAAAAAATTAATGAATTCTTTAAAAAACTTACCTTTAATAAAAAAGAGGCTCTTGAATTAGAAGCTAAAAAAGCAGTGTTAGACGAACAATTTAAAAATATAGATAAAAACTCTTCTAGGTTTGAAAACCCATTATTATTTAACTATGTTGCCAAAAATATAAATGGTGAAATAGAAAAGGGTAGCATAGAAGCTCTTTCAAGGGTAGATGTGCATTCTTTCTTATTAGCTGAGGGATATGAAGTATATGAAATAACTGCTGCAAAAACTACTGGTACTTTTAATTTTATTGGTTCGTATAAACTTAAAAAAAGTCGGTTAATATTTTATCTTTCTCAGTTATCTGCTTATTTAAAGTCAGGTATTGCGCTTGCTCCTGCTGTTAAAATATTATATGAACAAACTAAAAATGTTAAAGAAAAAAAAGTATGGAGAGCAGTATATTATGATCTATCAATGGGAGATGTTTTATCACTTGCATTAGAAAAAAGAAAAGATTCTTTTCCTAAACTTCTTATAAATATGATAAAAACTGCTGAAATGACTGGTAATTTACCCGAAACTTTAGATGATATGGTAGATTATTATACCGAATCTGAAAGTACTAAAAGACAAATGAAATCTGCTATGATGTATCCTGCTGTTGTTTCAATTTTTGCCGTTGTTGTTGTAACATTTATCCTTATGTGGGTAGTGCCTCAATTCGTAGATATATATGCTGATTTAGGAAGTGATATTCCTGCTATTACTAAGTTTGTTATAAAAATAAGTGACTTTCTTAAAAACTATTTGATATACATATTATTAGGTATTGTTATAATGTTATTAATATATTTATATTTATTTAAAAATATTAAAATGTTTAGAAGAACAATGCAAGAGTTTTTTATGCATTTACCTGTATTTGGAAAAATAATTATATATAACGAGGTTACTATTTTTACTAAAACTTTCGCAAATTTAATTAATCACAACGTATTTATTACAGATTCAATTGAAGTATTAAGTAAAATTACGGAAAATGAAGTATATAAAAAACTTATTTTTAATACTGCTAAAAACTTAACTAAAGGTGATACGATTTCAATGGCATTTAAAGATCATTGGGCTTTTCCTAACATAGCGTACCAAATGCTTTTAACTGGTGAAAAAACCGGTAGATTAGGGCCAATGATGGAAAGAGTATCAGAATATTACCAAGAACAACATAGAACCATAATTAATCAAATGAAAACTCTTATTGAACCAGTACTAATTGTAACATTAGCTTTGATAGTTGGTGGTATTTTACTTGCAGTTATAATTCCTATGTATGGCGTTTATAATGCTTTTTAATAGAAGGTGAAAATATGAGTTTAGAAACATTAAATGGAATAATGATATTTATATTAGGACTTATATTTGGTTCCTTTTATAACGTAGTGGGGTATAGATTACCAAATAATATGTCTATAGTCTTTCCTCAGTCTCACTGTCCTAATTGTAATCATAAACTTAAATTTTATGAATTAATACCAGTACTTTCTTACATTTTTTTACTTGGTAGGTGTAAAGTTTGTAAAAAAAGGATATCGTTTTCTTATCCTTTTTTTGAAATTGTAACAGGAGTATTATTTTTAATTTCTTACGTTCAATTTGGATTAAGTTTAAAGTTTTTTATTAGCATAACATTTATATCTATATTAATAATTATAAGTATAAGTGATATAAGATATTATATTATACCAGATGAGGTTCTTATAATAGGAAGTATATTACTTATTATAGAATTTATTACTAATTCTTATATTAATAACTTAGGCTTTATTAATGGGGTTTTAATAAAAATTTTAAACGGACTTGGTTCTTTTGCAATCCTTTATTTATTTAAAGTTTTTGGAGATACTGTTTTTCAAAAGGAAAGTCTTGGTGGGGGGGATATAAAACTTTTATTTATTATTGGTCTTGTATTAGGTTTTGATATGTCAATAGTTGCAATATTTATAGCCTCTTTTATAGCTTTACCTTTATCTATTATTAGTCTTATAAAAAATGATAATAATATTTTGCCATTTGGACCTTATTTATCCATTGCTGCAACAATTATATTATTATGTAATTTAAATTTAGATATGATTTTACAATTTTTTATTAAATAAAAAAGGACATTAGTGTTTACTAATGTCTTTTATATTTACTCTTTTTTATATATCAATTATTTCCATATCATTAACTAGATTATTATTTATATTAATTTGAGGTCTTATACTTTCTTGTTCGTTTTTATTTTTTATTTCTTCTTTCTTATTACTTTGTTCTAAAACTATTTTAGTTGATTCATCGTCTAACTCTACTAATCTTAAAATTTCTTCAATAGTAGTAATGTTTTGTACTACTTTTTGAAGTCCATCTTGTAATAAAGTAGTAGTATCACTAGTATAAACTAGCTTTCTTAATTCTTCTTTGGAGATGCCATTTGCAATTGCATCTCTTATTTCTTGTGTTATTACAAGTACCTCATGGATAGCAATTCTACCTTTATAACCACTAACACAATGTTCACAACCTTCAGCATAAGAAAGTTCGGTTATATCAATACCAAGATTTGTTTTTATTAATTTCTTTTCATAATCAATTGCAGGTCTTTTTTTAATACAATGAGGGCAAAGTCTTCTTGCCAATTTTTGAGATACAATACCATTTAATGAAGAAGCAAGTAAGTAAGTTTCAACTTCCATATCTCTTAAACGTTCTATTGTGTTAAGCGCGTTATTAGTATGTATTGTAGATAATACAAGGTGACCTGTAATTGATGCTCTAACAGCTATTTTAGCGGTTTCATCATCACGAATTTCTCCAATCATAATAATATCTGGGTCCTGACGTAATATAGAACGTAATACGTTTGCAAACGTAAGACCTATTTCACTATTAACTTGGATTTGATTTATTCCTGCAATATTCATTTCTACTGGGTCTTCTACCGTAACTAAGTTAACCTTAGGAGTGTTAAGTAGTTGTAAAAGAGAGTATACCGTAGTTGATTTACCAGAACCGGTAGCTCCCGTAACAAGAATTATTCCATTAGGTTCTTTTATTAACTCTTTCATTTTTTTTAAATTAGAAGGAGAAAAGCCAAGACTTTCAAGTCCATTTAAACTAGAAGAATAATCAAGAATACGAATTACTATCTTTTCACCTTCGTTAGTAGGAAGAGAAGAAACACGCATATCAAGGTTAATATTTTTAATAACCGTTTTTATTGCACCATCTTGAGGTAATCTAGATTCAGTAATATCCATTCCAGAAATAATTTTAAGTCTTGCAATTAAATTTTTCCGAATACTTTCAGGAATGATTGTATAATCTATTAAAACTCCATCTATTCTAAATCTTACTTTAATTGTTTTTTCTTCAGGATCAAAATGAATATCACTTGCACCAGCTTCAGCAGCAATATATATAATCTCATTAACTATTTCAGTAATAGGCAATTTAGTAAAATCTATTTGTTTAAGCATAAATATCGCTCCCTTTTTATTCTTTCATCCTTTTATTATTTTTATCTTTCCCCTAGATTTTATTATAATATTATTATATAATATATTTTAGAAGATATCAAGCGAAGAAAAGGTGATATTAATGAAAAAAAATAATAAGGGGTTTTTCTTAGCAGAAACAATAGTTATGATTGCTTTAGTTACAACCGTTATGGCATTTGTTTATCCAAATATTACTAAGTTGTATGAAAATTTTGTTAATAAAGCGTTATATTATGATCAAACAGAAGATATTTATACCTTAAAAGCAGTATATCAATATTTTTTAAACGATACGCCTATTGATACGCCTATTATTAATTATCTAACAACAGGTAATGAAGGTGAATGTGATCAACCTGGAGAAAAAAAAATTCCTGATTTAATACAGCTATCAGATGGAAAAGGACATGGATTTGTACTAGGCGATGAAAATTATAAATTGGAAGCTTTATATATAACAAGTTATATGTCGGATTTTAAAGATTATAGCACTTCAGATTATGAATTTTATAGATATCTAAGAAGAATGAAGAAAATAACGTATGATACATCTTCTTACCGTTTAATTGGAAAATTTACAAAAAAAGGAGTTACATCTTATGCATCAATAAAAATTGACAATCCTAATCCTAATAGAAATTGTAATTTAGGAGGCGACCAATGAAAAAATTAAATAATAAAGGGGTAACTTTAATAGAATTAATAGTTAGTTTTATCTTAGTTGCGGTTGCAGTAATATATTTTTATCAAACTTTATATACCGTAAAAAAACTATATTCTAAGTCTCAAAAAGAAACCCAAGAATTCGTTGATAAAACCTATGCTTTAAGAATTGTTGACGCTTATATTGATGATGAAGCAAAAGTTTATGATTCATTGACTAATAATACATTGACTGAAAATATATGTGGAAAATATTTTGAATGTGATAATATAAAAATAGAAGATAATGAAGATAATAATAAAATGTACAAAGTTACAATAACAATGGAAAATGGTGAAGAAGTCGTGTTATACAAATATCATGGATAAGTTAAAAAAGTCTAAAGATAAGGTATTTTAAATAACTTATCTTTTTATTTTCTATCATTGATAGTGTTTGCATTTGAATGCATAAACCACCAAAATTCAAAAAAAAGAAAGCTAATATAATTTTTATTATTGGATTAATTGATAAATTACTAAGCGAAATAACTCCTCCTGTCATTTCTAATATTCCATTAATAATTGAGCTAATTATTGGGTTAAAATTAAATATGTTTTTTAAAAGAACAACTAGCATGTTAAACATTATTATTATTCCAAAGATAAGTAGTAAAGAATTTATAGATGTTTTAATTGAACTTGATAAGGAATTTATAAATGTTTCATTATTAGTTGATAGCTGGTTATTATTAATATCATTATCTAAGTTTTTTTTACAAATAAAAGCTTTAATTGTATTATTTATCCAAAGTAATATTAACAGTATAAAACCTATTTTTATACTGTTAAAAACACCAATGCCAACTCCTGCTATAACAAATAAAGGATTAATAAAATGAGTAGTTAAAAGTAGTGTTTGAGCTTGTTTTAAACTAATTAAATTTTTGTTTAAGTATTCGTTTATATAAACTGCATTACTAGGTGTTCCAGTAAAAATAGATATTATAAATATACTTGTCATTATGTTATTAAAACGAAATAATTTATAGAATATTTTTTTAATAAATTTAGGTATTATTTGATGAATGTTATTTTTAACAAGTAAGTTTCCTATTATCATAGTAGGAAAAAGAGTCGGAAATATTTTTAAAGCAAACATTTTGCTAGAATTAATAACATTATTTATAACAATGTTTGAATTTATTAAAACAATTATTTCAATTAATAATAAAAAATAAAGTAGTAAAATGTCTTTTTTTGTAGTCATTTTTTTCTTCTCCATAAATACACTATTTATATAACTTATTAAAAAGGTGAATTTAATATGATGGAAAATGATAAAAAACTCCTTGTTTTTAAAAAGGATTGTGATAATGGTGATGTATTAGGACAAACGTATTTTGTAAAATTTTTAGATGAGGATAAGACTTGTGCTATATTTTATAAACCATTAATTGCTCCTAGATACTTTAAGGAATATATTAAAGAAAATGAAATAGAAGAAGCTTATGAAATTAAAAGTAATGATAAGCTTTTAAAATATTATGACAAAATATATACTTTTAAAAGTGAAGGTGGGGTTTATTTTGTTAATAAGAAAGTTGATATAACTGAAAAGCTTGTATTATTAGTAGATAAGGGTATGGAAATTGATATTGATTTACCAAAATTTTCTTATGAAGTAGATCAAAACACAATTATTTTAAGTAAGTATAAAAAGAACAAATATTGTGGTTATTGCTATGTTTCAACGCCTTCCATTGTAAATGAAGATTTAAAAAAAATAATGATTTCAGCACAGGAAGTAATACCAAATGTTTTAAGTTTTGTATCTTATAATTTTGATGTGATCTCAAAGAAGAAAAAAAAGTAATTATTACGTATTTAAAAAAGCTATCAATAGCTTTTTTTTCTTATTTATTATATAATAATACTTAGGTGATTTAAGTTGACTAGAAGTGAAGTTGATAGACAAAAAGTTTCTCCTATGATGAGACAATATTTAGAAACTAAAGATGATTATGAAGATGTTATTTTATTTTATAGAATTGGTGATTTTTACGAAATGTTTTTTGAAGATGCAATTAATGTATCTCATGATTTAGAACTTACGTTAACAGGTAAAAATGCTGGTTTAGATGAGAGAATACCAATGTGTGGTGTCCCACATCATGCTGCTAATATATATATTGACAAGCTAATTGATAAAGGATATAAAGTAGCAATTTGTGAGCAAGTTGAAGACCCTAAAAATGCTAATGGAATTGTTAAAAGAAACGTAATAAGAATAGTATCTAAAGGAACCGTTATGTCAGATGATATGTTAGATGCAAAAAGTAACAATTTTATTGGGGCTCTTAAAGATTTTGGCCATTGTTTTTCATTAGCATATGCGGATTTATCAACTGGGGAATTTAATGTTATTTTAGTAGAATATGAACTAGATAAAATAATAAATGAAATAGTAAATGATAATATTTCAGAACTAATAATAAACGGGTCTGTTGATTCTCGTATTATAGATGTTTTAAAAAACAAATACAATATTACAATTTCTTATGAAAAAGAAAATAAAGAATTAAAAGAATATAAACACTTATATACTGATATAGATGATGTTAGATTAATAGCTTCAATAAATATTTTGTTAAACTATCTAACAAATAGCCAAAAAAGAAGTTTAGAACATCTTCAAAACGTGGTTAAAAAAGATTATAAAAATTATTTAAAAATGGATATACACACTAAACGCAATTTAGAATTAACCGAAAGTTTAAGACTAAAACAAAGAACGTATTCTCTTTTATGGTTACTTGATAAAACTAAGACTGCAATGGGTTCAAGAATGCTTAAGGCAATGATTGAAAATCCATTAATAAACAAAGAAGAAATCGAAAAAAGATACGATATGGTATCTAAGTTGTTGGAACAGTTTTTATTAAAGGACGAAATAAAAGAATTACTTAACGAAGTTTATGATTTAGAAAGATTGTGTGGTAGAATTTCTTTTGGTAATGCAAACGCAAGAGATTTACTTCAACTTAAAACATCTCTAAAAGTATTGCCACGACTAAAACAAATAGTAAATGAATTAGGTTTTGACTTATTAATTGATGATCTTAAAGATATATATGATTTTCTTGAAAAAAGTATTTATGAAGAACCTCCTGTTGGAATTAAAGAAGGATATTTGATAAAGGATGGGTTTAATAGTGAACTTGATGAATTAAAAGAAGCAAGGCGTGGAGGAAAGGATTTTGTTGCAAAATTAGAGGAAGAAGAAAGAAAAAGAACCGGAATTAAAAATCTTAGAGTAGGTTATAACCGAATTTTTGGATACTATATAGAAGTTTCTAAAGGAAATAGTAAACAAGTAAAAGAAGAATTTGGCTATGAAAGAAAACAAACACTTGCTAATAATGAAAGATTTATTACCCCAAAGTTAAAAGAAAAAGAACAAATGATTTTAGGTGCTGAGGAAAAAATAATAAATTTAGAATATGAAATTTTTATAAATATTAGAAATAAAATTAAAGAAATTATTCCAACTATTCAGTTAACTGCAAAAATGATTGCTAAATTAGATGTTATGCAATCTTTTGCAACTGTAACAGAAAATAATAATTACGTAAGACCAATTTTAAATAATGAAAAAAAAGTTAAAATAGTTGAGGGTAGGCATCCGGTTGTAGAAAAGGTTCTTGATGGTGAATTTGTATCGAATGATATAACCTTTGATAATGGTGTTTATTTACAACTTATAACGGGTCCTAATATGGCAGGTAAATCTACTTATATGAGACAAATGGCTATGATAGTTATAATGGCTCAAATAGGTTGTTTTGTACCTGCTAAAGAAGCTTATTTACCTATATTTGATAAAATATTTACTAGAATAGGGGCATCAGATGATTTAGTCTCTGGAGAGTCAACTTTTATGGTAGAAATGAAAGAAGCTAATTACGCGATACAAAGTGCAACTGAAAATAGTTTGATTTTATTTGATGAGTTAGGTAGAGGAACCGCTACATATGATGGTATGAGTCTTGCTCAAGCCATAATTGAATACATTCATGATAATATTAAGGCTATTACTTTGTTTTCAACTCATTATCATGAACTTACTTCATTAGAAAAGATTAAAAAACATATAAAAAACGTTCATGTTTCTGCTTATGAAGAAAATTCAAAAATAACTTTTTTGCACAAAATAAAAGATGGGGCGATTGATAAAAGTTATGGTATTCATGTAGCAAGACTTGCTAATTTACCAGATAGTCTTATTAAAAGAGCAGATGAAATATTAAAAACTCATGAAAAAACTAAAAATAAAAAAGAAGTTAGTAGTCAAATTAGTATGAATTTTGATGAATGTAGTCAAAATAATGATAAATATGATATAATTACCATGAAATTAAAAAACATAAATCCACTTGAGATTTCTCCAATTGAGGCTTTAAACATACTATATGATTTAAAAAAAGAAATAGATAAAAAGTAAGGTTAGGGTGATATATTATGAATGATGAAAGTCGAGATATAAAAATTCCGATTAAGGATATAGTACAACAAGCTATGGAACAAAATGGAGCTAAATACGAAGAAGATGAATTTAATTTACTAAGAAAATATTTTATAGCTTGTTTAAATTTAGGTTATTTACAACCAAAAGATTTAGTTTTAATGGTTAATAAATTTGCTTCAGTAATTAAAATAATTGTTTTAAATTATAATAAAGTTAATAAAATGGATTATTACCTAATAAATGGAAGCGTTTTATATATAAGTGGTGCATTAAAAGAAACTAATGATATGTTTTATCAAATTAATTTTTATAAAGCTGTATCAGAAATTATTTTAAAAGCAAACGATAAACACATTGGTATATCAAGTGCTATATGTGAAATGGTTGCAGAAAAAATATATAATATGGACACTAATGGTTCTAGAATAATTTTACCTAAAACGGTTTCAGAACAATTAGGGGAAAATATAATTCAAATAAGAGCAGGCTACATGAATTATAATTTAGTTATATCCCTTGCAAAACAATTATTTATATGTAAAGGTTTAAACGAAAATAAAATAATTAATAGGATGTTTTTTGAGGGATTTGATAACGTTTTAAATGAAATATTTAAAGATAATAATACCATTTTACTTTTAGATGTTTTAGATAAAATTTGTATAATGTATATAAACAGAAACGTAAATAAAATAACAAATCCTAATGAAAAAAGTTTGATTGATAAATATCAAATAATTCTAAATGATACTTTTGTTAATTTAGATCAAAATTACTTTGCGTTTTGTGCTCTTATTACTACAGATGAATTAAGAAAAAAATGTATGGAAAAATTAAATAAGGAAGGATAATATGAATAGAAGTGAAGCAAGGATTATAATAATGACCATTTTATATCAAATTCTTATGTATCAAAATAGTAACATTAATTATAACGTTAAAGACGTAATAAAAGAAAACCTTGAAATAGATAATGAATTTGTTAAACAAATGGTTACGGGAGTTCTTAAAAATAAAACTGAACTTGAAAAAATTGCAAATGATAATTTAAAAGATTGGAAAATATCAAGGCTTGGACTTACTGATCAAGCAATTTTATACCTTGGTTTATACGAACTTTTATACACTGATACTCCAGAGGTTGTTGCTATTAATGAAGCTATTGAACTTGCTAAAAAATACTCAGATGAAAAAGTTAAAAATATGATAAATGGTGTCTTAGATAAAATTTATCATGATAAAATATCAGAATAATTAATAATATAACTACAAAATACATATTTAAAAAAAGAGGTATTTTTATGACTAAAACAATAGGAAAAGTAATTGAAGTATATATTCCAAAACAATATAAAAATGGTGGATTATTAGATATTATGGATAGAACTAATATTGGTTTTAAGGTAATGACTAATAGTGGAATAAAAGATATTGTAGTAGAAGCAAATGAATTTAATGCAATAATAATGAAAAACGATGAAGTTTTAATAATAGAGCAAGATATATCTGGAAAACATTTCATTGATATCGAAGTTTATGATGGTGATGGTAATGAATAATAATGAATTTCAAACAATTGGCTTATATGATCATAATGCTGATAGTTATAAAAAAATAAAAGCAGCATATGCCGTTGGAAAAGATGTGGTTGGGATCGTTCATGCAACTGGTACAGGTAAAACATATAATGCATTACAACTTGCCTTTGATAATAAAGATAAAAAAATAGTTTATGTGGTCCCCTCAAATGGAATAATTGAGCATATAAAAAAAATAATTGAGGATAATCCAAATTTAGATTTAAAAAGAGATTTTCCTAGCTTAGAATTTAGAACGTATAGTAGTTTTGTATCATTAGATAAAAAAGAGATAGAAAATATTGATTGCAACTTATTAATTTTAGATGAATTTCATCATATTGGGGCACCTATTTGGGGAGCAAGAATTAATACCATGATAGAAACTCATCCTAAAATGAAAATTTTTGGAATGACTGCTTATACCATAAGAGATAGAGGAACATCTTATGAAAGAGATATGGCAAACCCTGATACAAATGAAATATTTTCTGGCAAGATAGAAAGTAGATATGATTTGTGTGATGCAATGATAGATGGCATTTTACCAAAGCCTATATATAAAAGTACGAATACTAATTTAATTGGGTTAGAAAGTAAGCTAGAAGAAAGAGTTCAAAGATTAAATGCTTCTACCAAAGAATATCAAGAATATATGAAGATTTTATCTGATGTAAAAAGAAGAATACATGAAGCACCAAGTATTCCTAATATTTTAAGAAAAAGCATCAAACCAAATGGAAAATACATTTATTTTTGTCCACCTTGTGCAGAAGAAGGGGCTAATGATATAGAAACAATTAAAAAACAAGCACTTCTATGGTTTAAACAATTTATCCCAGAAGAGGATATCGTTATTTATACTTCAACAAGCAAAATGGGCGAAGTTGGAAAACGAAACCGTGATTGTTTTTATGATGATGTTACACTTGATGGTAAAAAGGTTGATAATAAATTTCGCATAATGTTTGCCATAAATCAGTATAACGAAGGAATTCATGCTCCTAATATTGATGGTGTAATAATGGGACGTGGAACAACATCAGATATTGTATATTTTGAACAATTAGGAAGAGCACTAGCTGTTCGAGGAAATACAAAAGATATGTTTGAAGAACTAGAAAAGCATTCAATAGAAGAATTAGTTGAAATGTGTAGAACAAAAGATATTCATTTTAAAGAAAATACGCCTAAGGAAGAATTAATTGAAAAATTAATAGCACCAGTAGTAATTGACTTAACTAATAACTATGAATTTATTAAAGAACTTGAAAATGATTTAAAAGATAGAATTAAACAGATACAAAGTATTGGTCTAGGTAATCAAAGAAATATAAAAATAAGAGATGCATCATTTGATATAGAAATAGAAAATCAAGATTTATTTGCAATGTTAAAATATGTTAGAGATAGGTTAACAATGACATGGGAAGAGATGTATAATTATGCAAAGATATATTATGAGCATCACCATAACTTAGAAGTCCAATATAAGTTTAAGACTAATGACGGATATACCTATGATGAAAACGGAAAGATTAATTTAGGAGTTTGGATTGCATACCAAAGACTAAATACTTCGATAGAAAGCAATAGAGGACAGTTACTATTAAAAATAGGAATGCGGTTTAAAAATAAAATTAGTACTTTATCATGGGAAGAGATGTATAATTATGCAAAGATATATTATGAGCATCACCATAACTTAGAAGTCCAATATAAGTTTAAGACTAATGACGGATATACCTATGATGAAAACGGAAAGATTAATTTAGGAGTTTGGATTGCATACCAAAGACTAAATACTTCGATAGAAAGCAATAGAGGACAGTTACTATTAAAAATAGGAATGCGGTTTAAAAATAAAATTAGTACTTTATCATGGGAAGAGATGTATAATTATGCAAAGATATATTACGAGCATCA
>CANQBL010000012.1 GCA_947589105.1 uncultured Bacilli bacterium | reverse complement strand
AAGAAAAAGAAACAAACTCTTCTAACCAAAGTAATGAAGAGGAAAATGAATAAAAGGACCAAAAGGTCCTTTTATTTCAGAGTGTAGACAAACCCTTAGATTTTTTCTAGAGGGTTTTCTTATAAATAAACTTTTTCCTTAAAATTTGTAAAATTTTTGTTTATTTTAATGAAAATGTTTCCTATTAATGATAATGTATTGGGTTTCTTTCCTACATTATCATTTTTTATTGCTATATTTTTCATATTTTGAGCAGCACAAATTAGCCATGTATAATGTTGATTTTTTAAAATCCCTTTATACATAGCATATCTATATCCATGATTTTGTTTTGAATCTGCAAAACTTCTTTCTACATGTTCTTTTCTTTTCTGATATAGTTCTTTTCCTTCTTTTGATAATCTATTTTCTCTAAATATCTCATTCCATTCTTCATGTATATGTCTTCTTATTATTTTTGTTTTATCTGTATTTTCATATTTTTTATATCCTTGTCTATCTATTGTTCCCTTGTATTCTAATATCTCTGCATCTTTTTTATCATAATACACATCTTGTTCTTTTACATATTGGTAATTACTTTTTTCTTTTCTTGATTCTGGTGTTCCATATCTCCTATATCCAAATACCCCAAATATATTATTTTCTATAAAATATTTCTTTGTATCTAATGTTAAGTACCCAGAGTCGACACCATATTTTTTTATAATAAATCCAAATGTTCTTTTTATATATTCTGCTCTTTGTATAAATGGTCCTGAATCATGCACATTTCCTTTTGTTATATATGCATCTACTATTATATTACATTTATCATCTACTGTTCTATGATCTAAATACATAAATCCTTTTTCTTTATTATCTCTATGATAATATCCGCTTTCTTTATCTGTTTTGCTTACTTTTATATGCTTTTCTTCTATTTTATCTTTATATTCAAATGGTTTCTTTCCCTGTTTTTTTCTTTCTTCATTTATTTCTTCTTCTAGCCATTTTCTTCTTTCTTTTACTTCTTTTACTATTTCATCATCATATTTATTTTTATTAGCATTTGCTTTCTTATGGGTTGAATCTGTATAAAATGTTGTTCCGTCTATTAAGTTATATTTTATTGCTTGTTTTACTATTTCTATAAATATTTCTTCAAAGATATTCGATTTTTTAAATCTTCTTTCATAGTTCTTACTAAATGTTGAAAAATGTGGTGTATCTTGCCCAAATGGTATTCCTAAAAACCATCTATATTCTGCATCCACTTTTATTTTCTTACATGTTTGTCTCATTGATTTTATTCCATCTAACGCTTGTATAAATACTATTTTAAATAATACTACTGGATCTATACTTGGTCTTCCATTGTCTTCGCAATATAAGTTTTTTACTTTTTCATAAATAAAAGTGAAATCTATATATTTGTCTATCTTTCGAAATAAACTATCCTTTGGGACTAGTTCTTCCATTGTAGTCATTAAGATTTCACTTTGAATATTTTTATTTATCGTTATCATTTCATCACTCCCCTATTCTCGACACTTATATTATAACATTTTTGCATAATAAAAGCGAGTTATGATAACTTATTTGTCGAGAATAAGTGAACTCGCAATTTAATTATAATACATTTTTTCTAAAATAAAAAGACTATTAACAAATTTTACTTTGTCAACAGTCTGGAATAAAAGGACCAAAAGGTCCTTTTATTTTTATCTAGTTTAACTTACCTTTAATACCTTTGGTACCTTTTGTACCATCAAAGGTTGATAAAATGTTTGATTCGAATATAGTTGTCTTTTTTAATTTGTTTTTATAACGTTTAACTGCTATGTTAATCATATCATCTAAAAGTTCTGGATAATCTTTTTTAACTGGAGTCCATAAATAAAATGCTAAACTTCCTGGAATGGTATTTAATTCATTAACATAATATTTTTTAGATTTTTTATCATATAAATAATCTATTCTAACTACTCCCGATGCACCAAGTGCTCTAAATGCTTTTTTAGAAGTTTCAGAAATATCCTTAGCTAACTTTTCAGGAATATTAGCTGGAATAACACGGCTTGCACAAACCATTCCTTTTGATGGGCCAATATTTTTAGTTCCTTTTTTAGCACCACTACCAATATACTTATCTTTAAATGATAGGAAATCATCTTCACCCATAACTTGTTCTATAGCAGACGTTTCCATATAATTATTAGAACCTAAAACACTACAGTTAAGTTCTGTCATATTATTAATAACTTCTTCAACCAAAATCTTATCATCGTATTTTATAGCTTCAAAAATTGCATTTTTTACACTTTCTTCATCTTTTGCGATGGTAATTCCAATACTACTACCTTGTCTTGCTGGTTTAACAATTACTGGATATCCTACCTTTTTAATTTTTTCTAAAACTTCTAATTCATTTTCATAAAATTCATTTTCATAAAACCAAGTATATTTAGTAACTGGAACTTTTTCTGATTCTAAAATTTGCTTTTGAAAAACTTTATCCTGACCAACCGTACAACCATATATATCACTTCCAGTGTATGGAATACCATAAGTTTCAAGAAGCCCTTGTATATTACCATCTTCCATATTGTAACCATGAACAGCCGGTATTACTATATCAACTGATTTAATAATTTTTTTAATTAAACCATTTTTATTTTGCAATACTAAAGTGCCATCTTTACTATAACAAACAACCTTTTTACAATAACGTTTTAAAAGATCTTCATCTTTATAAACATCCATATTTTTTAATGGTTCCCCAGTATACATTTCATTTTCTTTATTTAAATACATAGGAACAACCTCATATTTATTACTATTTAAAAAATTCATTGCTTGAACTGCCGTTATTATACTAACCTCGTGTTCCGTAGTTTTTCCCCCATATAAAACTCCAACTCTTATCTTCATAATTTATTCAACTCCTATTCATTATATATATCAGGCAAATCGTTTTCTATTAAACAATAAGTTTGCTTACCATTTGATAATTTCTTAACCAATTCAAAAGCTTCTTTCGTACTTTTTACAACATATATTTTTTTATCATTAAACTTAACTTCATTTAAACCATCCTTTATTGGCTTTGTAATTTTTTCCCCCACTAATATTACTATATCAGTAGAGTTTTTCATGTAAGTGCCAAATTTTTTATTAAGTTCATACGATTTATCCCCTAATTCTACCATTCCTGGTGTCATAACTATTTTAAGACCAGGCATATCTTTTAATACATCTAAAGCCATTTTAGATCCAACTGGATTAGAATTGTATGAATCATCTATATAAGTAATATTACCTGCGTTTCTTAATTCTAATCTATGCTCTATACTTTTAACGCCTAAAACAGCTTTTTTCATTTGATTTACCGTAAGACCAAATTCTTTCGCAAGTGCTAAAGAAGCTAAAATATTATATATATTATTATATCCTAATAATTTAGTTGTAAACTCATATTTATTATTATCACCTTTAAAAATAACGTTAAAAGTAGTTCCTTTGTTTGTAGTTTTAATATCGGTTGCACGCACATTTGCATCCTTATTATCAATACCAATCCAAACTATTTTACAATCATTTTTAAGTTTATAATTAACCTGAAGAGGATCATCAGCATTTAAAACACCAATACCATCATGTGGTAAGCTTTCAATAAGTTCAAACTTCCCCTTCATAATATTTTCTTGAGACCCAAATATTTCAATATGAGCAGTACCTATTTTTGTTAAAATCCCATATTTAGGTTTAACTAAATTACAAAGTTCTTTTATTTCTCCTACTTTATATGCTCCCATTTCAGCAATTAAAATATCATCAAATTTATCTAAATGATTATTAATTGTTATTATAAGGCCATATGGCGTATTAAAGTTTTTTGGACTAGCAAGAGCATTATATTTAACGTTTAAAATATCGCTTAATATGTTTTTACTACTTGTTTTACCATAACTACCTGTAATTCCAATAACCTTAAGATTTTTCATTTCTTTAAGTTTATTAGTAGCTTTTTTTCGGTATGATAAATAAACCATTTTTTCTATTGGTTTATTTATAATAATTGAAATAATAATTATAAAACTAATTAAAACATCATATATAAACAAAATAAAATATCTTAAGTTGATGCTTTTAATATAAAAAGTTGATAATAAAACTACAATAAATAAAACTAAATTAGTAAACACAAGTCTTTTTACCCTAGCGGTTATCTTAAGACCAATTTTAACCTCATTATTTTTATTTAACCTTATTTTCATACTAAGTATTATTATACTAACTAAAATAAAATAAATCATTGTTAAATATCTTGACTCTAGTTTAAATATTATAAGAATAATATAAGTAATTAAAACAACAAGCGAACATTTAAAAGGATTTTTAAATTGTTTCATATCCTTAATAGTCCATCTTAAAAATCTATTATCATCATTATATAAATTTTGTTGTGCCATATGAATCATTTTTATAAAATCATACGTTAACAATATTAAAAACGGAATTAAACTAATTATATACAACATTCTATCACTTCCCTATTTAATAAAATTTTCAATTATACTAATGGTTTGATTAAGTCTTTCTAAATATGCATAATGACTGCATCCTTCATATAATATAAGTCCACAATCTTCTATCAATCTTTCATATTCCTTGGTATCTTCTTCTGGAACTTCACTATCCATATCACCATAAATTAAAATTGTTGGTACTTTTATTTTTTTCGCGTCCTTACTCATATCTTCATTAACCGTCTTAACTAATACCTGCTTCATAATTGGACTTGCTGCCTTATAATCACGAGAGCCTATATGATCTTTAGCCCAACCTTCTAAATTTTTAATTCCCGGTACCGTTTTTAAAAACTTTAAAACCTTTGTCTTTAATCCTTTTTTATCATGACCCCTTAATGCCGGGGATAAAAGAATTATTTTTTTTACCTTGTTTCTAGATGCAAATTTAACTGATACTCTTCCTCCAAAAGAATGGCCAATTAGGATTGGATTTTCAACTTTTAATTTTTTTAAAAGCTCTTCTACAATCCTTGTATAATCACCAACATCCATTACTTCTTTAGGTTCAGAACTTTTCCCAAAACCTGGAAAATCAATTACTATAATACGATAATCTTTTTTAAATGGCTCTCCTAAAACTTGCATCATCTGAATGTTTTGTCCCCATCCGTGAAGTAGTACTAAAGCATCACCTTTTTTATTTCCAAAATCTAAATAATTAATATATAAATCATTTATAAACAAACTAATCACCTATTTCTATTATGGATAATTCTTCATTACATATTATAACATTTTTATAATATAAAATAAAACAAAATAAGTAATTTTACTCATTTTGTATCTTTAAATCTTTAATAAATCATTTATTATAACTTTTTAATCATTTAATTTATCGGCATAAGCAAAGTTTAATAATTTTTACTTACTAAAATTTTCTAGTTTCTTTTCTTCAATGTATTCGTAATTCAGGTTATTATTTTTCGTAATAACTGATTTTTCTATTTCTTTTTCTAATTCATTTTTTGCAACTTTAGCAATATTACCACCTTTATGCGCCACTTTTATATTTTCTCTTAAACCTTGAGGATTTTTATTTTTAGCTATTTCTCTAGTTGCAATTTCTGCTAAATCAGCTAGCGCAACTTCAATATCACTCATGTTATCTCGAAGTGATTCTTTTCTAAGACCTTTAAATGATTTATACTCTTTTGCAGTCATACCAGACCACTTTTTATAAATTTCATTAGTTAAAATAGCATATTCGCTTGTTTCAGTTATTCCACCATCTTTCCATACATCAGTAAGCTGTTTTCTATCTTGAATACTTCTAATTCGTTTTGCAATCCATTTTTCATCATAACCTTTAGATCTATATAAGTCTATCGCTCTTTGTGCTGCTAGTGATGGGTCAAATGTTTCATCTATCCTTTGACTACCTAATTTTGCTAACCATTCTTTAATTGGTTCTGCATTCTTACTTGGTATTGACTCAATAATTCTAAACATTCCTTCTATATCAACAACATCGGTCATACGATATTTACCATCTTTAGCTTTGAGTTTCAAAGCGTTACAATTTGTAACGGTTTCATTTCCTTCATCTTTAAGTCTCTTTTTAAGTACTCTCCAATACGTTTGTGGGTTATTACTTTCTGAAATAACACTAACAATATCAACAACGCTGATAAAGTATTTTTCTTCTTCCTTATCCCAAACCGTTCTTATAGTTTCATTATTAAATATTTTATTTACCAAATACATTTTGTCTTGATTCATAAGCTATCTCCTTTATATATTCATATTATCATACGTACAATTGTTTGTAAATAGGTATTTGATATTTTATCTATTTTACAAAATAAACCGTATTCTAGTATAAATTTTTTCTTTATCATTATAATTTTTTTATCTTCTTTTTAAACATTAAAAAAAAATAAAGAGTATTGAACTTTGTCAACACTCTTTTATGATAATCATATCTACTTATTTAGTTTATCTCTTAACCTTTTAATAAATGCATTATTATAACTTTTTTTATCTTTTGATTCATCAGTATAATTCTTTTTTAAAGCACAATTATCTTCCATATTTTTTTTAACATAAGAACTTTGTTCATCTGCACTCAAATCATTAAATTCTTTAATGGAAATCCCAATAATCTTTTCCATATTATTTATAGTTCGATCACTCAACTTATATCCACTTAAAATACTTTTAACAGGTTCAAAAAATATACGTTCTATCATTTCTTTATTTTTATTTAGCTCATCATTTAGTGTTTTAACAGAAAAAGAAGCATATTTTATAAATATAGAAATTAATACTTTGTAAGCTTTTGGATATGTCAAAATATCTTTTTCATCAAAATACATTATATTAGAAGGTTTAATTTCATATAATTTTTTTATTTTATCTTCTGGTAAAACTTCATCACTTACTTTTTTAGAAATAGTTATTGGAGATCTAAAAAAGTAATTAGGATTATGAATAGCAAATCCAGAAACATCATTAAATGTTAGTTCAAGGTCAGTCATTGTGGTATTATATTTTTTATAATATTCTAAATTGGCTAGTATGATCATCTTATCTAATTTTAATTGTGAGCAGCTATATGATTCATCACCCAATTTATCATATAAATGAATTAAAAAACTTCCTACGGTATATAAACTTATTTTGTCACAATCCAAATAATTAGTATTTTCATTAATTTTTTGTCCTTTGTTATCCATTTGCATAATAAAAACCTTTCGTTTGTCTTTTATATTATAACACATTATCCATATGTTTCTTAATTTTTTATCTAAATCATTGATGTTTATTGTACTTTAGAATTCTTATAATTGTTTGTAAATAAGCGCTTGATATTTTTTATAAAAAAAAGAATAGCAATTAAGCTATCCTTTTACAACTACGTTTACTATCTTATTTTTAATTACGATTACTTTAACTATTTCTTTACCATCTACGTGTTTTTTAACGTTTTCATTTGATAAGGCTTTTTGTTTTATTTCATCTTCACTATCACTAGTTGATATGGTAATAGTTCCCCTTAATTTACCATTTACTTGAACTGCGATATCAAACTCTGTTTTAACTAATTTAGCATCATCATATACTGGCCACGGCTCATAAGCAATCGTTTTGTCATGGCCTAAAGCAACCGTCCATAACTCCTCCGTAATATGTGGGCATATTGGGTTTAACATTTTAACTAAACCTTCCATATACTGTTTTGGAATAACATTTTGTTTATACATTGCGTTAACAAGTACCATTAAATGACTTATCGCTGTGTTAAATGATAGTTTTTCGTAATCATTCGTAACGTTTTTAACGGTTTCGTGATAAAGTCTTTCTAATTCTTTATTTTCACCATTAGTTTTTTCTTCTTCGGTGTATAGTCTCCATACCCTATCTAAAAACTTTTTAGCACCTTCAACACCAGTTTTACTCCATGGTTTAGATGCTTCAAGTGGCCCCATAAACATTTCATATAATCTTAAAGTATCCGCTCCATACTTTTCCACGATATCACTTGGATTAACAACAAATTCAGGAAAACGCTTACCCATTTTAATTCCGTTTTCTCCTAGAATCATACCTTGGTGAACTAACTTCTTAAATGGTTCTTTAACTGGAGATAATCCCTTATCATAAAGATAATTATTCCATATTCTAGAATACATTAAATGTCCAACGGCATGCTCTGGTCCACCAATATATAAATCTACTGGCATCCAGTGTTTTAGTAACTCATAGTTTGCAAACTCCTTATCGTTATGTGGATCTATGTACCTTAAAAAATACCAACTAGAGCCTGCTGAACCAGGCATGGTTGACGTTTCACGAACACCTTTTTTGCCATCTTTTTCATATTCTTTCCATTCTTTAGCATTCTCAAGTGGAGCCTTACCATTATGACCTTTATAATCTTCTAGAACTGGTAAAACAAGTGGTAATTCATCATCTTCTAATACGTAGTCATTACCGTCTTCCATATGAACGATAGGAACTGGTTCTCCCCAATATCTTTGTCTTGCAAAAATCCATTCTCTAAACTTATAATTAGTGGTTTTTCTTGCAACATTCATTTTAACTAATTTATCAGTAATAGCTTCTTTAGCTTCTTCTACGGTTAATCCGGTAAATTCTTCTGAATTAATAAGTTTGCATCCTTTACCTAAATAATCTTGTTTTTCAAAGGCTTCATTACTAACATCTTTTCCTTCTATTACCTGTATCATCGGGATGTTATGCACCTTAGCATACTCAAAGTCCCTTTGATCATGGCTTGGTACTGCCATAACGGCTCCTGTTCCATAGTTTGCTAAAACAAAGTCTCCGATAAATACCGGTACTTTTTTACCATTAACCGGGTTAATTGCATTAATACCCTTTAAAATGCATCCTGATTTACCCTTGTTAAGTTCGGTTCTGTCTAAGTCTGATTTTTTTATGGTTTCATCAATGTATTTTTTAACTTCTTCTTTATTTTCTATTTTTGGCATTAATTTTTGAACTAACACACCATCCGGCGCTAAAACCATGAAAGTAATACCATAAATGGTTTCAATACAAGTTGTATATATTGAAAACATACCACCGCCTTCAATTTCAAAGTCTACCTCAACTCCGGTTGATTTACCAATCCAGTTTCTTTGCATTTCTTTAGTTGATTCTGGCCAGTCAATTTCATTTAAACCCTCAAGTAATCTTTCGGCAAACTTTGGTTGGTCAATGCATAATTGCTTCATGTTTTTTCTTACGACAGGGAATCCCCCACGCTCTGATTTTCCATCAATTACCTCATCATTTGATAAAACGGTTCCAAGTTCTTCACACCAGTTAACCGGCATATCAACGTATTTTGCGTATCCATCTTTGTATAATTGTTTAAATATCCACTGAGTCCACTTATAATAATTTGGATCTGATGTTATAACCATTCTATCCCAGTCATAGTCAAAACCTAATTCCTTTAATTGTTTTGTAAAATACTCAATGTTTTTTTGAGTAAAACCATTAGGATGGTTTCCAGTTTGAACTGCGTATTGCTCTGCTGGAAGACCAAACGAATCATATCCCATTGGATGAAGCACGTTATAGCCTTGCATCCTTTTCATACGAGATACAATATCAGTTGCGGTATATCCTTCTGGATGTCCCGCATGAAGTCCTACTCCTGATGGATAAGGAAACATATCAAGTACGTAAAACTTTGGTTTAGAAAAATCCCATACGTCAGTTTTAAACGTTTTATTTTCTTCCCAATATTTTTGCCATTTTTTTTCTATTTCTTTAAAATTATATTCCATAATTACTCACATTCCTTTCTATAATATGCTGCAATCAAATAATATACTCCTGCAAACATAGGAAATATCAGAACAAATGATATTAAAAGCCTTACATAAACATTATCAACACTTCTAGTTATGACAAACATAAAAGCTACAATAAAAGAATCAGACAACATTAGAGTTTTAAAAACTCTTTTATACCCAAGTTTAACTATATCCAGGTTATACTTTAATACTAAGTATCTTATATTAACTGGGGATTTTTTTCTATCATATTTTTTTAATTTTTTATATGATAAAAAGTAATATCCAGAATAAATCATTAGAAAAACGATAATGAATTCTAAAATAGCCTTAGCAATCTCTACCATAAATCCTCCTATTAAAAAAGCCCATCCTACTAAAGGATGAACTTTTGTCCACGGTACCACCTTAATTTATGCATTACACGCATACACTTTAAAACCAATAACGAGGTTATCCGTATTATATTACTGTTATTTCATATAATAACTCCGAAGCTAGTTCAATTAACCTTTTTTGTTTATTCACACCAAACATAAACTCTCTTAAAAAAAATAATTAATTTACTACTCTTCATCAACGTTTTGATATTAATAGTATATTATATTTTGTTTCTAAATTCAAGCATTAATGTTATAATTTGTTTGGTGATTCAAATGTTTAAATATTCGTTAAATAATAAAAGATACCATACATTAAACTATGATTTAGTAAAAAGGTTTAATACTAGAGTTTTTAAGGTTAGTTTAAATGGTGGATTTTCTTGTCCAAACTTTAAAAACAAAATCGGATGTATATTTTGCTCTGCTTTAGGTAGTGGAGATTTTGCAGGTAATAAAAATGATAATTTATTAACTCAATTTAATAACATAAAAGAAAAATTAAATAAAAAATGGCCTGATACTAAATATATTGCTTACTTTCAAGCTAATACGAATACTTATGCACCAGTTAAAATATTAAAAGAAAAATATGAAGAAGTACTTACCTTTTCTAATGTTGTTGGAATAAATATTGCTACTAGGCCTGATGCCATCACCGATGAATGCTTAGAATATTTAAAAGACTTAAGTAAAAGAACATATCTAACAATAGAATTAGGGCTTCAAAGTATGCATGATAAAACGCTAGAACTAATTAATCGAGGACATGACTTAGACTGTTTTGATAAATGTGTAAAAAAATTAAAAGAAAACAATATAAACGTGGTGGTTCACATAATAAATGGCCTTCCTAACGAAACAAAACAAATGATGATTGATACGGTAAAACACATAAATAAATTAAAAATAGATGGAATTAAAATACACATGCTTTACGTCTTAAAAAACACCCCATTAGAAGATTATTATAAAAAAACTAACTTTCATTTATTAACCAAAGAAGAATACGTAAACATAGTATGTGATCAAATAGAAGAATTAAATGAAGAAATTGTTATTCATCGCCTTACTGGAGATGGGTCTAAAAACGATTTAATTGCACCAGATTGGACTTTAAAAAAAGTAAGTGTTTTAAATGACATTGATAAAGAACTAAAACGAAGAGGAACTTATCAAGGTTTTAATAAAAGCATATTAAATAGAGTTAATCTTATTTATGAACAATTTATAAAAAAAGGAGATATAACAATTGATGCAACCTGTGGCAATGGTAATGATACACTAAAACTTTCTAAATTTTCAAAGAAAGTATTTGCCTTTGATATTCAAAAAAACGCTATTAAAAATACAAAAGAATTAATGAAAAAAAATAGTATTAATAACGTAACTTTGATAAATGATTCCCATCAATACCTTGATAAATATTTAAAAGAATATATAGGTAAAATAAGTTTAATTACTTTTAATTTAGGATATTTACCAGGTGGTAATAAAAAAATAATGACAGAAAGTAAAACAACTTTGGAGGCAATAAAAAAAGGACTTAAACTTCTTAATAAAAAAGGAATAATATTAGTTGTTTGTTACCCTCATAAACAAGGCAAAGAAGAATCTTATAATATATTAAAATACTTAGAAAAAAATAAAATAAAATACAAAATGTATAAAAATACTAATAACGTTAATGCTCCTTTTTTAATAGAAATAAAAAATAATTCAGTTTAAACTGAATTATTTTATTTTATATGGATTATCAAATGTTCCATCACCTTGATTAATAATAACCTTACTAGATAAATATATTACTGGATTTAATCTTTTTGAATTATTAGCATAAGTTTCACCTATACTATCATAAATATAAATAACTTTATAAGTATTTTCGGCCAATGGATTTAAAGTCCAAGTAAATATATTACCATCTGATAAATAATTTCTATTTATACATTCCATACTGTTTAAATTAGTACAACCATTATCTAAACTAGCCATTTGATAATCACTAGGATTTAACAAACTAATTTTTTCGTTTTCTTTTATAATAGAACATTCTTTTTCTATGCTAAAGTCATCCGTTATAAGATATTTACCTATACAAATGTTCTTAGATACAATCTTAGCTTTATTTTCTTTAGTAAAAGTTTCCTCAAAATATGCATTAAGAGTTTTACGAATATCAGTAAGTAAATAATCAGTAGTGTTACCTGAGTTATATCCACTTTCAGGATTATACTTTGTATCCCAAGGATAAATATCTTGTGTATATGTTGCTAAAACTAGCTTAATATCTCCATTATCATCAACTTTAACTATTCTCCATAATAAGTCATTAAATAAAACATAGTTATTTAATTCTTCACCCCTATATATAAAACTGTTACCTACACTGTAAACTCCATTACCCAATTCATCTGTTTTTTCATTCTTAATTACATCTTTTAAATACTTAGGTTCATAATTTCCCTCACACGTTAAAAACGGAACAAATGAATAATCATCTTCAATTTTAGTAACTTCAACATACCCAGAACAACTATTTGAACTATCTTTAGGATCTTTAACTTCTTTTAACAATTCTGACTCAACAAGGGTTGAAATAGTAACCTTAACAATATCTCCATTTTGTTTTGGTAAAATTTCTTTTCTATTTTTGTAATAATTTTTTGCAGCTATAACCATTTTATTTTCAATTTCTTCATAACTACTTCCATTGCCACCAGAACATGAAGATATAATGATTAATAAAATTATTATAATAATCGTCCCACCTAAAAAATAGTAAGATTTATCCTTAATAAAATTCCATAAGTTTTTCATTTTAGCACCTCATTTACTAAATAGATTATAACTATTTTTTAAATAAATGTAAACTTATATTCACAAAATTTTATAAACAATTTGATTAGAATTTAAATATTTTTCTATTTCATCACGATAGGAAATAAAATAAACTCGATTTATTTTAAAGCCTGTTGTAATATAATTAGTCTCAAATTCATTATTATTAAAAGAATAAACTTCGTCTATACAATTTTTAAAATCAGAACAAGAAACCATTATATCTTCTTTATTAACTTGTAATTTTAAAACATAATATTCTCCCTCATAATCATCAAACAAAGTTTTTAAATCTTTACTATTTATTCCATTTTCATAGTATATCATAACCGTTACAACACCTTCTTTTTTTATATCTTGATAAGAGATTACATCAGTTGTTTTAGGCGTTAACATTAATATTAAATAAATAACTAGTAAACACAATAAAAAAAGATACTTCTTCATAATATTAATCACCATTATTATTATGAAAATAATATCTTTTTTAATTCAGATAATTTTTTTAAATTTCGACCTATTGATAAGAATTAGTTTTTTCTTGCTCATCTACATAATAATTATTCTCATCTTCTGTTGAAACTCCATAATTAGATATCCGATTAGCAAAATTCTCCTTGGAATTTTTTTTATCAGTTTCATCTTCGCTAAAATCTTGAGTTTTTAAACCAGGTTTAGCTAAAGATTTAAATAACTCTAGTTTTGTTTTTGCGGAATTATATATTTTTCTTACATATTCATTATCACTACTAGCAATTTTATCAAAAAAATCTTCCTTTTTTACAATCGTTAATGTTGAAAGTCTATCATTATCTAATATTTCTAATTTAAGATTTTTAAAAAATTTAAAAGAACTAGTTTTTTCTTTTATTTTTTCATAAATAGCTTTTGTAGTGGTAGCTACAACTTCAGATTTAGATTTTAAACCTGAAACTAAACTAGGATCTACTAATACTCTTTTTTTATTACTTTCAAGCTTTTTTGACTCTAAATAATCTTCATTTTCTTTCGAATTTTCTATAATCCCATCATTAATTAAGGTATCCTCTATTTTTTTATAAACATTAACGTATCTATTACTTCCAGTTTTAGTATAAAGAGCATTTTGTATTTTAGCGTATTTATATAAATTATTTTTAACTTCTAAATTACATACTTTTAAAATTGTATTTAATAGTCTTTCGTTACTCACTATATCATCAAAATCAGATTTAATTATATTCATGGTAAAATAATTAGAAAAATTATTTTGAAAAAAATCTGCCCACTCTTTTTGTTCACTAATAAAACTAAAACCTTGGTTATTCATGTACTCATAAAAAGCATAAATAACCGTAAATAATTCTTTTCCTTTTTTACCAGTTGCCATCTTGCCTAACAAGTTACTTACGTTATTAGGCTCTTTTTGTTCCCCATTAAGGGAGTTTAACTCATTTTTTATACTCCTATATAATTCATTATTCATAATTTTCTCCTACTGTTCAGATAATTCTCTAATTGCATTTTGAACTAAATCCCAATCTTCTTTTTCTGTAATAGAATCTAAAACGTAATTTCCTTCTTCTTCCTTAATGATTGATGCATAAATATCAACATTTTCAGCTTTTTCATCAAAGGTATATAGTAAAAAACTTTTTTCATCATTTGGTTTTCTTAAAATAGTAATAACCTTTAATTCCATTTCTTTTCCTTCGGGAGTAGTTATTTTTATAGTTTCAAAGTCTTGCATTATAGACCCTCCTTATTCTATATATAATTATAATAAATTTTTATTTATATTACAAGAAAAAAACACTAACACAACTTATTTTAGTTACAAAAAAGAGGAGCCATAGGCTCCAAGGGGGTTTTGGTTGTACCCTCAAACAATATCGTAAGGGTACCTTGCGTGATATCATCACGCTATTATAATAATATATATTTTTTTTAAACTTGTCAATTACTTTATTAAACTTTTTATTCTACGGTTACTGACTTTGCTAGGTTTTTTGGTTTATCTATGTCACACCCTTTTATTTTAGCAACTTCATAAGCAATCATTTGAAGAGGAATTATGGTAAGAAGTGGACTAAATAATTTATGAGTACGTGGGATTATAAGCCTTTCATCATATAATCCATCCTTTAAATCATCCGTTTTGTTAGTTATGTATATAACCTCTGCTCCACGAGATTTAACTTCAATCATATTGCTTATCGTTTTAGGAGCAATATAATCATCCGTTACGATTGAAATTACTGGAGTGCCAGGTTCAATTAAAGATATCGTACCATGTTTTAATTCTCCCGCAGCATAAGCTTCACTATGGGTATAAGATATCTCCTTTAACTTTAAAGACCCTTCTTGTGCTAAAGCATAATCTACTTTTCTTCCTATAAAAAATATATCATTATGAGAAGCAAGTTTTTCTGCTATTTCTTTATATTTATCTTTATTATTCAACAATTCCTGCATTTGACTAGGTAAAGTTCTTATACTAGCTAAAATCTTTTTAATCTCATCAGATGAAATCAAATCCTTTTTATAAGAAAGATTAAGTGCAATTAATGATAACATAGCAACTTGAGCTGAGTATGCTTTGGTTGTTGCAACAGCAATTTCCTTACCTGCTTTCGTATATAAAACCATATCCGCACTCCTTGCTATTGAGCTTCCCTTTGCATTAATTATTCCAAGAGTATCATTACCATTTTCTTTAGCTAGTTTTAATGCTTCTAAAGTATCTGCCGTTTCACCAGATTGGGATATTACGATGACTAATTCGTCTTTACTTAAAAACGGCTTACTATACCTAAATTCACTAGCGGTTTCAACATCAGTTTTAACATTACCGTATTCTTCTAGCATTTGCTTACCAACTAATGCTGCATGAGTAGCACTACCACACGCTACTATTCTAATTTTATTATACTTAGTAAAATCTGGCATATTTTTAATTAACCCATCAAGGTCATTATTAACGTAGTCTTTAACCGTCTTTTTAAATACGTCTGGTTGTTCGTGAATTTCTTTTAACATGTAGTGAGAATAACCCTTTTTATCAATTAAATCAGCACCAAACTCAAATTTTTCCACATCATAATTTCTTAACTTTTTATTGTTATAAATCTTTATTTCATCTTTTGCTATAACCCCATAATCTCCATCTTCTAAAGATATGTAATTATCCGTTTTATCAAGAATTGCAGGTACGTCTGAAGCAATAAAATTCTCATCTTTCCCCACCCCTATAATTAACGGGCTTTTATTTTTCATAACGTATATTTTATCTTTTTCATCGTTAAATAAAATACCTACCGCATAAGAGCCCTTAACTATTTTACTTGCTTTTATTATTACGTTTAAAACGTTTTTATCGCTTTTATACAAATAATCTAAAAGAGCACACAAAACCTCCGTATCGGTATCTGAGTTAAATACGTAACCTTTTTTTTCTAAATCTTTTTTAATATCTACGTAATTTTCTATTATTCCGTTATGAACAATCGTAAATTTACCAACTTGATGAGGATGGGAATTTTCTTTTTTAGCCTTACCATGGGTAGCCCACCTAGTATGCCCTATTCCGATGTTAGAATCCACTGATAAATCAAGTCCTTTTTTTAAGTTTTCTAATTTTCCACTTTCTTTTAATATGTTTATTTTATCATCATTAAAATAAGCTATTCCAGCCGAATCATAACCCCTATATTCTAATTTTTCTAAACCATCAATTAAAACACGCACGCAATTATTTTTACCTACGTATCCAACTATTCCACACATATTATTTAATTCTCCTTTTTGCACAATAAAAATAACTGTGTGAAATACTTCTTTGTTATAATTTTTATTTTACGTTTTAAAAGTATTTCTTACGAATACAGAAAAACCCGTGATGGCACCCGCCGAAAATTTCGATAACCACCATACCTCGTCACCCAATAAAGGGTCTGGCGCTAGATAAAAAGTAATCCTCCTAAATACCTTCTACCTTTATATACTTTATTATACGAAAAACAAGATTGGTTTGCAACTTTATTTTTTTTTATCTAAAACGTTTATTTTTTAAAATATGAACCATAATAATTCTAGGAGGAATAAACATGACACAAAAAGAATTGCTTTACTTTGAAGATGCAATAGCACATGAGGCTAACATGATTAAAATAATAGAAGCTGGATGCAAAAACTTAACTGATGATAACTTAAAAAATTTTATGAATGATGAGTTATCTAAACATAATAAAATGAAACAAGCTTTAATTAACTTATTGGAGGAAAAAATAAATGAATGATAAACTAATAATGGAAAACTATTTACTTATATTAAAAAGTACTGTTGAAGTATACGTTCATGGGACCTTAGAAAGTTCTAATGAAGATTCTAGAAAAGTACTTAAAAGTTGTCTAGATGATATCATGGATAGTCAAGCTGATACATATAATGAAATGACTAAATATGGTTGGTATACGATAAGTAACGTAGATGAAAACAAAATACAAACCATGTTATCAAAGTTACAAACTAATAACTAAAAAGAAACCATAAAAACATGGTTTTTTTTAATTAATACTTTTATAACTTGTTAAAATATTCATCAACGTCTTCTTTTACTTTAACAAAAAGGTCAAAATCACGTCTTATATCAGATAATTTAAATGATAAAATACCACTTTGTCTTAAACCAAATAAATCACCTTGTCCTCTTAATTTAAAATCAGCTTCACTTATTTTATACCCATCATAAGTTTCTTGCATTATCTTAAGTCTTTCTTTACCTTTATCACTTATTAAATAACAATAGGACTGAACATTATTTCTTCCTACTCTACCCCTTAATTGATGTAACGTAGATAAACCAAATCTATCAGCATCAAAAATAACAATTACGGTAGCATTAGGAGCATCAACACCCACCTCAATAACGGTTGTTGATATTAAAATATTTATTTTATTATTTAAATAATCTTCCATTATTTTTTCTTTTTCTAAGTTAGTCATCTTTCCATGAAGAATTTCTACTTTATAATTTTTAAAAGCAATACAAAACTTATTTTTAAGATCATAAACGTTAGTATAATCAGAATCCTCATTTTCCTCTATCATTGGTGCAATCACGTATGTTTGATTTCCATTTTTTAAAGCTTTATAAACGCCTTTTAAAACATCTTTTAATTCATCGGTTCTTTTATGCATAGTTATAACGGGTAATCTTCCTTTAGGAACCTGTTTAATATTCGATACGTTTGTATCTCCATAAATAGTTAAAGCATAAGTTCTTGGGATTGGAGTTGCACTCATCATTAAAACATCTGGTCCAACTGACTTATTTTTAAGTTTTAATCTTTGATTAACTCCAAACCTATGTTGTTCATCAGTTATTACAAGACCTAAATTATTCCACGAAACATTATCACTAATTAAAGCATGCGTACCTATAAGTAAACCTATTTCATTGTTTTCTAATTTTGTATATACTTCTTTTTTTTCTTTAGCACTCATTTTACCAGTTAATATACCAACTTTAAAATCAGTATTTTTAAATATTTTTATAGCATTTAAATAATGTTGTGTTGCAAGTACTTCAGTAGGAACCATAAGAGCTGATTGGTAACCAGCTGTATAACATGCATAAGCTAAAGTAAAAGATACAATCGTTTTTCCAGAACCAACGTCTCCTTGTAAAAGACGATTCATTTTTACATCACTTTTTAAATCATTAATCATTTCATCTATTGCTTTTTGTTGATCACAAGTAAGAGAAAAAGAAAGCTTACTAATAAATTCTTTTACTTTTTTTAAATCAACTTGTTTTGAATACCTAGCATCATGTATTTCATTTTTTTGTTTTAATAATTTTACGTTTTTCATATACGTAAATAACTCTTCATATTTAAGAGTTTTAAGAGCGGTCTTTAAACTTTTTTCATCTTTTGGCTCATGAATTATTTTAAGAGCCTCTTCTTCACTAATAAGGTCATATTTTTTTATTAACTTATCCGGTATGTTATTTTCTATTTTTGTTTTTGATAAAGCGGTTCTAATATAGTTAGACATTTGTTTTGATGATATATTTTTACATAAATGATATACCGGAATTATTTCCACTTTATTTGATAGAGGTTTAAAAATAATGTTATTAGCAGTTATAGTCTCGCTTTTCGGATTATACTTTCCAATTACGGTAACAATATTACCTTCTTTAATGTTATTTTTTAAAAAAGCCCTGTTAAAAATAATTACTTTAACTATTTTATTTTGAATGTTACACCTAAAAGTTAACCGATTCATTTTTCCTTTAAAAAAACTAACAACTGGTTTTGATTCTATTACTCCATCACTTACAAAAAAATCGTAAAAGCGATCATCATTAATACTTCTTTTTGTGAGCACATCAAAACGGTATGGATAATTTCTTATTAAATCTTCCATACTATAAATACCCAAATTATTTAAAAGCTCAAGAGACTTAGGCCCTACTCCTGGTAAATCTTTAAGTTCCATAAACGTTCCTTTCTAACTACTAGTTTAATTATAACAAACGATTGTTTGCAAATCAATTGAGCTTTAAATTTTTTTAAGAAAAATTATTAAAAAAGGTTGACTTTTACATGAGTTTCGATTAGTATAAATGGCACCAGCAGGAGAAATACTGCTGGCCGCTAGTATCACAACTAGCCAACCCCTTTTTATTCTTTTTGAGATTGCATGGGAAACCGTGTAATCTCCTTTTTTTTGTAATTTTTTATAATTTATAGTTAATACTATTTAAAAAGAGGGATAATATGACACTAGCTAATGAAAGAGAAGAAATAATTAATGAGATAAAGGAAAAAACAGGTAATGCACCCGATGTGTCTTATAAAGATTTTCCAATTGATAATCAAGTAATAACTTTAGTATATGCAAATACGGTAAGTTCAGCATCAGATATAAATGATTTTATATTACGTAGAATGGATGAAGAAAAAAATCATTTAAAGATTAAAGACTTATTTTCGTATGTTAAAAATTATGTTCCAAATAATAGTTTAAAAGAAATAACAACAATGGAAGATGCGTTATATTATCTTTTTAATGGTTTTACTTTAATTATATTTGATAATAAAAAGAAAATAATTGCATTTGAGAATAAAGCTAAATTAAATAGTGATATTCAAAGAAGTCAAAATGAGCAAAGCCTAAAAGGACCTAGTGATTCTTTTACCGAAAATTATGAAACTAATACTGGTCTTTTAAGAAAAAGAATTAAAAGCGAAAACCTATGGTTTAAACAGTACGTTTTAGGAAGTAAAAGTAAAACAAAAGTTGCCCTTTTTTATATTAATGGTGTTTGTAGTAAACAACTAATTAATGATATGGATGAAAAAATTAAAAATATAGATATAAAGTACGTTGGTAATGCAAATTATATATTAGATGCTATAAGTAATCCAAACAGATCTATTTTTCCAACAAATTTAACAACTGAAAGGCCTGATTTTGCGTGTCAGATGTTACTTCAAGGAAGAGTTGTACTTATGGTTGAAAACTCAAATCAAGTAATAATATTACCTTGTATGTTCATTGATTTTTTTAAAAATCCTGATGACTATTATGAAAAGGGTTTAAACGTATTTGCAACAAGAATTGTTAGAATAATAGCAATGATGCTTGCTATTTTAACTCCTGCTATTTACATATCTCTTATGTCTTATAACTTAGAAACAATACCAAGTGGACTTTTAATAAACTTTTCTATTCAAAGAGATGGCGTTCCTTTTCCTACTGTTTTTGAGATTATTGCAATGAGTTTTATGTTTCAAATATTAAGAGAAGGAGATATGCGGTTTCCAGGTAAAGGTGGAAGCTCAATTTCAATTGTTGGAGGCTTAGTATTAGGACAAGCTGCCGTTGAAGCTGGAATTGTATCCCCTATTACAATAATAATTGTTGGAATATCAAGTGTTGCTTCTTTAGCCTTTTCATCAATTGAGCTAGTAAATTCAATTAGATGGTGGCAATTAATACTAATTATCCTAGCTTCTTTTTTCGGATTTGTAGGAGTAATGTTTGGTTGCATTATACTAATCGCCCTTTTAGCAAGTTATAAATCTTGTGGGAAACCTTTTTTATTTCCTTTTGAACCATTTAATAAAATTGGTCAAAAAGATGCAATACTCTTAAATAAAAATTCAAAGTTTCACCCTCAAAACATTTTCTCTAAAAAGGAGGATAATGATGAAAAAAAGTCTTAAGATTATAGTTTCAATAATCATACTATTACTATTATCTGGTTGTTTTAATTATAAAGAGATAAATGACTATGCAATAGTATCTGGTATATCAATTGATAAAGATGATGATGATCCTTCTAAATTAAACGTTGGAATACAAATAATGAATGCAAAAAAAGATGAAGAAACAGATACCAGTTTAATAACATTTTATAAAGCAAAAGGAAATACAATTTATCAAGCTCTTGAAAAAATAATGCTTGATTCTCCAAAAGAACTATATTTAGGACATAATGAGGTTTTAGTAATTGGTGAAGATATATTAAAAGAAAAAGACCCATTAGATTATCTTGATTATTTTATGAGAGATTCTCAAATTGAAAAAGACGCCCTAGTTATGGTTGCAACAAAAACTAAGGCATATAACATACTAAAAGTAATTACTCCCCTTGAAACAATTCCATCTACTAACTTAAAATCAACTTTAAATATAGCAGATAAATTTAGTGGTACTTTAACAATAGTAACCATAGATAAATTTCTATCAGATTTAACAAGTAAGGGAGCCCAGCCAATCATTCCAATGGTTAAAATAACAGGAAATGTTAAACAAGGCGAAAAGATGGATAATATAACCGAAAGTAATCCCAAAGCAAAACTAAAATTTGATTCTTTAGCATACTTTGAAAACAACAAATTAAAAGGATATTTATCTAACGATGAAAGTACTGGTTATAATTTTCTTGCAAAAACCCAAAAAGAAACATATATTAACGTTAAATGTGATGATAAGAATTATGCAACAATAAAAGTTAAAGGTGCAAAAATAAAAGAAGACTTATCATTTAAAGATAAAAAGCCACTCGCGTTAATTAATATAAAAGTAACCGCAGACTTATTAGAATATAACTGTTCAGCAGATTTTATAAATGATGAAAAAAAACTAAAAGAGTTAGAAAAAAAATCTGCTAATAAAATTAAAAATTTAGTTACTAAAACAACTAATAAACTATATAAGGAAAATAACTCTGACGTTTTAATGTATGGAGAAAAATTTTATGGAAAAAAATATAAACAGATGAAAAAATTAGGATATGATCAAAAAGATATTGCAAAAACAATCCAATTTGAGTTTAAAACAAGTGTAAAAATTGAATCAACAGAACTTTCTATTAAGTCAATGAAGGGAGTACTTAAAGATGAATAATAAAATTTCTAAAATTCAACTTGGTATGCTTTTAACATTAATCTGTTCTAGTTTATACCTTGGAATAAGTGATATAATACTACTTAAAAAATCAGGTAGCGAAACATTAATTGCAATGATATTAGGAACCATTTTAGGTATTATTCCTGTTTTAATGTATTTAAAAGTTAATTCTTGTTTACCTAATTTAAATATATACGAGAAAAACAAAAAATTATTTGGTAAAAAAATAGGCTTTATACTAAATATATTATTAATAATAATTTATATGTTTATGCTTTTAGTTTCAATAAGATCAATGGTAATATTTATAACAAGTAAATATATGCAAAACACACCTTATATTTTTGTTGGAGCACTTATTATAATAACTAGTTTAATTATATGTTTTAATGGTATTGAAACTATAGCTAGAGTTTCCCAACTATCATTTTTTGCAAGTATTTTATTCATGGTTATAATTGAAATTTTCTTACTTAAATATATAAGTGTACAAAACGTACTACCAATTATAAATAATAACTATATGAGTATTTTAAATGGTGCAATATATCATGCATCTTCTTGTGCACTTTTAATAATGCTTCTTCTTACAGTTAAAGGCTCTTTTGTTAATGATGAAAAAAATTACAATAAAACAATTATTATATTTTATTTAATAAGTTCACTATCTTTATGTTTAGTTATGTTTTTTGTAATAGCATGTTTCGGATATGAATTTGCATCATCATTTAGATATCCAGAATATATATTACTTAAAAAAATAGGATTATCAGGTTCTGAATTACACTTAGAAAATTTACTTGCATTTAGATGGATATTTTATATGTTAGCACTTTGTAATATTAGTTTATATGGCATAATTTGTGGAGTTGAAAGTTTATGTAAAAATAAAAAAAGAAATAATTTTATAGTTACTTTAATAGCAATAGCTTGTATGATTTTAGGAAAATATATACTAGGTAATATAACGCATTCAATAATAATTATTAAAGATTATTTCGTATTATTAATAGCAGTACCTATGTTTTTAATTTTAACAATTTTATTTATAAGAAGTTTTTTTATAAAAAAAGAATCATAATTTTTGATTCTTTTTATATTGTAGTATATTTTTCTACTAACCCACACCCTATTTTTCTTCCAAAACTTGTAGGGTTTTCAGCATTATCAGTTGCCTCATGAATTATAACTAATTTATTTTCTATATCATAAACTTTAAACCTAGTAGTATAAAATTTCATATATGCATAACCATTATTAGAAAATAAAGGTGGCATATCACCAGCATGATAAGGATGTTTTTCATAAGTAGGATTATAATGCTCACCAACATTAACAAACATTCCGTTTACCATATTACAATTTTGTCCATCATGAATATGTATAGGAAATATTTGATAATTTCTACCAATTGGAAGCCCATTAACTTCAATTTCAACCATTGTTCCATCTTTATATGGATAAAAATATGCAATACCTTTTAAATTCGGACTACTAATATCACCTTTTATATTAGCAACCGCATAAACATTAGACCCGTTCAATTTAAATCACCCAATTAAGTATATTCAAAAAAATAATCGATTAGAAATATATTATTTTAACTTGTTTAAAATGGAGTTTTACACACAAATTAGTATTATATTTATATTAAAGAATTACAATTTTTTTAACTCGCTTTTTAATAAAATGATTCCTAAGATAAATGCTAAAACATCAGCTATAACAGCACTTAATAACATTGTAACAACACTATTACTTATCATTGCAATTATTATAATTAAAGGAACAAAGAAAATAACGTCCCTAGAAAAAGCTAATAAAGTTGATTTAAAACTAGAACCCATAGATTGTAATAATATGGATAAAGACTTAGTTATGCAAGTTAATATAATACCTCCTAAGAAAATTCTTAAACAATATTTTGCGTATTGTATGTATTCAAAAGAGTTTTTACTTCCAAATATATTAATTATAGAGTTTGGAAAAAATTCAAATAAAATAAACGCTATAAATCCAATAATAAAATTTATTATTAAAATATATTTAATAGTTTGTTTAACTCTTTTAGTATTACCTGCTCCCATGTTATATCCAATAATAGGCATACCACCTAAGGATACTCCAATAACAATTGATACTACAATACCAAAAACTTTCATACATATTCCAATAACCGCAAGAGGGATTACAACCCCATAAGATGAACCTGTACTAGATTTTGTTACATAACCATACTTACTAACTAAGTTATTAGCAACCGCAATTATAATTACGATAGCAAGTTGCGTAATTAAAGAAGCAAAACCTAAATATATTAATTGTTTACATATATTTTTATTTAGCTTAATTGATTCTTTATTTACCTTAAAATATTTTGATTTTTTCAAATATAAAACACTTACTATGAATGTAAGTATTTGACCAATAACCGTGGCAATAGCCGCTCCTTTAACTCCCATTTTTAAAACAAATATAAATATTGGATCTAAAATAATATTAGATATTGCCCCAACAACCGTTGATGCCATAGCATACTTTGGACTACCATCACTTCTTATAGAGGCATTTAAACCTTGTCCAATAATATAAAAAGGTAAACCATAGCAAATGATCCTTAAATAATCTTTAGCATAACCATAACATTCTACCTCATTTTTATTACCACCAAAAATACTTAATATTTGCTCGTTTAAAACAATACCTAAAATGGTTATTATAATTGATATAATTATTAAAAGCATCAAACCATTTCCAATAGAAAGATTAGATTTTTCTTCATTTTTAGCTCCTAATGACAAATTAAATAATGCCGCTGCTCCATCTCCTATTAATAAAGCAAAGGCAAGAGCTATAACCGTAAATGGATACACAATATTTGTTGCAGCATTCCCAAAAGCACCTGCCTTACTCCACCCTATAAATATTTGATCTACAATATTGTAAAGAGCTGCCACAATCATACTAATAACACACGGTATTGCAATTTGCTTTATTAGTTTAGAAATCTTATCATTTCCTAAATCAAGTTTTTCCACAAAAAATTCCTCCTTTTATCTTTTAAGCATAAAAATACGTAAGTCGTTATTCAACTGGACTTACGCATTTAGCTACTCATTGATAAAATTGACTTAATTTTTTGCTTAACGAAATGATTGTAACATAAATTTTAACTTTTTGTAATATTTTTTCAACTCATTATTAATTATATTGTAAATAAATATATTTATAACAAATGTAACGAAAAATCTTATCTATTTAAAGATGAAAAAATTTTAAATGTCCGAAAAAGTTTGAATAGATTCGTAATCAAAACGGATGATAAGAAGGTTTTAAATCTTTTATCAAAATTAAGTAAATATCTAATAAAAATCTAATAAAAATTCAATGGCAATATAGGAATTTATTGGTATTTATAGTATAATTATATCAACTGATACTAGCAAAGGAGGTCATTATGTTAGAAAATAGTGATAAATATTTTGAAGTACTAAATGATATTAAAAGGACTTTAATAACAACTAGGAATAAAATAATTGAAAATGCTAATAAAGACTTAATTTTGATGTATTATAATATCGGTTTAAAATTAATTGAAAATAATAAATGGGGATCATCCTTTATTGATACTTTAGCAAAAGATTTAAAAATAGAGTTTCCTACAATTAAAGGTATGTCAGCAAGAAATTTAAGATATATGCAAAAATTTGCTAGTGAGTTTGATAATGATGAATTTTTGCAAGCAGTCCTTGCAAAATTATCTTGGAACCATAACCAAATATTATTAGATAAAATTAAAGATAAGGAAATTAGAAAGTGGTATGCAAAAGAAACAGTTGAAAATGGCTGGTCTGTTTCTATATTGACTCATCAGATTTCTCTTAAATTGTATGAAAGACAAGCTCTTTTAGAAAATAAAACTACTAATTTTGATGAAACTTTACCAACACCTAATAATGAACAAGCAAAAGAATTATTAAAAGACCCTTATATTTTTGACTTTATAACTGCTGATAAAGATGTGAAAGAACTTGATATTGAAAGAGAACTAACTACTAATATCACCAAGTTATTATTAGAACTAGGTAACGGATTTGCATTTATAGGAAGACAATATCATTTAGAAATAGAAAATGAAGATTATTATATTGATTTATTGTTTTATAATTTAAAAGTTAGAAGTTATGTAGTTATAGAATTAAAGACAACTGAGTTTAGACCAGAATATGCTGGTAAATTGAATTTTTATTTAAGCGCTATCGATAAATATGTTAAAGATGAAAATGATAACCCAACATTTGGAATATTACTTTGCAAAGATAAAAAGAAAGTAACTGCAGAACTAGCTTTAAAAGATATAAATAAACCTATTGGCGTAAGTGAATATAAAATATTATCTGAAATACCTGAGTTTTTAGAAAATACTTTGCCAAGCATTGAGGATATAGAAAAAAGATTGGAAAAAATTTCAGAATGAACATAAATATTAATAAGGTAAAAATTTTTGTAACTATCCCACCAGAAAATGTAGAAGAAGTTAGAAAAGCTGTGTGTGAAGCTGGTGCAGGAGTAATTGGAGATTATACTTATTGCACTTCTTCAACAAAATCAATAGGTACTTTTATGCCTAATGATAATGCTAATCCATATATTGGTGAGAAGAATAAACTAGAATTCGTAGAAGAGGAAAAATTAGAGTTTGTTTGTGATATTAATCAAGTTAAAAAAGTAATATCTAAATTAAGGAAAGTACATCCATATGAAGAGCCAGCAATAGATATTGTGCCATTAATAGATGAAAATCACTTTAGATAATTGGTAAAAATTACTAAAATATGACCCACTTTAATTGATTTTGTCAATTTACAAGTGCGTTTTTATTTTGTCAAAATAATAATTTAAGCAAAAGAAAACTCACACGAAAGGTGTGAGTAATTATCACATTGAAGCGATTGAGAAAGATATCTACCCTTTGCTCATAAATAATTTAATATATAAAACATTGATCATTAATAATGCTCTAGCACAAATTTATCTAAATGTCTCGAAAAAAAGTAGATTTTTTGATATAATAATTGTGTTAACAGTTTTTGAGTGGAGGGAATTATGATGAAGTATTATGATACATTAAATCCAGAAGTAAAAAAGTATTTTAAAATTTTATCTCCGACTTTTCCTGAATGGTTGTTGGAATATATAAATACTCCCGAAATGAAAAGAATAAGTACAATTAGTATGAGTTGTGGAACTGATTATTCAAAATGTTTTGATGTAAAATATTGGTA
>CANQBL010000011.1 GCA_947589105.1 uncultured Bacilli bacterium | reverse complement strand
TACTAATTATCATTTTATTAATAGTCTCTGTAATGATTCTATGTATAAAGAAATAGCACTCAATCTAGCATAGATTAGGTGCTTACCACTTAAGGGCAAGTACTCAACTCGGCAAAGTTAAGTCTTCCCTTTATATTTTATGCAAGGCATCCTTGACATATTCATAATAACATAAAAACGGCTTTTTTACAAGTCGCTTTCTATTTTTTACCTCGAAAAGTCCGAGTTTGACATCAATATGGTAGCGAGAGGGGGGATCGAACCCTCGACCTTTCGGGTATGAACCGAACGCTCTAGCCAGCTGAGCTATCTCGCCATAACTGCATAACTATAATAACAAGAAAAAAAGGTTTAATCAAGTGTTTTTTAAAAAAAAATAAATACTTTTAAAAGTTTTAAAAAAAGTTAAAAAAATTTTGAAAATTATGTTGATTATTGTCTATTTAATTATTATAATAAATAACCATACATGGCAGGTTAGCCTTATGTTATTAAGCAGGTGGTGTTATTATGAATTATGAAACTATTGAATTAAAAACTAATCGCTTGATAATAAAAAGGGGAGAAAAAGAAGATTTTTTAAAGGTTTATGAATATGACTTTGCATATTTAAAAAACGTAGATGGGGTATGTAAACTTGTAAAACAAGATAAAAGTAAAATAGAAAAATTATTTAAAGGTGGTATGAAAAAATATTATGCTAAAATAAAAAAAGCCCATATGTTTGATTGGATTATTTATTTTGGGAATATACCAATTGGTAATATTTTAACCCAAGATGAATCTTCTTGTGATAAAAAAATAGAGGTAACATTTAATTCTCATCCTAGTTATTGGGGAAATGGTTATATGATAGAGGCTTTATCAGGGGTAATAGAATATTTATACAGTATAGGATATGACAATATTATATGTAAATATTCAGATGGTAATATAAAGGCTAAAAGAGTACTTGATAAATTAGGTTTTAAACCATATGAAATAATAAAAGATGCTTGGGTAAGTGAAAATAACAATAAAATTGATGATTATAAGGTTATTATGACTAAGGAAGACTGGTTTTCAAGAACAGGTAAATTAATAAAGATAAAGGATTCTTTATAATGGAATTCTTTTTTTATGCTATAATTTAATTATAGGAGGTTAGAATATGAAAATATTAGTAACTGGGGGAACTGGTTTTATAGGAAGTCATACTTGTGTTGAATTATTAGAATCAGGTTATGATGTAGTAATAATAGATAATTTATCCAATTCTAAAAAAGAAGTAGTTGGATATATAGAAAAAATAACAGAAAAAAAAGTAAGTTTTTATGAAGGTGACGTTTGTGATAAAGAAATTTTAAAAAAAATATTTATGGAGAATAAAATAGATGCAATAATTCATTTTGCGGGATATAAAGCAGTAGGTGAGTCAGTTTCAAAACCGCTTATGTATTATAGAAATAATTTAGATTCTACATTAAGTTTGTTAGAAGTTGCAAATAACTTTGGAGTTAAAAAAATAGCATTTTCTTCATCTGCAACGGTATATGGTAAACCAAAAGAGTTACCAATAAAAGAAGATTTTGCTCTTTCAACAACCAATCCTTATGGAACTACAAAGCTTATTATTGAGGGAATATTAAGAGATTTATATAAATCTGATAATGACTGGAGTATTGCTATTTTAAGATATTTTAATCCGATTGGAGCTCATAAATCGGGTCTTATAGGAGAAAACCCAAACGGAATACCTAATAATTTAATGCCATATATTATTAAGGTTGCAACAGGAGAATTAGAATGTCTTGGTATTTTTGGAAATGATTATGATACTCATGATGGTACTGGAGTAAGAGATTATATCCATGTAGTTGATTTAGCAAAAGGTCATGTTAATGCAATTGAAAAAATACTTAAACAAACAGGTTGTGATGCATATAATTTAGGAACTGGTAAAGGTTATAGTGTCCTTGATTTAGTTAATACTTTTATTAAGGTAAACGGTGTTAATGTTAAATACGAGATAAAAAAAAGAAGACCAGGAGATATTGATGCTTGTTATGCTAACGTAGATTATGCATATAAGGCTTTGGGATGGAAAGCTGAAAAAAGTATTGAAGAAATGTGTATAGATGCATATAATTATGTAAAAAGTAAAGAAAATTATAAAAATAAAAAGTAGGTTTAGAAAAAGGAGATAATGGTTATGCGAAAATTAAATAATGTTTTAATTTTTTTAGTATCTTTAGCATCTTTTTGTTATGCGATAAGGGATATTAATATTGGAGCTTATGATAGGTTGCTAGGTAGTTTATCAATTATTTTTGTTTTATTTATTCCAAGAATTATTAATAAATTATTTAAAATTAAAATTACTCAAATGATAGAATTAGTGTACTTAGTATTTATAATTTTAGCTCAGTTCTTAGGTAGTGTAGTAAACCTTTATAATTCGGTATGGTGGTATGATTTATTTGTTCATTTCCTATCGGGTGTGCTTACATCTTTTTTGGCATTTTTGGTAATGGATTGGTTTGGAGTTTATAAGAAAAAAAACAACTGGTTTAATTCTTTATTTATTATTTCTTTTACTCTTATGGTAGCTTCCCTTTGGGAATTTATAGAGTTTGGGGCATTCGTTTTTTTGAAAATGGATGTTCAGCATCATTTAACTACCGGAGTTTTTGATACCATGGAGGATATGTTAGTTGCTTTTTTAGGAAGTATTATTGTATCAATATCATATTTATTAAAAACTAAAAATAGTTTTTTTGAAAAAGTAGTTAGTGATAAATAAAAAATAATTAGCATTATTGTTTATGCTAATTATTTTTTAATTCCATAATAACCAGTTAAAGGATCTTTAAATAAATCTATTTTAGGTGGAAAAAAGGTTAGTAAACTAAAGATAACGTATATTATAATTGCAAATAATATTGCTAGGTTTTCCATTTTTAAATCTTTTTTCATTTTTACTATATAATAAGTTATTATTTGGGATATAACGATTATTATAAACATAATAAATATGGAAATTAATAGGTTTTCACCAACTGTATAATATATTGGTAAATAAATTGCTAGAAATAAAGGAATGGAACATACTCCTGCTATTATATTTGAAATACAAACGTTTTTGTATGGTAGGTGTTTTATTTTTACTATTATTTTTTGAATTACTCCTGAAAATAAAATTGAGCTAAAAAGCAATTTCATATGCTCTGCGATACTTTCGTTAACTGGTGCTATTATACTTGTTATAAAACACGGAAATTTATCGTATAAAAAATGAAGGGGAAAAGCAACAAAAAAAGCAATTATAACGCCAATTATTTTTAATTTTTTTAAGTTCATTTTTGGCCTCCTAATAAATAATATGTTAAGTTATAGTTTTTAAAAACCTAAATATATGTTAAAATTATCATTAGAAATTATGGTGGTGCTTTTTTATGAAAAATTATAAAGAAATACAACGCAGTATAATAGTTAGGTTTAGAAAAGAAATATGGAGACCATTTACTAAGGCCATAAGGGATTATGAACTTATTAAAGAAGGGGATAAAGTAGCGGTATGTATATCTGGAGGTAAGGATTCTTTTTTACTTGCTAAATGTATTGAAGAGTTAAAAGAACATGGAAAAGTAAATTTTGATGCTAAATATATCGTTATGGATCCTGGTTATAATAAAGAAAATAGAAAATTAATAGAAGAAAATGCTAAGCAAATGAATATAGATATAGATATTTTTGAATCTGATATATTTGATAGTGTTTATAGTTTGGAAAAAGGTTCACCTTGTTATTTGTGTGCTAGGATGAGAAGGGGGTGTCTTTATTCTTATGCGAAGTCTTTAGGCTGTAATAAAATAGCTTTAGGGCACCATTTTGATGATGTTATTGAGACTACTTTACTAAGTATTATTTATGGTGGAGAAATAAAAGCAATGATGCCAAAACTTCATAGTGATAATTTTGAAAATATGGAACTTATAAGACCCCTTTACTTAGTAAGAGAGCGAGATATAAAGGCTTGGGCAAAATACAATTGTTTAACATTTTTAAATTGTGCTTGTAGGTTTACTGAAAAAAATACATATGATAAAAATGAAAATTCAAAAAGATTAGAGATAAAAAAACTAATAGAAAGTTTAGAAAAAAAGAGTAAATTTATTCCGTATAATATATTTAAAGCAACTGAAAACGTTAATCTTGATATGATGAGATGTTATAAAACAGGTGGTAAAAGATATAATTTTTTAGAAAAATATGATAATAATGAAAAAAGGTGATAACATGGATTTAAAAAATAGAAAGTATGTGATTTTAGAAATTATTCCTACTAGTTCAAATGCAAAAACAGGAAATATAGCACAACTTTCTGCTTTAAAAATAAAAGGCATAAAGCTAGAAGAAAGATTTGACTATAGATTAGATAAAACACTTATTAATATACCGGATATTTTAAACATGATTAATTATGATAATGATTCTTTTAATTATGTAAAAAGGACAAAAACAATCTTGAATAGATTCAAAAAATTTATAGGTAATTTACCTTTATTAATAATAGATAATGGGTATACTAAAGATTACTTAAAAGATTTTGATAACGAAAAAATTTCAGTATTTAAGTTGCTTAATTTAGAAGTTACGTTTGATGTGTTTGATGAGCTTATTAAAAAGTATAACTTAGAGCCTACTAATCATTTGGTTGATTTACTATATGAAGCATTAATAATGGAGATATAAATGAATATAGAAAAAATAGAAGTTGGTATTTTAAAAGAAAATTGTTATGTTGTATCAAAACAAGAAAAAGTTCTAATTGTTGATCCTGGAGATGATAAGGAAAAAATAATTAATTTAGTTGGAAATAGGAAAGTTCTTGCTATTTTAATAACCCATTATCATTTTGATCACGTTGGAGCTTTAGAAGACTTACGAAAGTATTATGATGCTATGGTAATTGATTATAAATCAAATAAATTACAATTAATTGGACCTTTTAATTTTGAAATAATACAAACAAAGGGTCACAAAGAAGATTCTGTTACATATTATTTTAAAAAGGAAGGTATAATGTTTGTAGGAGATTTTATTTTCGAAGGAACAATTGGTAGGTGTGATCTAGAAGGTGGTAATTTTGAGGAAATGAAAAAGTCTTTAAAAAAAATTAAGTCATATGATAAAAATATAATTTTATATCCAGGTCATGGAAGAAAAACTACCATTGAAAATGAACTTTTATATAATGATTTTTTTAAGGGAGATTTTTATGAATAAAAAAATAGTTATTTTAGGAGGTGGAACGGGGACGTCTACCTTAGTTAGAGGATTAAAACAATTTCCAGTTGATATATCAGTTGTTGTATCTGTTTGTGATGATGGAAAGTCTACTGGTAAGTTAAGGCAGGAATTTTCTATTCCGGCCGTAGGGGATTTAAGAAAGGTAATAGCATCATTATCAGATACTGAACCATTATTTGAAAGTTTGCTAGAATATAGGTTTAAAACTAATAGTGATTTAAATGGTCATCCTGTTGGTAACCTTCTTTTAGCAGCACTTTGTAATATAACCGGGAACATCTCAGATGGAATAAAGTCTTTATCCAAGGTGTTAAATTTAAAGGGAAAGGTGTTACCTTTAACTGAGGATAATGTTGATTTAATTGGGGTTATGGAAGATGGAAGTATAATTGAAGGGGAACACAACATAACTGATAGTGAAAAACGAATTAAAGATATATATTTTAAAGAAGAACCTATTATTAATCCATCTGTAATAAAAGAAATAAAGCAGGCTGATATGATTATTCTTAGTATGGGAAGTTTATATACGAGTATAGCTTGTAATTTAATTAGTAAAGATATAACAGATGCAATAGATAAATCTAATGGTAAAATTCTTTATGTTTGTAATATGTTTACCCAACCAGGTGAAACTGATGATTTTACCGTTAGTGATCATATTAACGTACTTAATAAATATTTAGGTAAAAGAAAAATTGAAATTGTTATTATAAATGATGGTAAGATTTCAAAAAAATTTGTTGATAAATACCATAGGGAAGAGGAAAAGGCTCCTGTCATAATAGATAAAGATAAATTAAATAAAATGAATATAAAAATAGTAAAAGATGATTTTGTTACCATGGAGCTTGGGTCGCTTAAACATAATTCAATAAAATTATCGTTAAAGATATTTGAAGACTTAATAAATTAAAGCACAACTTTTAGTGCTTTTTTTGTATTTTTGTAGTATTATATTTATAAATTTAATTTTAAAGGAAGTGAATCCTAATGAAAGAACCAAATAAATATTTCAAAAAGTTAGATAAAGTTTTTGCTAAAAGTAATGGAGAATTTATAAAACTAATACCAAATTGTAAACAATTTAATAGTAATGAGATTAAGGTAATATATGATGCTCTTTATAAGGCTACTAAACTTCATGAGGGGCAATTTAGAAAAAATGGTAAACCATATATTATACATCCGATTGGAGTTGCTAGCATTTTAGCTAGTTATGGTATGGATTATCAAACGGTTACCGCTGGACTTTTACATGATACGATTGAAGATACTAGTTACACGTTAGAAGATTGTGAAAAAGACTTTGGTACCCAAATAACGAAAATAGTTGATGGAGTAACCAAAATAGGAAATGATATAAACATAGAAACTCACCAAAAAATATTAAATGCTTCTAAAGATGAACCTAGAATAATCGCGGTAAAAGCAGCAGGAGATAGACTTCATAATATGTATACACTTGATGCATTACCAGTTAATAAACAAATAGAAATAGCAAGGGAAACACTAGATTTTTACGTACCTATTACAAAAATACTTGGTATTTATCAGTTAAAAGATGAACTTCAAGATTTATGTTTATATTATTTAGATAAACAAACATTTCTTAAAATATATGAAGAAAGGGAAAATCTTAAGGAAAAATATAAAGATATTTTAGATGAATTAGCTTCCAAGGTTCAATATCTTCTTAGTAAAAATGGTATTGGAATGAGTTATAATTATAGGGTTAAAAACGTAGGTGGTATATATGAAGATAAAAATAAAAAATTTTTTGATGTACTATCAGACATATTAGCTATAAAAATGGTATTAGATGATAAATACTTATGTTATCAAGCTCTTGGAGTGATTCATAGTATTTCTAATCCAATAAAAGGGGGATTTAGAGATTATATTGCAACTCCTAAAAATAATGGTTATAGTTCTTTAAATACAAACGTTTCTTATGATGATATTAATATACAGGTTAGATTAAGAACATTAGATATGCAAAGAACTAATGATATCGGAATATTTTCTGATCTTAATTCTGATTCTAAGCAAAGATTAAGTAGTGATATGAAACTAGAATTAAGAAAATTATATAAAAAGAGTAAAGGGGAATAATTAATGAAAAAAAATGGTATAAAAAAAGAATATTATTTAATAGCCATATTATTAATATTATTTATATTTTTAACTATTTTAGTAGTATTTGGAAAAATAGATTTAATTGATGAGATGTTTTTTAATAAGATAATAAAAATTAAAAAGGGTTATATAACTAATTTTTTATATGTTATAACATATTTAGCCTCAGAAATAGCAATTATTGTTTTACTTTTTGTAACAGCGTTACTATTTTTAAGAAAAAAGGCTTTTTCAGATTTTAAATACGTTATTGCTAACGTTTGTTTTGGAGCTGTTTTAATGGAGGTATTAAAACTTATAATTAAAAGGGTTAGACCATCTTGGAAGTGGATTGTTCAATCAGGTTTTAGCTATCCATCAGGTCATACAATATCAGCATTTTTATTATATGGAACGCTATTTTTGTTAGTGTATAAAAAGGTTAATGGTAAATTCAAAAATTTTCTTCTTATAGGTTTTTGTCTAATGATTATTTTAACAGGCTTTAGCAGGATTTACTTTGGTGCACACTATTTATCTGATGTTTTAGCAAGTATAATTTTAGGTTTTATTATACTTATAATATCTAATCAATTTATGAACATGGAGTTTAATAATGATAAAAATAAAAATAGAAAAACCATTCAGACTAAATGATACGGTAACATGTGGTCAAATATTTAGATTTTTTCCACAAGATGATGGCAGTTTTGATATTATAATAAAGGATAGAGTAATAAACGTACGCATGGATAAAGACTTATTATGTGTAAGTTCAAATAAAGAAGATAATTTAAAAGAAGTAGTGGAAAATTACTTTGATTTGGGTAATGATTATTCTTCTATGAATGATTTTTTAATTAAGCAAGATGATAAGCTAACAAGTGCTATAGAGTTCTCAAATGGGCTTAAGATGATAAAACAAGATCCTTTTGAAACGATTATAGAATATATCATTTCTGCTAATAACGGGGTTTACCAAATAGCAAATGCTCTTAATAACATTGCTAAAAAATATGGTAAAAAAGTTATGTTTAATAATAAAGAATACTATCTTTTTCCAGGGTATAAAGATTTATCGAAAGTAACTTTAGAAGACTTTAGAAAATGTAAAGTAGGATTTAGGGATAAATATTTAAAAGCAATCATTGATAAGTTAAATAATAATGAAATAAATCTAGAAGAATTTTATAATCTAGATACTAAAGTTGCTTTAGATAAATTAATGGAAAATATTGGTATTGGTCCTAAAGTAGCATCTTGTATCCTTTTGTTTGCTTATCAAAAATATGATGTGTTTCCAATTGATACATGGGTTAAAAAAGTAATGAAAAAAGATTATGAAATAATTGGTGAAAAAAACATAAGAGCTTTTGCTACTAAAACGTATGGTAAATATAGTGGTATTGCAATACAATATTTATTTAATTACGGAAGAAATAATAAATAATTAAAAAAATGTTCAGTTAGAACATTTTTATTTTTTATAATAACAAAAAATAGTGTCTAGTTCAACAACCTTAAATTTACTTCTTTTATTTTCCGTGTTATAATTATTTTATGATAGCGGGGTGAAATGATGTCTAAGAAAAAAACGTCATCTTCTAGTAAGAAAAAAGGAAAAGTACCAGTTGAAATATTTGGGATTTTATATATAGTTTTAACGATTTTAGGCCTTTTAAGATCGGGTTTTGTTGGTAAAATGGTTAGTAATTTTGGAATTTTTTTATTTGGTGCATATTATAATTGGGGATTAGTTTTCTTTTTAATTGTAGGTGGTTATGTATTATTATTTAGAGAAAAACCAAAATTATTTACAAAAAAATTAATAGGATTTTATTTATTTTCTATTGCGATTCTTTCAATGTCTCACGTTAAGTACATAATGTATGATACTAACATTGGACAAGCGGTTTTTGAAGATACGATTGCTAATATAGTATCTGGTTTTAATGATGTTAATTTTATTCAAGGTGGAGGAATTCTTGGTGCGTTATTTTCGTACTTATTTGTACTAGCTTTTGATGTGTTAGGTTCTAAAATAATATGTTGGGTTCTTATTTTATTTGGTGTAATGCTTATATTTAATATATCTTTAGCTACTTTTATAAAGAAAGTAATGCTTATTTTTACTCCTAAAAGATGGCTTAATAAAAAAGATAGTGATGAACAAAATGATAATGATAATGAACAGCAAAATCAAGAGGTTAAGGATAAAAGGGTTGTTATATCAAGTGTTAATGATTTAAATCACGTTAGCTTAGAAGAACAAGAAATACAAGAAGAACCTGTTTCTAACGGAGAATATAAACTTCCTCCTTTATCATTACTAAATATACCTAAAAAGGTTAATACTAAGGCAAATGAAGAAAATATTGCTTCAAACATAAAACTACTTGAACAGGTTTTAAGTGATTTCGATATATATGGTAAAGTGGTAGAAGCCCATGTTGGTCCAACCGTAACCCAATATGAATTAGAGATAAAATCTGGAACAAAGGTAAGTAAAATACTTAGTTTAAGTAAAGAAATAGCGCTTGCTTTAGCTGCAAAGGACGTTAGAATACAAGCTCCTATACCTGGAAAAAGTACCATTGGTATAGATATTCCAAATAAGGTGACAACTCCGGTATCTTTAAGAGAAGTTTTAGCTGCAGTACCTAAAGAAAAAGAGAATAGTAAACTTCTTGCGGTATTAGGAAAAGATATAATGGGTAATCCTAGATGGATGGAAGTTAATAAAACTCCACACCTTCTTATTGCGGGTGCTACTGGTTCCGGAAAATCAGTATGTGTTAATTCAGTTATTACAAGTATTTTAATGCGTTCAAAACCAGATGAAGTTAAATTAGTTATGGTTGATCCTAAAAAAGTTGAACTTTCAATGTATAATGGGGTTCCTCATTTGCTTGCACCTGTTGTAAATGATCCTAAAAAAGCCTCAATTGTTCTAAAAAAAATTGTTGAAGAAATGGAACATAGGTATGATTTATTAAGCGATAGTGGCACTAAAAACATCGAAGGTTATAACAAAATGATTGAAAGAAAAATACAATCAGGGGATACTTCTGTAAAAAAATTACCTTATATAGTAGTTTTAATAGATGAGCTTGCAGATTTAATGCTTGTTGCTGCAAAAGAAGTTGAAGACTCAATAATGAGAATAACCCAGATGGCAAGGGCAGCTGGTATCCATTTGATTGTTGCAACGCAAAGACCTTCAACTGATGTTATTACAGGTGTTGTAAAGGCAAATATACCATCTCGTATAGCATTTACTGTATCATCTTCAATTGATTCTAGAACTATTCTCGATATGACGGGAGCAGAAAAACTAATTGGTAAAGGGGACATGTTATTTTTACCAATGGGTGAGGGAACTCCGACTAGAATACAAGGCTCATTCGTTTCAGAAGAGGAAGTTCAAAGGGTTGTAGATTATACAGTTAAACAACAAAAAGCAAAGTATGATGATACGTTTACTAATATAACTGATAAACCTGTAGGAGCTTCATCATATGAAGAAAAAGATGATCAATATGATGATCCTTTATATAATGAAATAGTAGATTTTGTAATTAAAAGTGGTAAAACTAGTGCTTCTTTATTACAAAGAAAGTATAGACTAGGATATAACCGGGCAGCTAGAATGATAGATTTACTTGAAGAAAGAGGAATAGTTGGACCTGCTAATGGTTCTAAGCCAAGGGAAGTATTAGTAAAATATGAACAAACAGAAGATGAACAAAAGCAGCAAGATTAGCTGCTTTTGTTTTTTAATACCATTGAGTTATTTTCTTTAATAAATTCATCAAGAGATTTTTCTAGATTTAAATCATAATCTTTAAATATTTTTTCTTCATTATCTAAAGTTATATTGCTCATTATATCTATTGCTGCTTTTAAACCATTTTTAGAATCTTTCTTAAAATTATTATATAAATTTATTGCTATTATTGAAGAATATAAATATATTAAATAATATTTTAAAGGAAACTCGGTTAATTCTTTAACTTTAATATCATAATTAGGGTTACTTTTTAATTTTTCTTTAATTATTTTTTTAGCATCAAAATAATTATTTTTATAATTAGTGTTAGTAGCTAATATAAATAAAATATCAATTAATTCTATTTCGTAATAAGAATTAACAATAAAAACATTTTGAAAATTAGATACAAACTCATCATAATTAATTAGTTTGTTTTCAAATAAGTATTCGTTTGCATATAACTCTGTTAATAAACTAGCTACCTCCCTATATAAAATATTTTTATTAGGTTTTTCATATTTATTTTTTGTTAACCTATTAACATAGCCATGAATAATTTCATGATTTAGGGTGATAAATGCATTAGAACTAGAATTTAGTAATATTTTAAAATAGCTACAATCCGTTAATGAGAAAGTTTCTCCTGCACAAGATTGCTGCCTTAAATTATTTTTTATTAATAATTGTTTGTTTTTTATTGTGTTTTCCAAAAAAATACGTAATTTAGGATTAATTTGATCTAAAAAAATTAAAGACTCTTCAACCATGTTATCAGGCTTATATGAATTTTCACAATTAATTAATTTAATTGGTGCATTAATAATTTTTGGGATAAGAGATTCTATTTTGTTTCTTTGAAAAAAAGAGGTTTCTGATTGAATAAACTCTCTATCTAAATCTAAATATTTTTTCGTTGAAAAAGTTTCTTTATTAAAATTTGGTAATTTCATTATACTAAATATTATCATGTCTTTTAGATTATCCAAATCTATTAAAAGATTGTTTTTTTTAACTTCATCTGTTGTTTTAATAATATCTTTTAAACAACTAAAGTATCTTTTGGTTATTTCATTGTTATCCCATTTGTAATTTATCATCAAAATCACTTCCAATGGCAAATATTTTATCATATTTTTTAAAATAATCAACATAAATTTGAAGGTTTTATAATCTTACGTGGTATAATAAACTTGATAATGATAAAAGGAGGAATTATAATGGCAACACCACATAATGAGGCTTTGAAAGAAGATATAGCAAAAACGGTTATTATGCCAGGAGACCCATTAAGAGCAAAATACATTGCGGAGAATTTTTTAGATGATTATAAATTGGTAAATCAGGTAAGAGGAATGTATGCTTATACTGGTTATTATAAAGGAAAAAAAGTAACTGTTATGGCTCATGGAATGGGTAATCCATCCATTGGTATTTATTCGTATGAATTATATAAAGAATATGATGTTGATGAAATAATAAGAATAGGTAGTGCTGGAGCTACGTCGGAAAAAATACCTTTACGAAGCATTATTTTAGTAGAAAAATCATATTCAAAATCTAATTTTGCCAAAATTCAAAATAATGAAGAAAAAGTAATTTTAAATAGTAGTACTTCACTAAATAATAAGATAAAAGAAGCTTCTAAAAAGTTTAATATAAAGATTCTTAATTCAGTAGTTTATTGTACAGATGTTTTTTATAACGAAACGGAAGATCCAAACGTATTATATAAAGATTATGGATGTACTTGTGTTGAAATGGAATCTTTTGCGTTATTTCACATGGCAAACGTATTAAATAAAAAAGCAGCATGCATTCTTACGATATCTGATAATTTAATTACTAAAGAAGAATTGCCGAGTATACAAAGACAAAATAGTTTTAATGACATGATTAAACTTGCTCTGGAATCAATTTTAATAAAATAAGCTATATTAAAACTGGAGGCAGAATATGAAAATAATAAAAAAGAAAATTAATAATGTTTTGGTTACCTTATTAAAAACCAATAAATTTAAATCAATAACCGCAACCCTTTATTTTAAAAGCTTAGCAACAAAAGAAAATATAACAAAAAGAAGAATACTTAAAAACTTACTTATGGAATCTTGTAATAAGTATGATACTCATGAAAAGTTATACATCAATTCTCTTGAAAATTATGATGCATATTATAGCTCTTCAGCGGGAAGGTATGGTCCTTATGTAATAAATTCTTTTACTTTTGCATCATTAGTAGATAAATATACAAAAGAAGGTAATTTAAAAAAAGTTGTTTCAACTTTTTGTGAAATAATATTTAATCCTTTAATCAAAAATAAAGCATTTTATAAAGAACCTTTTGATGTTATAAAAAATTCTTATAGAAGTTTTCTTGAAAAAATAAAAGAAGACTCTAGTAGTTATGCTGAGAAAATGGTTTTAAAAAATTTAAATCAAAAAAAGCCTTATACTTTTATGAGTGAAATAAAATACCTAGATGAAATAACAACGTCTTCTTTATATGAAGAGTATCTTTATATGATTAATAATAGTGAAGTTGAACTTGTTATTGCAGGAGATATTGAAATAGATGATGAAATAATAAAAATGATTGTATTTAAAATTAAAAAAAATAGAAAATATGAGAATGCTTTAATTATTAATAATGATGATGAAAAAGACGGGTTAATAATAAAAAAAGGAAAGGGTTATGGAACTCAAAACATTTTAACAATTGAATGTTATTTAAAAAATGTAAGTCATTTTGAACTTAACTATGTAGCACCTATATATAGAATTATTTTAGGAGGTGCGAGTTCATCAAGACTATTTTCTACCATAAGAGAAAAAAATTCTTTGGCATATTATGTTTTTGCTAGGTTAGAAAAAGATGATTCCTTAATGGAAATAATAATGGGAATAGAAAAAGAAAATTATGAAAAAGCTTTAAATCTTACTTTAGAATGCTTAGATAAAATGAATGATGTTTCATTAAAAGAAGTACAAGAAGCTAAGAAAACTATTATTACCTCTTTGTTAGATTCCCAAGATGAAATATTAAACATTACCGGAAGACAGCATAATGCTAATCTTTTTGATTTACCAGATATAAATACTTATATAACTAATTTAAAAAAGGTTAATATAACGGATGTTATTAATTTTTCTAGTAAAGTAAAACCTTGTTTAAGCTATTTTTTAGAAGGAGGATCTTCAAATGAATAAAATTGTTATGACTTCTTTGGATGAAGATATTTTTCACGAAAAATTAGATAGTGGGTTAAACGTATATATTTATAAAAAAGAAGGTTTTATTAAAAAAGGTGCGTATTTTATAACTAAATACGGTTCTGCTATAAATGATTTTAAACCAATTGGTGAAGATAAAATAGTTAGTTTTCCTAAAGGAATAGCACACTTTTTAGAACATAAGTTGTTTGAGTCAGAGGATAACGAAAAAGTATTTGATAAATTTAGAAAATATGGAGCAAACGTAAACGCATATACTGATCATTTTATTACAAATTATTATTTTTCAACCAATGACAATTTTTATGAATGTTTAGATGAGTTAATAACTTTTGTAAGAACACCTTATTTTACTGATCAAAATGTTGAAAAAGAAAAGGGGATCATTAATCAGGAAATAAACATGACAAATGATGATATCGAAAGGTTTATATTTGAAGAAATGTTTTCTTTAGCATTGGTAGAAAATCCTAATAAATATAAAACAATTGGGGATAAACAAAACGTATCTAAAATAACAAAAGAAGATTTATATAGATGTTATAAAACTTTTTATCATCCTTCAAATATGTTTTTGGTTATTTATGGGGATGTTGATATTGACGAAACTATTAATTTTTTAAAGAAAAAAGAAAAAGAAAATACGTTTTTAAAAGGCGAAGAAATAATAAGAAAAGAATTTAAAGAACCTAGTATGGTTATGAAAGAATATAAAAAAATAATAAGAAACGTTATAACTTTTAAAATAGGCATATGTTATAAATTTATTGTTGGGAAAAAAGATAAACTAAAAAAGTTTAAAATGAATCTTTTTATAAGACTTTTATTGGATTTGAAATTTGGTAATGGAGTGCCTTTTGAAAAAGATTTGATAAAAGATGGGATAACTAAAAATGGTGTTTCTTGGACGTATTCATACTTTGATGATGTTATTTTACTTTTTTTTGAGGCGGACGTGATAAATAAAGATGAATTTATTAAAAGAGTTCATGAAAGATTAATTGATAATAATTTTGATAAAAACCTTTTTGAGCTTAATAGAAAAGCCCTTTTGACTCAAGTTGTAAGAACCTTTGATAGTCCTATAAGCGTAGGAAATATGATTTATAATGATGTTATAAAATATGGGAAAGTAATTAATGATAAGTATGAAATATATAAAAATTATAGTTATGATGAATTTTTAAGTTATTTTGATAAATTAAATTTTGACAATAAATCAATTTTATATGTTACAAATAAGGAGGAGTAAATATGCTTAAGGTTAGTAACGTAACAAAATATTATGGTGATGTTAAAGCCGTGGATGATCTTTCTTTTGAAGTGGAAAAAGGAGAAATATTTGGTCTTTTAGGAGTAAATGGTGCTGGAAAAACAACAACATTTAGAATGATAATGAATCTTATTAGCCCAAGTAGTGGAACTATTTTATTTAATGGAAAAAAAATAGATTATAATGTAACTGATAAAATTGGTTTTTTAACTGAGGAAAGAAGTTTACTTACAAAGCTTACCGTAAAAGAACAAATGCTTTTTTATGGAGCTTTAAAATCTCTTGATGAAAAAACAGTTTTAAAAAGACTAGACGAGTTACTTAAAAGGTTTGAAATAGAAGAATATAAAGAAAGAAAAATAAGTACCTTATCAAAGGGAAATCAGCAAAAGGTACAATTTATATCAGCAATTATAAATGAACCTAAATTACTTATTTTAGATGAACCTTTTTCAGGACTTGATCCTCTTAACATAGAATTATTTAAAAATGTAATTCTTGAATTAAAAGAAAAAGGAACTTCAATTATATTTTCTTCGCACAGAATGGATCATGTAGAACTTTTTTGTGAAAAATTAGCTATATTAGTTAAAGGTAAAACGGTTTTAAAAGGATATTTAAAAGATATAAAAGAAGATTATAAAATAAAGAAAATAATAATAGAAGGAGATGTTAAAAAAACAGATTTAAAGAAAATAAATGGCGTTATTAACGTTATTAAAACAGCTTTAGGTTATGAAGTTAACATAAAAGATAAAACTTATGTAGAAAATGTTTTTGAATATATAAAAACATGTAAAAAAATAAATAAGTTTGTTTTACAAGAACCTTCCTTAGAAGAAATTTTTGTTGCGAAAGTAGGTGAGGCATATGGAAAATAAATTTAAATTTTTAACTAAGTATAGTTTACTTAAAAAAATAAAAAATAAATGGTTTATAATAGCAAATATAGTAGTTATGTTAATAATAATGTGCCTTGTTAATATTGATTCAATAGTTAATTTCTTTGGAGGAGACTTTAACGATGATTTAAAAATAAAAGTAATTGATAATGCTGGTTATTATGATGAAATAAAAGATTCTTTATCTTTAACTGAAAACTATTTTGGAAATGCTAAGGTTATTGTAAGTAAAGAAGATAAAAAATTAGAAAAGGCTAAGAAAAGTATAAAAGATACTAACGATATATTACTTGTTATAAATAGTGATTCTAAAAATGTATTTAATGTAGAGTTTATAACTGATTCATACGTTGACAAGGTAAAATACCAAGTAATAGCATCATCACTTAATAGTGTAAAAGAAAACATAGCTTTAAAAAAAGCTGGAATTGATACTAACGTACTATCTAAAATATCGATTCCAGTTGAAATTAAAAGAAGTTTTTTAGATGAAGAAAAGACCAAGGATGAAGAAGATTCTAAAAGTATATTATCGGTTGCTTCTTTAATTATTGTTTTACCATGCTTTATGCTTATTGTTTTTTTAGTACAAATGATAGGGGCTGAAATTAACGAAGAAAAATCAACTCGTGGAATGGAAATAATAATAGGTAATGTATCTGCTAAAACCCATTTTTTCTCGAAAATATTATCAAGTAATTTATTTGTTTTAATTCAAGGTGCTTTATTATTACTATACGGTGGTATAGGCTTATTAATTAGAAAATTAGTATCTAATTCAAACACATCTTTAATTAGTAAAGCAACTTCATCTTTAAACTTTGGAGAAATTTTTAAAATTATTCAAAATGCAGGAGTTTTAAACAAACTAGGATATGTTATTCCCCTTATAATAATTTTATTTATATTAAGCTTTTTGGCATATTCACTTTTAGCAGGAATTCTTGCCTCAATGACTACTAACATGGAAAATTATCAGCAATTACAAACTCCTCTTATGGTTATTAGTGTAATTGGATATTATTTAATATTAATATCATCTGCTTTTCCAGGAGCTTTGTTTATAAAGGTAATAAGTACAATACCTTTAATATCTATTTCTTTAGCACCAAGTTTAATTCTTTCAGGTGATATATCGGTTGGAATTTTAATTATTGCGATTATTTTGCTTTTCTTACTTGATTTTGTACTTATTAGGTATGGTCTTAAGGTATATAAAGTAGGAATACTAAATTACTCAGAAAATGATTTATGGAAAAAGATGTTTAAGGCAGTAAAAGAAAAGTGATTTTTATCACTTTTTTTAAAAACAATAAAAAAAATAGATGTGATAACTTTTTTAGTTGTTGAAATAAAGTTAAAAATAGATTACAATATTATTTAAGGAGGGTTGCTATTATGAAGGAATTAAATATTTTGCCAGCGGATACTTTTATAGTAGCTAATCGTACTCTTTTAAACGAACATGATAGAAAAATTATAAGTATGTTATACCAACCAATAATAGGGAGTATAGCAACTAGTTTATATTATACTCTTTGGGCAGATTTAGATAAAACTGAATTATTAAGTAATGAATATACTCATCATCACTTAATGACTAGCTTAAGAATAAAAATGGATGCTATAGTAACTGCAAGAAAAAAACTAGAGGCCATAGGACTTTTAAAAACTTACGTTAAAACTGGTAATTCTAATTCATACGTTTATGAATTATTTTCTCCAATAACAGCTTATGAATTTTTTAATCATCCGATATTAAACATAGTTTTATATAATAATATAGGTAAAAAAGAATATGAAAATATATTAAAATATTTTAAGGTTCCTAAACTTAACTTGTCTTCATACGAAGAAATAACAAGTAGGTTTGATGATGTGTTTGAAAGTGTACCGGGTACTTTATATGATAACCTAAACGAAGATTTAAGAGTTAATAAAACAGGTCAGATAAAAATAGATAATCATTTTGATTTTGACTTATTAATCTCTTCGGTTCCAGGAGGTATATTAACTAGTAAAACGTTTAGTAAAGAAGTAAAGGAACTTATAAATAACTTATCTTATGTATATAATATGGATGCTTTAGATATGAAGCCTTCCATTTTGAACTCAATTAAAGAAAATGGACTTATTGATAAGAATTTACTTAGGCAAAACGTAAGAAATTATTATAAGTATGAAAACGAAAATAAATTACCTTCTTTAATATATAAAAGTCAACCGGAATACTTAAAAAATCCGGTAGGATCATCAGATAAAAGAGCAAAGATGGTTTATGTTTTTGAAAATACTAGTCCTTATAATTTTCTTAAGGGAGCAAATAAGGGAGTGTCCCCAACTACTAGGGATTTAAGTATATTAGAGTCACTTCTTAATGATTTTAAATTAAATCCTGGGGTTGTTAACGTATTAGTGGATTATGTCCTTAAAATTAATAATAAAAAGTTAACTAAAGTATATATACAAACCATTGCTTCTCAGTGGAAAAGACTAAATATTGAAACGGTAGAAGAAGCAATGAAGGCAGCGGAAAAAGAATATAAAAGAGAAAATAAAAACGTTCAAAGTAAAACAATAAATAAAGCTTCTAACCAAGAAAAGTTACCTGATTGGTTTAACCAAAACATAAAAAAAGAAAAAATAAGTGAGGAAGAAGAAAAATCCCTTAAGGATATGTTAAAAGAATTTTCTTAATAAAGTAGTGTTAAGTAGGTGATGTTAATGGAAAATATTAATAAAATAAAAAGCGTAGAAGATATTAATTATAAGCTTAAAGTATCTTTTGAACAATCTAAAAAAGATCAGGAATTTAAAGAAATGATAGATAAAATAAATTTGCCTGAAGAAGAACTTATGAAATACACCTCTCAAATAGAAGATTCAGTAAGTGAATATAAAAATTGTAAAGAATGCAAATCTATTTTAGCTTGCAAAAATAACATTAATGGTTTTTGCTATTTACCTAAAATAAAAGATGATAAACTTACGTTTTCGTATGTTGCTTGTGATTATAAAAATAAAATAGATAAAGATAATAAATATTTAAATAATGTAACAAAAATAGATATTCCAAAAGAAATAAAAAATGCCAAGATAAAAGATATATATACCGATGATAAAAATAGACAAATGGTTATAAAATGGATATTAAATTATATTAAAGAATATAAAAAAGGTAATCATAAAAAAGGTTTATATCTTCATGGAAATTTTGGATGCGGAAAAACTTATCTTTTAGCAGCTATGATAAACGAACTTGCTAAGGATAACGTTAAAAGTGTAATTGTTTATTGGCCTGAATATCTAAGAAGTTTAAAGGAGAGTTTTCAATCTGATTTAAGGGATGAATTTAAAAATAAATTTAATGAGGTTAAGTATTCTAAACTGCTTTTAATTGATGATTTAGGGGCAGAAGGAGTTACTTCATGGAGTAGGGATGAAATTCTTGGAACTATTTTACAATATAGAATGCAAGAAGATTTACCAACTTTTATAACCTCTAATTTAAATATTAAAGAATTACAGGAGCATTTAAGTGTAACAACATCAAATAAAGCAGAAAAATTAAAATCACTTAGAATAATAGAAAGAATTAAACAACTTACTAGTGATGTGGAAATGATAGGGGAAAATAAAAGAAAATAATTGACTATTAATGATAAAAGTAGTATTATTTTGGTATAAATGCGTTGATGAAGACATGGTTTTATAATGATACTTTAAAGAGAGTTTAATGATTGGTGAAAGTTAAATAAGAAAGTTATAAAATTACTACTTCTAAGCAGGTCTTGAAAAAGAATCCCGCGTTTAATAAACGCGTTATCAAATTAAGTAAAAGTAAGGATGGTACCGTGCTTTAGCACTCCTTTGGTATCATCTTTTTTATTTGAAAGGAGGTTTTTTAATTGGTAGAAAAATGGAAGCTTGCATTAAAAGAATTTCTAGGTAAATATGAAGAAGATGACGATGTTATAGGTGCCGTTTTATGTGGTAGTTATGCAAATGATAATTACAATGAATATTCAGATATTAACGTTTATTTGATTATGAAAAACGGTGTAAATTATCAAGAAAAGGGTAATACTGATTCAAATAGTTATCTGATAGAATATTTTAAAAATCCTATATGGAAAATAAAAAAGTGTATGGAAGATGAATATAATAGTAATAATTTATGTACCGCTAATATGTTTGCGTATGGAAAAATAATATATGATTTAGATGGAAGTGTTAAAATGCTCCAAAGTTTAGCACTTGATTATATTGATAAACCATTTAAAACGATTACCCAAACTAAATTACTTGAAAATAATCATAGAATATGGGATTTGATGGATGAGCTAAAAGTATCTCTAGAAGAAGATAGATTAGATTTTAAATTAAATTATTATAATTTATTAAATGAAATATATGAAGTATATTGTGAATATTATGAAATAGCAAAATTGCCTAAAGCAAAGCTATTTAAAATATTAACAAACGAAGAATATAGAAAAAAATATCATACATTTAAATTACCTAATAAAGAGTTTACCGATTTATATTTAAAATGCTATGAAGAAAATAAAGCAAGTGTTATGTATAAGAACATAGAAAATTTAGTAGGTTATTATTATAAAAAACAAGGCGGTTTTAACATAAGAACGTTCGTTTTGAAAAACAATCTTAATTAATATTATTTATAGGGGGGGATAAGTTTATGATAAATGATGTATTAATTAATTTTTTAAGTGATAAAAAAATAGATATTAAAAGAAAGAAATTATATTTAGAAAGACTTAATTTATCATATAGTGATATATTTGAGTTAAAACAAATATTTGCTTATGATGAAAAATTATATCAAGTTTTGCATGGTTTAACGTATTTCGTTGATAGTGCTTTTTATGCAAAGTTAGAATATCAAAATAATAAAATTAAAAAAAGAAAAGCACAAAAAAGATTAAGAAAGGAAAAAAATAAAAATGATAAACATAAAAGAAGATGAAAAATTAAACGTACTTAACCATTCTTGTGCACACTTACTTGCACAAGCGGTAAAACATTTATATCCAGAAGCTAAATTTTGGGTTGGACCAGTAATAGATGAGGGATTTTACTATGATATGGATTTAGGTGATAAGACTTTAACTGATGAAGATTTAGCAAAAATTGAAAAAGAAATGAAAAAATGCGCTAAGGCTGATAAAAGAATTTATAGGGAAGAAATATCTAAAAAAGAGGCGCTAGAAAAGTTTAAAGATGATCCATATAAAATAGATTTAATTAGTAGAATGGATGATAAAGATACTGTTATTTCTTGTTATACCCAAGGCGATTTTACTGATCTTTGCCGTGGACCACACGTTGATACAACTAAACGTATGAAATATTTTAAATTAATTAAGTTTTCTGGAGCATATTTTAAAGGTGATTCCAAAAATAAAATGCTTCAAAGAATATATGGGGTATGTTTTGAAACCGAAGAGGATTTAAATAATTATTTAAATGAACTAGAAGAAAGAAAACAAAGAGATCATAGAAAAATAGGTAAAGAGCAAGATTTATTTATGAATCATGAATTAGTAGGAGCTGGAATGCCAATATGGCTACCTAATGGTGCAATAATACGTAAGGAACTTGAAAACTATATTTATGAAAAGGAAAGAAAATTAGGTTACGAACACGTATACTCTCCATGCGTTGGGACCGTCGATTTATATAAAACATCAGGGCACTTTGATCATTATAAGGAAAATATGTTCCCTGTAATGAAAGTAGATGAAGAAGAATTTGTTTTAAGACCAATGAATTGTCCTCATCACATGCTAGTATTTAAAAACAAACTACATTCATATCGTGATTTACCAATAAGAATAGGAGAATTTGCGACTGATTTTAGATACGAAGCATCAGGGGCTGTTAAAGGATTAGAAAGAGTAAGATGCATGTGTCAAAATGACGCACATTTATTTGTTACTCCTGAACAAATTGGGGAAGAATTTAAAAAAGTAGTTAATTTAATACTTGATGTTTATAAAGATTTTGGAATTAAAGATTATAAATTTAGATTGTCGTTAAGAGATAAAGAAGATAAAGAAAAATATTTTGATGATGATCAAATGTGGAACAAGGCAGAAGATAAGTTAAGAGAGGTTTTAAACGAACTTGGTGTATCTTATTTTGAAGCTATTGGTGAAGCTGCTTTTTATGGACCTAAACTTGATGTTGAAGTAAAACCGGCGGTAGGACCAGATGTTACTTTGTCTACTTGTCAATTAGACTTTTTGCTTCCAAGACGTTTTGATTTGTCATACATAGATAAAAATGGAGAAAAAAAGGTTCCGGTTGTTCTTCATAGGGCAATATTTGGTACGTTTGATAGGTTTACTGCATTTTTAATAGAAGAAACAAAAGGCGCTTTTCCAACTTGGCTAGCCCCTTTACAAGTTAATATAATTCCGGTTAATAATAATTACCATTTAGAATATGCTAATAATATATTTGATTTGCTTAAAGAAAATAATGTTAGGGTACAATTAGATGATAGGGATGAAAAACTTTCTTACAAAATAAGAGAGGCACAAACTAAAAAAATACCTATTACATTAATTTTAGGAGATAAAGAAAAACAAGAAAATTTAATAAGTTATAGAAGACATGGCTCTGATAAGACTTATTCTGTTGAAAAGAATATGTTTATAGAACTATTACTAAATGAAATAAAAGATAAAAGAAGCAAAAATCAAGATTAACTCTTGATTTTTTTCTTTATAAGAAATTTATCTGTAAAGTAGGGTAATTCTTCTTCCTTTTGTATCAATAAAGCCTTCTTCTTTTAAATATTTAAGTTCTCTTGACATAGCACTTCTGTCAACTGCTAAATAATCTGCTAAATCGGTAAAACTAAACGGTAAATATATTATTTTTGTTCCACGTTTTTTTGAATAAATATTAAAATATTCAAGTAGTTTATCTCTTATTGTTTTTTTTGTTAATATTTCAATTCTTTCATTTTTTTCCTCAATTGTTTCTGTTGTGATTGCAAGCAAATTTTTTATAAACTGATTATAATAAGAATAGTTTGTGTTTTCTGAGTTTATAATTAAGTCATAATCTATTATTAAAACCTTGGTGTTTTCTTTAGCTATTATTTCACATTCATCACTTGTTAAAGAAGAAATGGCAGTTCCAAAAACAGCTTCTTCTTCAAGTTCTTCTATAATCGTTCTGTTACCATTATAATCAGTTCTTATTATTTGAGCGTTTCCCTCTAATACTATGCCAATAATATTTTCGGTTGAAACTGATAATATAGCTGTGTTTTTAGGATAACTTAAAATACTTGTTTCAAGAATTCGTAATAATTTTTTTTGATCTTTTTCATTTATTTTGTTGAATAATTTACTCATTTTACACCTCTTAGTAAAATAATACCATTTTTTTGATAATGTTGCAATTGCAACAGTATATAAATATACAATTGTGCTATATTTGAATTATAAGATAGGAGGTACACAACTTGAAAATAATAAAAAGAGATGGACACATAGTTGATTATTGTCCAGAAAAAATAGAAAATGCAATAATGAAGGCAAATCAAGAAGTTGAAGAAGAAGAAAGAGCATCAAGCACTCAAATTAAAAACATAATCAAATATATTGAAGGATTAGGTAAAAAAAGAATGCTTGTTGAAGATATTCAAGACATTATAGAAACAAAGTTGATGTCTATTGGTAAATATGCACTTGCTAAAAAATATATAACTTATAGATATACAAGAGAGCTAGTAAGAAGAAGTAACACAACTGATCTTTCAATAAAGGAGTTAATTGATGGTGAAAACGATTACTGGAATACTGAAAACTCAAATAAGAACGCTAGAGTTGTAACAACTCAAAGGGATTACATCGCAGGTATTACGTCAACTGATATAACAAGAAGGTTTTTGCTTCCAGAAGATGTAGTAAAAGCTCATGATGAAGGAATAATTCACTTTCATGATATGGATTATTTTGCACAAAATGCACTTCATAATTGTGATTTAATAAATCTTGAAGACATGCTTCAAAACGGAACTAACATAAACGGAGTTATGATAGAAAAACCACACAGATTCTTAACTGCTATGACGATTGCAACGCAGCTTATTACGGCGGTTAACTCAAGTCAGTATGGTGGTGCAACCGTAACTCTTACGCATCTAGCACCTTTTGTAAGGGAAAGCTATAAACGTTTTTTACAGAAATATAAAGATAGAAAGTTTAGTAAAGCTGATTGTGAAAAATATGCTAAGGAAGACTTAAAAAGAGAAATAACAGATGGAGTTCAAACTTTTCAGTATCAAATTAATTCTATGACCACAACTAACGGACAAGCTCCATTCTTATCTGTTTGTATGTATTTAGGAGAAACAGAAGAATATAAAGAAGAACTTGCTATGATTATAGAAGAAGTTTTAAAACAACGTATACAAGGTATGAAAAATGAAAAAGGAGCTTACATAACTCCTGCGTTTCCTAAACTTTTGTATGTTCTTGAAGAAGACAATGTTCATGAAGGAAGTAAATATTATTATTTAACAGAACTTGCTGCAAAGTGTACTGCTAAACGTATGGTGCCTGATTATATATCAGAAAAAATAATGAAGAAACTTAAAATTGATAAAAATGGAAATGGACAATGTTATCCTTGCATGGGATGTAGATCATTTCTTACTCCTTACGTTGATGAAAAAGGTAATCCTAAATATTATGGTAGGTTTAACCAAGGTGTTGTTACCATTAACTTAGTAGATGTTGCGTTATCTTCTGATAAAGACATGGATTTATTCTGGAAGATAATGGAAGAAAGGCTAGAATTATGTCATAGAGCTTTACAGGCAAGACATAAAAGATTATCTAAGGTAACTAGTGATGTTGCTCCTATTTTATGGCAGCATGGTGCTCTTGCAAGATTAGGTAAGGGTGAGTCTATTCATGATTTACTTCATAACGGATATTCAACCATTTCACTTGGATATGCTGGTTTATATGAATGTGTTAAGTTTATGACGGGTCATTCTCATACAGATAATGGAGAAGGTAAAGAATTCGGTCTATCCGTAATGAGAAAACTTAACGAAGCTTGTAAAAAATGGAAGGCTGATGAAAATATTGATTATAGTGTTTATGGAACTCCAATTGAATCAACTACATATAAATTTGCTAAGTGCTTAAGAGAGCGTTTTGGTAAAATTAAAGGAATTACTGATAGAGATTACATAACTAATTCATATCACGTTCCAGTATTTGAAGAAATAGATGCATTTACAAAATTGAAACTTGAAAGTGAATTTCAAGAACTTTCTCCAGGTGGTGCAATAAGTTATATTGAAACTCCAAACTTAACCAATAACTTAGATGCCGTAATGGAAGTAATTAAATTCATTTATGATAACATTATGTATGCTGAATTAAATACCAAATCAGATTATTGTCAAGAATGTGGTTATGATGGAGAAATTCTTTTAGATGATGATTTAGAGTGGTATTGTCCTAACTGTGGAAATAGAGATCATAATAAACTAAATGTAGCAAGAAGAACTTGTGGTTATATTGGAACTAACTTCTGGAATAAAGGTAGAACTCAAGAAATAAAAGAAAGAGTAATTCACATCGATAATAAAGATGCTGAAGAATGTTAATTATGAAATATAATAAAATAAGAAAAATGGATATCTCAAATGGACCAGGGGTTAGGGTATCAATATTTATGCAAGGTTGCACATTTAACTGTAAAAATTGCTTTAACCCTGAAACCCATGATTTTAAAGCTGGTAAGGAATTTACTGATGAAACAATTAGCAAAGTATTAGAATTATGTGAAAAAGATTATGTTGTCGGACTATCTATTTTAGGTGGAGAACCAATGCATCCTTTGAACATAGAAGCAACCACCAAGCTTGCTAAAGCATTTAAAGAAAAATTTCCAAGCAAAACTATTTGGTGTTGGACGGGATTCTTATTTGATAGGGATTTAAAAGATAAAGAAGTGTTAAAATACATTGATGTTTTAGTAGATGGACAGTACCAAGATGAACTTCATGACTTTAGGTTAAAATGGTGTGGCTCATCTAATCAAAGGGTAATAGATGTTCCAAAATCATTAAAGGAAAATAAAGTTATGTTAATAGATGAAAAAGAAATAGTAGGTGTATAAAATGAAAACAAGAGGTTTTGAAATCGCACGAGGTTTTGAAGATAAAAACATAAATTTACCAATAAGAAAAACAAAATTTTCTGCAGGATATGATATAGAAGCTGCAGAAGACATTATAATTGAACCATTTAAGCCAGGAATTAATCCAACGTTAGTTAAAACTGGTATAAAGGTTTATATGCAAGATGATGAATATTTAATGCTATGTAATAGAAGTTCTAATCCAAAGAAAAAAGGTCTTATACTTTCAAATAGCGTAGGAATAATAGATGCTGATTATTATGGTAATCCTGATAATGATGGAGCTATTATGTTCTCATTTTATAACGTAAAAGAACAAGCTGTAACAATAAAAAAAGGTGAGGCAATAGGACAAGCAATATTTATGAAATATTTAACTACCGATAATGATAATGCAAATGGAATTAGAACTGGTGGATTTGGTTCTACTGATAAAAAATAAAAATAAATAATTATTAAATGGTATGTAGAAGAAATAGATGATTTTTTAGATAATTTTGATTAGAAAAAAATTATACTTTTAATAAAAAGGGTGTCTTAATAAGACACTTTTTTATATTGTTATTTTAATGAGATTTATCTTTAATTTACAATAATAAATAAAAAATGTTATAATCTAAATAAGGATGGTATGTTATATGAATAAACAAAAAGATTATATAAGATTAATAGATAGATTATATAAAGACTTATATAAAGATAAGCAAGTTCTTCATCATGGAAAAGGAAATGAATATGATAAGTTTAATAATATTAAAAAGTATTTAGAAAAGTTAGAAGATACTCATAATAAAGTAAAAGAAAAATCAAAACATATAGAATATTTAAAAAAATGTTATTATGAAAAGTATGTTATAAAAAAAGAAAACATACCAAAAAGTTATTATGAAAAACAAAAAGAGATTTATCTTGAAAGAGGACTTGGACATGTTGAAATAACAGATGAAATGAAAAAAGAATTAGAAAAAGAAATAATAGAAAACCAAAAGAAAAGTATTGATAATTGGTTGGATTATTTTTTAAGTGATGATGCAAAAGTATATCCATTTTGGGCAAAATACTGGGCTTTTCAAGGGATGCTAAAAATAGGAAAATATGATAAAGAAAAACAAGTATTTTATAAAAGAGATGAACATACTGTAAGTCCATTTTGTGATTTAAATAGAGAAGCATTATCTAAATCAATAGATATGATAATAAAAGCAATGAACAAAGAAGAAATAGATGATAAAGATTTAGAAGGATTGGTAAGGGTAGGCTCATTTCCCAAAATATATACTTATATATTAACAAAGGTACTAAGTAATAATAAAAATATAATAAAAAGAAACATAGGTAAATGGGTAAAGTATAATAGGGGAAGTAATCATATGCCTTTGGTAAACTCATTACAAGGATATAATACAGGGTGGTGTACGGCAGGAGAAGATACTGCAAAAAATCAATTATCCAATGGGGATTTTTATGTATATTACACTTTAGATGAAAAAGATGAGTATAAAGTACCAAGAATTGCGATAAGAATGGAAGGAAATAAAATAGGTGAAATAAGAGGAGTAGCAGAAAATCAAAACATCGAATCTGAAATGGAAGAGGTAGTAGAAGAAAAGATTAAAGATTTCCCAGATAAAGAAGAATATTATAAAAAAGTTAACGATATGAAAAAGTTAACGAAAATATATAAAAAGCATAAAAATAAAGAAGAATTAACAAAAGAGGAATTAGCGTTTTTATATGAGATAAATGATAAAATATATGGGTTTGGATATGGAAAAGACCCAAGAATTAAAGAAATAAAAGATGAAAGAAATAATAAAAGAAAAGATTTGTCAAATATTTTTAATTGTGAAGAAAGACAAATAGCATTAAATAAAGATGAAATAAATGAAGATACTATTTATTATGACGGTGATTTATCTTTAAGCTACTTAACTAGTGCCAAAGGATTAAAATTACCACAAAATATAGGCGGTTCTTTAGATTTAAGAAGCTTAACTAGTGCCGAAGGATTAGTATTACCACAAAGAGTAGGCGGAGATTTATATTTAAGCAGCTTAACTAGTGTCAAAGGATTAGTGTTACCGCAAAGCATAGGTGACTCTTTATTTTTAGGTAGCTTAACTAATGCCGAAGGATTAGTATTACCACAAAGAGTAGGCGGAGATTTAGATTTAAGCCACTTAACTAGTGCCAAAGGATTAGTGTTACCACAAAGTATAGGAGAATCTTTAAGTTTAGACAGCTTAACTAGTGCCGAAGGATTAAAATTACCACAAAGTATAAGCGGAGATTTAGATTTAAATAGCTTAACAAGTGCCAAAGGATTAGTGTTACCACAAAGGGTAAGTGGATATTTAGATTTAAGCAGCTTAACAAGTGCTGAAGGATTAGCATTACCTCAAAGTATAGGTGGATATTTAGATTTAAGCAGCTTAACAAGTGCCGAAGGATTGGTATTACCACAAAATATAGGCGGTTCTTTAAATTTAATAAGCTTAACTAGTGCCGAAGGATTAGCATTACCACAAAGTTTAGGCGGAGATTTAAATTTAAATAGCTTAACAAGAGCAGAAGGATTAGTGTTGCCACAAAGCATAGGCCACTCTTTATATTTAAATAGCTTAACAAGTGCTGAAGGATTAAAATTACCGCAAAGCATAGGAGGCTCTTTAAGTTTAGACAGCTTAACTAGTGCCAAAGGATTAGCATTACCTCAAAGTATAGGTGGATATTTAGATTTAAGCAGCTTAACTAGTGCGGAAGGATTAGCATTACCTCAAAGTATAGGTGGATATTTAGATTTAAGCAGCTTAACAAGTGCCGAAGGATTGGTATTACCACAAAGGGTAGGTGGATATTTAGATTTAAGCAGCTTAACAAGTGCTGAAGGTTTAATTATTCCAGATCAATTAACATATACGATACATATGAAAGGATTTAAAATAACTCCAGAAAACGTTGAACAATATAGAAAAAGCAAAAGTAAATAAGATTTAGTAGTTTAAAATGAAATTAGT
>CANQBL010000010.1 GCA_947589105.1 uncultured Bacilli bacterium | reverse complement strand
ATAAAGATAGTGATAAAAATGGAAAATATGAACTTACAGTAGGTGGAATAGGAGTAGTGTATGCAAATCCAACATCAATGTATCAATTTTATTATTTTTCTAACTTAGTAAAAGTAGATTTTGGTGAGTATTTTGATACTAAAAATGTAACAAATATGAGTCGTATGTTTCAAGGATGCAATAGTTTAACTTCGTTAGATGTAAGTAAATTTGATACTTCGAAAGTAACAGATATGAGTTATATGTTTACTGATTGCAATAGTTTAACTTCATTAGATGTAAGTAGCTTTGTTACTTCAGCGGTAACAGATATGAGTTATATGTTTACTAAATGCAATGGTTTAACTTCGTTAGATGTAAGAGGCTTTGATACTTCGAAAGTAACAAATATGAGTCGTATGTTTTATGAATGCGGTGTTTTAGCTTCGTTAGATTTAAGTAGCTTTGATACTTCGAAAGTAACAAATATGAATCGTATGTTTTATGAATGCAGGGGTTTAGCTTCGTTAGATGTAAGTAGTTTTGTTACTTCTGCAGTAACAGATATGCGTTTAATGTTTTATCAATGCAGAAGTTTAACTTCATTAGATGTAAGTGGCTTTGTTACTTCAGCGGTAACAGATATGGGTTATATGTTTGCTGATTGCGTGCGTTTAGATTCATTAGATGTAAGTAAATTTGATACTTCTGCAGTAACAGATATGAATCGTATGTTTCAAAATTGCAAAAGTTTAACTTTGTTAGATGTAAGAGGCTTTGTTACTTCGAAAGTAACAAATATGATTCATATGTTTTATGATTGCAGTGGTTTAGCTTCGTTAGATGTAAGTAAATTTGATACTTCAAAAGTAACAGATATGAGTTATATGTTTTATAATTGCAGTGGTTTAGCTTCGTTAGATGTAAGTAGTTTCGTTACTTCGAAAGTAACAAATATGAGTTATATGTTTTATAATTGCAGTGGTTTAAATTCGTTAGATGTAAGAGGCTTTGTTACTTCGGAAGTAACAGATATGAGTTATATGTTTTATGGTTGCAGTGGTTTAGCTTCGTTAGATGTAAGTAAATTTGATACTTCGGAAGTAACAAATATGAATTATATGTTTGCTGTTTGCAGTGGTTTAGCTTCGTTAGATGTAAGAGGCTTTGAAACTTCGAAAGTAACAAATATGAGTCAAATGTTTCGAAATTGCAATAGTTTAACTTCGTTAGATGTAAGTAAATTTGATACTTCGAAAGTAACAGATATGAGTTCTATGTTTCAAAATTGCAGTGGTTTAACTTCGTTAGATGTAAGTAAATTTGATACTTCGGAAGTAACAGATATGAGTACTATGTTTTATAATTGCAGTAGTTTAACTTCGTTAGATGTAAGAGGCTTTGTTACTTCGGCAGTAACAGATATGAGTTATATGTTTGCTGTTTGCAGTGGTTTAGTTTCGTTAGATGTAAGTAACTTTAATACTTCTGCAGTAACAAATATGAGAGATATGTTTTATAATTGTAGAGGTTTAGCTTCGTTAGATTTAAGTAGCTTTGTTACTTCAGCTGTAACAGATATGAGATATATGTTTGTTGATTGCGTACATTTAACTTCGTTAGATTTAAGTAGCTTCGATATTTCGGCAGTAACAGATAAGACTAATATGTTTGCTGGTTGCATTGGTTTAAATAAAGTAAATGTAACGGATGAAAAGCTTAAGGAAGAAATAAATTCTTATGGAAGAAACTTTAATTGTGAAAAAGAAACTATTAGTGGAAAATATACGTGTACTAGAGTGTACTAGATAAAAGATTTTAAGTTTATAGATAATAAAAAGTGTAAAAAGTGGTGATAATATGAAGAAGGGATATAATAAGTTATTAATTATACAAATAGTTTTACTTATTTTATTGTTATTTAATAGTTTGTTATTTAAAATAGTAGATACATATGAAATAACAGGTATTTTATTACTATTTTTTATAGTAACAGTAATATTATTTGGTTTTGAAAAGGATAATTTTAGGTATAAGAAAGATGTTTTGTTAAATATATTAATTTCTCTTTTGCTTTATTATTTTATAACTTATTTTTTAGGATTATTTTTTGGTTTTTTAAGAAATAGTTATAGTCTATCTTTTGTTAATATTGTTAAGAATACTTTTTCAGTGATATTGCTTATAGTAATTAGTGAATTATTAAGGTATGAATTGTTTTCTAAGTCTAGGGGTAATAAGTTGTGTTTTATTGTTGGGTATATAGCATTTATTTTAATTGATGTTAATTTAATGATTAATACTTATAAAATTACAACTTATTTAGGATTAACTAAAATGATTTGTTTGGTTGTTTTTCCTAGTATTACGAAGAATATTTTCTTAATATACTTAACTCGTAAGGTTGGTTACAAAGATGCGATATTTTATAGGTTATTAACGGAATTAAGTACTTATTTGTTACCTATATTTCCGGATTTTGGGGAATATATAGATGTTGTTATAAAAACGGCGTTACCAGTTATAATAATGATTAAATTAAATAATAATTTTAACTATTTTGAATTAAGAAGAGTAAAAAGTTCTAGGTATAATAATAGGAAGTTAGCGTTTTATTCGGTTATAACGTTTTTACTGTTTATAATAGTAACATTAACTAGTGGTTTGTTTAAATATCAAGCTTTAACAATAGGTTCTGGTTCAATGACTCCTATTATAAGAAAAGGAGACGTTGTAATAGTTAAGAAATTAAAAAAATCAGAACTAAATGAGATTAAAAAGGGTAGTGTTTTAATATTTAATCATGATAATAAAATAATTGTTCATAGAGTGGTTAAAATACTAAATATAGATGAAAAAAAATATTTTATAACTAAGGGTGATAATAATGATACTAATGATTCTTGGGTTGTAAAAGAATCAGAAGTTATAGGAATAACTAATATTAAGATAAGATATATTGGAATTCCGACGGTTGCATTAAATGAGTTGTTAAGTAGATAATAGGAGGTATTATGAGTAAAAAAAATAAGAATAAAAAACTAGATGAAGCAATTGATGCTATAATGAGTGGGGAAATGATAAAAAGTAAAAAAGAAAAGGAAGCTAATGTTTCAGAGGAAATAGACTCACAGTTTAAAGCAAGTGACAGTGATAAATTGGATTATGAATCTAATATTAATAAAACTAAGTATGTTAGCTATAATCAAAGGCTTATTGCTAATATATTATTAATAGTTATATTTTCTATATTAACGATTGTTCTTTTGGTTAGTAGTATTACAATTAAATCTAGAAGTAGTGTATTATATAAGCAAACTAGTAATTTGGATTACAAGGTTTATTTAAAGGAAAATAATTATTATGATGAACCATATTTAAATAAGAACATGCAGTATATAGCTAGTTTAATTGATAATATTGATGTAAGTTTTAACTATAACTTTAATATTAATCAAAATATTAATTATACTTATATGTACTATATAAAATCAGATGTTTTAGTAATGGATTCTAAGGATGAGTCAAAGGTTATATATAAAAAGTCTGATAAATTAACAGAGCCTGATTATTTTACGATGGATAATTCAAATGGATTTAGTATTAATAAAGATATAAAAATAGATTATTCAAAGTATAATGATCTTGTTAAATCTTTTAAAAATTCGTATGCAATTAGTGCGGATAGTAATCTTGTGCTAAGCTTATGTATAGAAATAAAAGATGAGAAGGGAAATATAATAAAAAGCATAGACTCAAGTGATACAATGAAGTTAACTATTCCATTAACAGAGCAAATGATTAATATAGGTATGGATTATAAGGAAGTTAATAATAGTGATAACATAAAAGTTTATAAAGACTTTAGTATACAAAATAGTATATTATTTGCATTAAGTTTACTTTCTTTAATTATTTTAGTTGTTGTTGTAATTAGATTATTATTATTTATAAGGAAAACAACGTCTAAAAAAAGTATTTATGATATAACATTATCTAAGATATTAAAAGAGTATGATAGAGTTATCGTAAATTCTCGTAAAATGATAGATATAAATGGTGCTGTTGTTGATGTAGATAGTTTTAATGAGTTATTAGACGTAAGAGATAACATTGAAAAACCAATTATATTCCATGAAATACATAAAAGGGAAAAGAGTATATTTATTGTTAAAACAGAAAATGAAACTTATAGATATACTTTAAAGCTAGTAGATTTAGAAAAAGATCAACAAACAAAAAAAGATTAGTTTTAATCTTTTTTTGTTTTAACTTTTAATAGGTTATTTTCATAGTATACATTGGTGATATAATTTATGAATCCAATATTGGTAATTAATAAAATTAATGAGATCTTTTCTTTGGTTGTTAAACAAAAAAATATAAAAGGGGAAATAAGCGAAATATTAGATTATTATTCAAGTGATTTTTGTATGTTTTTATTAATGTTTTTTCCAAGTGCAACGGTTATGATAGATAAAACATATACAAAGTGTGCTCTTCTTATTAATGGAAATTTATACAATTGTAATGGTTTAGTTACTGATAGTAATAATTATAAAATAGCAAATAGTGAAGATTTAAATCATATTAGACTTGGATTAGGTGAGTTATCTGAGTATATTTATAATGAAGTTAAAAGTAAGTTACAAGACGAAAATTTTAAAGTGTCTTCTTCTTATGTTTTAAGAAAAAATAGTGATAGCTTAACTTAAAAGTTGACATAAATTAAATAAAATAATAAAATATATTTGTTAGCAATGAAAAAAACAAAAGTAGTTTATAAACTATTCTTTTAGAGATTACGTGGTTGGTGAAAACGTAAGATGGTTTATATAACAAATTACAGTTTTGGAGCTAAAACGTAATATAGGCGTTAACTTATTTAAGAGCTAGATAAATAATCTAGAACAAAGGTGGTACCGTGGACTTAAAAGTTCATCCTTTATTTGGATGAACTTTTTTTATAGAAAGGAAAATTATTATGACATTGTATGAAGATTTAAAATGGAGAGGACTAATTAAAGATATTAGTAGTCCTGAATTAGAAAAGAAATTAAATGAAGAAAAATTAACTTTTTATATAGGAACAGATCCCACAGCTGATTCAATGCATATAGGTCATTTCTCATCATTTTTAATAGCTACAAGACTTGCTAGGTATGGTCATAAGCCAATTTTATTAATTGGTGGTGCAACAGGTCTTATTGGAGATCCAAAACCTTCTAAAGAACGTCAAATGATTACAAGAGAAGAAGTAAATAAGAACGTAGAAGGTTTGACTTTGCAAGCTAAAAAAATATTTGGCTTTGAAGTAGTGAATAACTATGATTGGACAAAAGATATAAATATTCTTGATTTTTTAAGAGATTATGGAAAGTATATTAATGTTAATTATATGTTAGCTAAAGATATAATAAGTAGGAGACTAGTTTCAGGTATTACTTTCTGTGAATTTGCTTATACTTTACTTCAAGGAATGGATTTTTTATATTTAAATAAATCAAAGGGTGTTACATTACAAGTAGCAGGATCGGATCAATGGGGAAATATTACAACTGGTATAGAACTTGCTCGTAAAAAAGATAATATAGAGTTATACGGTATGACTATGCCTTTAGTTTTGGATTCAAACGGTGTTAAATTTGGTAAAACAGAAGGTAATGCTTTATGGTTAGATAAAGAAAAAACTTCTAGTTATGAATTATATCAATATTTAATTAATACAAGTGATTCATGTATTATAGATTATCTTAAAAAACTAACATTTTTAAAGAAAGAAGAGATAGAACAAATAGAAACAGAACATAATAAGTGTCCTGAATTAAGAATTGCTCAAAAAACTTTAGCACGTGAGGTAATAACATTTATCCATGGCAAAGAAGAGTTTGAAAAAGCGCTTAGAATAAGTGAGGCTTTATTTGGCGGTGATGTTAAAAAGCTTTCTAAAGATGAAATATTAATGTGTTTTAAAGATGTGCCTTCGTTTAATATTACAAGTGGTACAACTTTAATCGATATGTTAATAGAAAATAATATATGTCAAAGTAAAAGAGAAGCTAGAGAATTTTTAAATGCTGGTTCTATATCAATTAATGATGAAAAAGTAATTGATGAAAATTTAATTATTACAAAAGATTTAGCGATTGGAAATGAGGTCTTAGTAATAAAAAGAGGAAAAAAGAAAAATTATATTGGATTTTTAAAATAAGGAAATATCTCCTTATTTTCTTTTGTGGTATTTTATCTTAAAACATGCTATAATTAAATAGCTTAATAAAAAAGAAAGGAGGATGTTATGAGTAAGATTAAGATTTTTGGTTTGGGCGGTCTTAATGAAGAAGGAAAAAACATGTATGTTGTTAAGGTCGATTCAGATATTTTTATTTTTGATGCGGGTTTGAAATATGCTAGTGATAAACTACTAGGAGTAGATTATGTTATTCCTAACTATGACTTTATAAAGGAAAACATTAAGAATATTAAAGGTTTATTTATTACCCATGGTCATGAAAAAAACATGGGAGCAGTATGTGACATTGTAAAAGAAGTTCCTGCTTTAAAAGTTTATGCTACGAAATTTACTGCTAATTTATTAAAAAAGGAATTAGATGATTCTAACGTTTATTTTAATAATTTAACTATAATTGATCCACATAAGAAAATAACCTTTGGAAAAAATAGTGTTTTTCCAGTAAGATTAACTCATTCTATTCCAGATAACGTTGGTTATGCTTTAAATACACCTGATGGAACAATTTTTTACACAGGAAATTATGTTTTTGATGCTACCATGCTTGGGCCTTATAAAGCTGATATAGGAAAATTAGCATACATAGGAAAACAAGGAGTTTTATGTTTAATGGGTGAATCTATGTACGCGGATAAAATTGGGTATACTTCTCCAAAAAATAGAATTGATAAACTTATTAGAGATACGCTTAATAAAACTGAAAATAGAATTATTGTTACTGTTTTTACTGCCCATGTATCAAGAATAGAAGAGTTATTTAACGAGATTTCTAAAACAACTAGAAGAGTGGTTGTAATGGGACATAAACTTCAAGGTATAATAAATAATATTTTAGATAATAATTACGTTAAGTTTAATCGTGATAGGATTGGGGACCTTAGTAACATAAATGATAAAGACGTTATAATACTAATATCAAATGAAAGAGAAAAACCATTTATGAATCTAAATAGAATAATAAATGGGTATGATAAATATGTAAAAATAAAATCAACAGATACTGTATTTTTTATGGAACCAATAAATGATTATAACGAAAAATTGGCAATTAAGGTTGTAGATGATATATCTAAAGTAGGAGCCTCAGTTGTTACTATGTCTAGAAAAGATAATTTGCTTCATCATGCTTCTAGTGAAGACATTATGTTAATGCTTGATTTAATGAATCCTAAATATTACATGCCAGTTATTGGTGAATATCGTCATATGGTTGCTAATGCAAAATGTGCAAGTCATGTTGGAATGAATAAAGAAAATATTTTGTTAAAGCAAAATGGTGATGTAGTAACCTTTATTAATGGAGAATTAAATGATGTAAAAGAAAGGGTAAAAGTTGATGATGTATTAATAGATGGTAATTCATCACAAGATATTGGGGAATTGGTTTTAAAGGATCGTGAACTATTATCTGATAATGGTATTGTAATTATATGTGCTACTTTAGATAAAAAAACAAAAGAAATTTTAGCTTATCCTGAAGTTTTAACTAGGGGATTTATTTATGTTAAAGAAAGTTCTGATTTAATAGAGGAAATAAAAAGAATATCATTAGAGGTTATTGAAGAAAATAAGGTTGATAATTATGTTGAATACAATAAAATTAAGATTGGAATAAGAGAAAGATTAAGTAAGTATTTATATGATGAAACAGAATGTAAGCCAATGATAATAACAGTTGTTCAAGAAGTATAGTTTTTATACTTCTTTTTAATATGTTTGTGCATGTTATTTGACATTATTTTATAAAATTGTTATTATTTAAATGTACAATAGGAGGGTAGTATGAAACATAAATTTGATATATATCAGTTTTTTGGTGTTAATAAAGATTTACCTCTTGAAGAAGCTAAAGAAAAACTTGAGAATAGACTAAAAAAATTTAAAGAAATGATAGATAGAAAACCAACTGAAACATCGATAAGAGTTTATGAAAGATTGAAAGAGTCTTATGATTCTTTGGAAGAAGAAAAACAAAATAGATACTCAGATAAAGATACTTCTGATCTTACTAAATCGGATAAAGATACTTCTTATTTTACTAACTCAGATAAAGATTCTTCTGATTTTACTATAAATCAGCAAATGTTATATAAAAATTATCAAAATAAAAAGAAGCAAGAAGAAACCAGATATAAAATAATTAAAGAAGAGCAAATAAAAAGAGCCAAAAACTTAAAAATTAAAAGTATGGTAGTTAAGGTTGTAGCTGGTGTATTGGTTGGAGTATGCGCACTTGGTGCGGGTAAAGCAGTTATAAACAATATAGAAGATGAAAGCAAAAATAATAATGTGTGTATAGAGTATGTTGCACAAGGAAATGATTCGATAGATTACTTAAAAGGTATATTTTATGAATATGGATTTTCTCATTTAGAAGTAAAAGAAGCTTATAGAAATGTTAACTATGTGTATGAAGGTGATGTTATAGTTGGTAGAACTACTATAGAAATAGCTAAAAAATTAGAAAAAGAGGGAGTAGCTAGAATAATTTCAATTGATGAAGCAGTTGAACTTTTAGGAGAAAGTAATTCTCTTATTGGTGAATTTAAAAAATATTCTAAAGGGGAAAGCGATATAGCGTTTTTTATACCAAATTTTTCTCCATCTATAAAGTCATAAGTAAGCTTTTTTGCTTACTTTTTTGTATGTTTTTATTGTATTTAATCATAATAATGTTAGGAGGATATTATTATGAAAGAAAACATAAATGCATTAGATGAAATTAGTAAAGGTTCTTCTATGGGGATGGATGCAATTAATTTTGTGCTTGATAAAGTAGAAGATGAAGATTTTAAGAACGTAATTGAAACACAGTATGACAAGTATAAAAAGATGTCTGAAAGAATAAAAGACTTATATCATAAGTATAATTCGGATGATGAACCTCATGAAACTGGTGCGATGACAAAAATGATGACCTGGTATGGGGTAAACATGAAAACATTAACTGATAAGAGTAATTCAAAGATATCAGAGTTATTATTACAAGGCACAAATATGGGAATTATAGAAGGAAGAAAAATTCTTAATAATAAAGAAATTTCTAAGGAAGTAAGAAACTTAGTTTCAGAATACGTTACAATGCAAGAAGAAAGTGTTGAAGTATTAAAGAAGTATTTGTAAAAAGATCAATTTTTGGTCTTTTTATTTATTTTTTGTAATATTTTATTATTTTGTGCTATAATTAACTGGTTAGTGAAAAAGAGGTGCAAATTATGGAAATAAGAAACGTTGCTATTATTGCTCACGTTGACCATGGTAAAACAACGTTAGTAAACCAGTTGTTAGAACAATCTGATACGTTAAGACAAAATCAACAAATAATGGATAGAGCAATGGATTCAAATGATATAGAAAGGGAAAGAGGAATTACCATTCTTGCTAAAACAACCGCTATTAATTATAAAAATTATCGTATAAATATATTAGATACTCCAGGACATGCTGATTTTGGTGGAGAAGTAGAAAGAATAATGCATATGGTTGATGGAGTGCTTTTGGTTGTTGATGCTTATGAGGGAACTATGCCACAAACTAGGTTTGTTTTAAAAAAGGCATTAGAGGCTGGAGTTAAACCAATTGTTGCAATAAATAAAGTAGATAAACCTTCCACAAGAATTCCGGAAGTATTAGATGAGGTTTTAGAGTTATTTATTGAATTAGGTGCTAATGATGAACAATTAGATTTTCCAGTTGTTTATGTATCAGCTCTTCAAGGAACATCTAGTTTAGAAGCTGGTTTGGATACACAAACTCATACTATGGATCCTGTACTTGACATGATAATAAAATATATACCAGGACCATCAAGGGATGAAGAGGGTGGATTGCAATTTCAACCTGCTTTATTAGATTATAATGATTATGTTGGAAGAATTGGTATTGGTCGTGTTGCTCGAGGTAAAGTAAAGGTAAATGAAAATGTTTCTTGTGTAAGATTAGATGGTAGTATAAAACATTTTAGAATACAAAAATTATTCGGTTTTTTAGGGCTTAATAGAATAGAAATTGAGGAGGCTCATGCTGGTGAAATAGTTGCCATTGCAGGACTTCCTGATATATCGGTTGGAGAAACGGTTTGTACGGTAGGAAAAGAAGAAGCTTTAACTCCTCTTAGAATTGATGAACCTACTCTTCAAATGACTTTTTCGGTTAATAATTCTCCTTTCGCAGGACGTGAGGGAAAATTTGTAACAGCAAGAAAACTTGAAGAAAGATTAACAAAAGAAACTCAAAGGGATGTATCGTTAAAGGTAAGAGCTAATGATACTGAAAGTTGGATAGTATCAGGTCGAGGAGAATTACATCTTTCTATTTTAATTGAAAACATGAGAAGAGAAGGTTATGAACTTCAAGTTTCAAAACCAGAAGTTATAGTAAAGGAAATAAATGGAGTAAAATGCGAACCTTATGAGGATTTACAATTAGAGGTTCCTGAGGAAAATGTTGGTTCAGTAATTGAAGCTTTAGGTACTCGTGGTGGAGTAATGGATAACATGACTAATGTAGAAAACTTAGTTAGGTTAAATTATATAATACCTTCTCGTGGGTTAATTGGTTTTATGACTGATTTTATGACCATGACTAAGGGTTATGGTATAATTAACCATACGTTTAAAGAATATATGCCTATGGCAGATGCCGTTGTTGGGGAAAGAAAACTAGGAGTTTTAGTTTCTATGGAAAATGGTAAAACATCAGCGTACGGACTTGGTCAATTAGAAGATCGTGGTATTATGTTTGTTGAACCTGGTATCGAAGTGTATGAGGGTATGATTGTTGGTGAAAATAATAGAGAAAATGATTTGGCAGTAAACGTAGTAAAGCAAAAACAACAAACTAATACAAGAAGTGCAGGTAAGGATCATACAGTTGTTTTAAAAAGACCTAGAAAACTATCTTTAGAAGTTTGTTTAGATTACATAAATTCTGATGAATTAGTAGAAGTTACACCACTTAACTTTAGAATGAGAAAGAAAATACTAAATACTGAAGAAAGAAAAAAATTTGATGCTCGGTATAAGTAAAAATAAAAAGTAAAAGTTCTTTAAATTAAGAATTTTTACTTTTTATTTTGTCTTTATATGTAATTCACCAGTTTTTTCTGGATTATCATCAATATATTTTGTATTAAAATCAATTACAAAGTTATAATCATTTTTATCATATTTTGTTTTAGTGTTTCTTCCCTTTAGAATTATTCCTTTATCTAATAACGGTTCAATCATTTCTTTATATAAAATTTGGGGACTTTTTTTTGAATTATATCTACTATATGTTTTAGAAAAATCACAAAGAGTTCTAATTCCTTTCATCGAAAGCAGATAATGAAGAGTTTGGTATTCCATTGCATTTAACTTTCCGTTTTGTTTTATTATGTCTTGAACAACATGTTCTTTTTGTAACTCTACTAAAACTGTTTTCATCATATAATTAACAAAAAATGATATATTATGAAACTTTCTTACGTCCATGATTACTTTGTAATATTCTTGCATATTAAGTTTTATTCCTCTATTAAATATAATGTATGGATAAGCCTCTTTATTTAATAGATGCCAAATAGCTGTAGTTCTAGATGTTCTTCCATTTATATCAAAATAAGGATGAATATAAACAAAGTAAAAATGCATTATTTGAGACTTTATAAATTCATCTGTTATACAACCTTCCCCTAGGTTATAGTTTATAAATTTAAAAAAATCGTTCATAAATGAATCTAAATTATTATAATCCATTCCTTCTAGTGGTTCAATATTAAGACGACTAGAATAATATATATAAACAGGTGCTAATCGATAAAATTCTCCCATGTTTTTAATTTCATAATCATTAAGTAATCCATTACTTAAAATGTCATATAATTTTTTTAAATTTTCTTTTGTTATTGGTTCTTTGTTAAGAATGTACTTATAACCTTTATATAAATTAAGAATTCTTAATTTTTCTTGTTTGTTTTTATTTTTAGAATTATTAGAATTTTTTATAACATTTTCTATTTCTTTTATGTCATCATAATAACCTTCAACACCGTTATTAGATTGCACTTCATTTGCTAAAAGCACACTTTTAGCAAAATTAATGGAATGAATTTCGGATTCATCTTTTAAAAATATTTCTAATTTTGCCTTGTTATCTGCTATTTTATCTTTATCTAAAAATAATGAATTACTTTCCATTTTTAATGGTAATTTTATCTTGTTTCCCATTTTTTGCCCTTCTTTAGGTTTTATACTATAACATAAAATAATTCGATATGCAAATTTTTTTGCCTTTTAAAATAAAATATTTAATGATATAATTAGTTATGAGTAGAAGGTGTATAAATGAAAAAATACAAAGTAATGGATGGAAATGAAGCTTGTAGTTATATTTCCTATTTATTTAGCGAACTTGCAGGAATTTATCCAATAACACCTGCTTCAACAATGGCAGAAAAGGTGGATGAATTATCAAGTAAAAAATTTAATAATTTATATGGTATGCCTGTTAAAGTAGTACAAATGCAAAGCGAAAAAGGAGCTATAGCTTTAGTTCATGGAGCATTACAAGCAGGAGTACTTGCAACTACTTATACCGCATCACAAGGATTACTTCTTATGATTCCAAGCATGTATAAAATAGCTGGAGAATGTCTTCCTTGCGTTATAAATGTAGCAGCAAGATCAATTGCCACCCATGCTTTAAGTATAATGGGGGATCATCAAGATATTTATGCAGCAAGATCAACCGGTTTTGCGTATTTAGCATCATCAAACGTTCAAGACGTTATGAATTTAACAGCTGTTTCTTATTTATCATCTTTACGAGGCAAAGTTCCGTTTGTTAATTTTTTTGATGGTTTTAGAACCAGTCATGAATTAAAGAAAATAGAAGTCTTAGACGGAGCTGATTTAAAATACTTAATAGATCGTAAAGCTTTAAATGATTTTAAAGATAAAAGTTTGTTAGCAAAAAAAGTTATTCGAGGGACAACTCAAAATGATGATATATATTTTCAAAATACTGAAGCTAGAAACGTATTATATGATAATCTACCTGATATTGTTAATGATTATATGATTAAGATAAATGATTTGACTGGTAAGGATTATAAACCATTTAATTATTATGGAAGTAAAAATGCTAGCAAGATAATTATCGCAATGGGTTCTTTGTGTGACACAATAAAAGAAGTTATTGATAATGAACAAGAAGATTTAGGACTTGTAGAAGTACATTTGTATAGACCTTTTAGTAGTAAATACTTACTTGATGTAATTCCTAAAACAGTTACAAAAATAGCAGTATTAGACCGTACTAAAGAACCTGGGGCAAGTGGGGAACCTCTTTATCTTGATGTTTGTGAAGCTTTTTCAAAAGAAGATATTTCTCCAAAAATAATTGGAGGAAGATATGGTCTTTCTGGTAAGAATACCACACCTAATATGATAAAAGGTGTATTTGATTTTTTAGATAGTAAAGACTCATTTAATGGTTTTACCGTTGGAATAAAAGATGATTTAACTAATAAGAGTATACCGATTCCTAATTATGAAATAAAAGATAAAAAAGTAAGACAAATTTTGGTATATGGTTATGGTTCTGATGGAATGGTTAGTGCCTCAAAAGACCTTATAACAATATTGGGTAATTTTACCGATGCAAAGGTACAAGGATATTTTGAGTATGATTCAAAAAAATCAGGAGGAGTTACTAAATCCCATTTAAGAGTATCAAAAGAGGATATAAATAAACCTTACTATGTAGATAAAACAAACATGTTAGTTGTTACAAAAGATTCTTATTTAGATAGATATGATATAATTAGCAAATTAAAGAAAAATGGGACTTTTATTCTTGTTACTTCCTTAACTGGTGATAGTTTGTTGAAAAAATTATCTAATGAAGTTAAGAAATATATAATTGATAATAATATAAAATTTTACACCATTGATGCTTTTAAAATAGCTATCGAAAACAATATTAATAATAAAATATCAGCTATTGTTTTAACGGCAATGTTTAAAGTAGGTGGACTTGTTAACTATGATCAAATTAAAATTAAAATAAAAGAACAAATAAAAAAACGTTTTGCAAAAAAAGGGCAAGATGTAGTAAATTCTAATTTAAAAGCAATAGATCAAGTTGATTCTTGTTTAAAAGAAGTATTTGTTGACATAAATTCTTTAAATTATTTAAATGAAAAAGAAGATTTAAAATTATGTGATGATAAGATTTTTAATTTTATATCGAAATTATCTGGTAATGAATTAACTGTAAGTGATTTTGAAAATCATATGGATGGTTCGTTTAATACTGCAACAACGCGGTTTGAAAAAAGGGATATAGCACAAATGCTTCCTTGTTGGAATAAGGAAAATTGCATTCAATGTAACCAGTGTGCTTTAGCTTGTCCTCATGCGGTAATAAGGCCTTTTGTGTTAACGAAAGAAGAAGTAGCTAAATATGATTTAGAAGAAAAAGCAGTTCCTTATAAAGGACGCGATGATTTATTCTTTTACATGGCTGTATCAGATAAAGATTGTACGGGATGTGGTGTTTGTGCTGAGGTTTGTCCTTCTAAAGAAAAAGCTATTTTAATGAAAGAAGAAGCTGAAGTTACAAGAAAGGATTCTACGTTATTGTTTGAAAATGAAGATAAGCTAGATAAAAATATTATTTCAAATAAAACGATAAAGGGTTCTCAATTTAAAAAACCATTATTTGAGTTTTCTGGAGCTTGTGCTGGATGTGGTCAAACTCCATACGTTAAATTATTAACCCAGTTATTTGGGAAAAACTTAGTAATTGCTAATGCAACGGGTTGTTCTTCAATATATGGTGGGTCTCATCCTGGAATGCCATATGATATATCTTGGGCTAATTCTTTATTTGAAGATAATGCTGAATTTGGTTTAGGTATAAAAATAGCGGATGAATTAGCAAAGGATAGAATTAAACATATTTTATCTACGGCTGATCTTTCTTATGAAAATAAAGCTATATCAGATGAATGGTTAAATAATCCTAAAGATTATGAAACAAGTTTAAAATTAGTTTCTGATTTTGATTATTCTGAAGCTATGCCATTAGAACGAATTAAAAATTACATAATGCCTAAAATGGTTTGGATATTAGGTGGCGATGGTTGGGCTTATGATATTGGTTATGGCGGATTAGATCATGTTTTAGCTAGTGGAGAAAATATAAATATTTTAGTTTTGGATACGGAAGTATATTCTAATACTGGAGGTCAAAAATCTAAATCAACTAGAAGTGGTGCAGTAGCTAAGTTTGCTTCATCTGGCAAGGTAGGAAAAAAGAAAGATTTAGCAAGAATATTTATGTCTTACGAAGATGTTTATGTAGCTCAAATAAGTTTGGGTGGTAACATGCAGCAAGCAATAAACGCTCTTACAGAAGCGGCAAATTATGATGGACCATCAATTGTAATTGCTTATGCACCTTGTATTACTCATGGAATAAAAAATGGAATGAAAAACAGTATAAAAGAAGAAAAGTTAGCGGTAGAAAGTGGATATTTTCCAATATTTAGATATAATCCAACAACAAAAGAGTTAAAATTAGATTATAAAAATCCTGATTTTGATAAATATGACGAATTACTTGAAAACGAAAATAGATACGCAATTTTAAAAAGCATTAATAAAACTGATGCAGAAGAACTATTAAAACAAAATAAGGAAGCTGCTATAAAAAGGTTTGAATATTATAAAAATATATCTAGTAATTGATTATTAGATTAACTATTTTTGATAAAGTAAATTTTGATAAGTAGTTTTAAGAGTTTACAAAACTCTTTTTTTTATTTTACATAAATTGTTTATTGTTTTATAATTAAATAGGTGATAATAATGGGTTTAATTTCTATTAATATAGATGAAATTTATGAAGAAAAAATTATTGCTTTAGAAAATGAAGGATCTGGTGTTTGTAAGGTAAAAGGTATTACTGTTTTTATTCCTAAAACTTTAATTGGGGAAGAAGTAAGATTTAGAATAACTGAGATAAAGAAAAACTTTGCTCGTGGAAAATTAATTAAAATATTAAAACCTTCAAAGGAAAGGACTGAATCTTTATGTCCTTATTATGAAGAATGTGGTGGTTGTGATTTAAGACATCAAAGTGATAATAAAAATTTAGAATTTAAGTGTCAAAAAGTTCAAAATGCGGTTACTAGAATTGGAAAAATTAATAGTAAAGTAAGTGAAATAATACCATCATTTAAAAATGAAAATTATCGTAATAAAGCATCCTTTAAAGTAGAAGAAGATAGAATTGGTTTTTATGGTAGTGGAACTTATCAACTTGTAGATATTAGTTATTGCAGGCTTTTAGAAGATGAAATAAATGATGCTCTTAGTATTATTAGAAATTATATAAAGGAACATAAAAATAATATAAAAGCTATCACCATAAAACATGGAAACGCAATGAATGATTTATTAATTGATATTTATTCAATTAATGATAAACAAGATGAAAAAATAGTAGAGTATTTAAAAACGAAAGTTCCTAATTTAAAAACTATAGTTTTAAATGGAAGAACTGTTTATGGTAACGGATATATTTCTCAAATTTCAAATGGTTTAATGTTTAATTGTTCCTTTGATTCGTTTTTTCAGGTAAACCCAGTTACTACTGAGAAGTTATATAAAACTGCTATAAAAGAAGCAAAACTATCAAAAGATGATGTTGTTTTAGATTTATATTCTGGTACCGGTACGATTTCTTGTATTGTATCAAAGTATGTCAAAAAAGTTATAGGAATAGAAATAGTAAAAGATGCTGTTTTAGATGCAAATTGCAATAAAATGATAAATAATATTTCAAATGTTAATTTTATATGTGGTGATGCTACATTAGAAATTAATAAAATAAAAGAAAAGATAGATATTATTTTTGTAGATCCTCCTAGAAAAGGAGTGGATAGAAAAGCGATTGCAGTAATGAAAAAAATAGCACCTAAAAAAATAATATACATATCATGTAACCCGGTTACCATGGCTAGGGACTTAGGTTATTTAAAAGATTTATACGATATAAAAAAGATAATACCAGTTGATATGTTTCCAAAAACTAATCATGTAGAGTGTATTAGCGTTTTAGAATTTAAAAGAAAAGAAAATTAGCAATTTAGTATAAGATAGGAGGATTATTATGAAGTTAGAAGGAAAAATTGCGGTAATAACAGGAGGGGCTATGGGAAATGGCCTTGGAATTGTAAAAGTATTCTTAAAATATGGGGCTAAAGTTATTATATTGGATTATTCTGATGAATTGGTAAAAACGGTTTCTGATTTGAAAAATGAAGGTTATGATGTTACGGGTTATAAAGTAGATATAAAAGATACTTTGATGGTTCAGGGTGTTTTTAAAGACATAGAAAGTAAGTTTGATAAAATTGATATTTTAGTTAATAATGCTGGTATATGTATGTTAGAAAAGTTTGAAGATATGTCTTTAGAGTTGAGGGATAAACATTTTGATATTAATATAAAGGGAACTTGGAATGTTACAAAATGTGCTTTACCTCTTATGAAAAAATCATCTAAAGGTTCAATCATTAATTTATCTAGTGTAACAGGTATTTCGGTTGCAGATGTTGGAGAAGTTGCTTACGCAACTACAAAAGCTGCTATTTTAGGGTTTACAAAAGCTCTTGCAATTGAGTTAGTTACCTATAATATAAGGGTTAATGCTATATTACCAGGTTATGTATTAACACCTATGGTAGAGAAAATGGCTGTTGTATCTAATAAAGATAATCCTTCACAAGTAATAGATGGCATAGCAAATGCTATTCCAATGAAAAGATTGGGAAAAATTGAAGAAATTGGGGAACTAGCTTCATTTTTAGCTTGTGAAGAATCAAGTTATATAACTGGTCAAGGAATAGTAATAGATGGTGCATCAACTCTTCCAGAAACTTTAACAATGGGGGTTTAATAACTAATGGATTGTGATTTTATAAGGGTTAAAACAAAAGATGGTTTTTTATTACCAGTTCTTTATAGAAGGGTTAAAAATTCTAAAACAATAGTTATTCATACCCATGGTATGGCAGGTAGTTTTCATGAAAACTATGTTGATGCTCTAGCTATGGCTTATAATGATTTGGGATATAGTTTTGCATCTTATAACAATAGAGGAAGTGGATACGTAACTTCTTTTATAAAAAAGGATAAGGTTTATACTGTTGGTTGTAATTTTGAATTATTTAAGGAAAGTGAATTAGATATTGATTGTGTTGTTAATTATTTTGTAAATAAAGGATACGAAAATATAATTTTATCCGCTCACTCATATGGGTGCAATAAAATTATTAATTATTATTCTAATAATAGAAAAAAGGTTATTAAAAAATTAGTATTAATATCCCCTTGTGATGTTATGTTACAAACTTTTTATAGGTTAGGTAATGATTATGATGTTTTATTAGATAAAGCTAAGAATATGAAAAAAGAAAAAAAAGAAGATGGTATAATCAGCTTTATGTTTTATCCTCTTTGTTTTAGTGCAAAAACTTTTTTAACAGATTTTGTTATAAATGGAAAAAATGATATATTTAGATATAGAACTCCTGATTATAAGAGTAAAATATTAAGAAGTATAAGAATTCCTGTTGATATCATAATGGGAGAAAATGATAAAGTTTTATTTATGGATAATAAAGAAGATGTTATGAAGTTTTTAAAAAATAACTTAAATGCTAATTATATTTTTGTAAAAGATTGTGGCCATACGTATAAGAATGTTAAAAACCTATATGAAGCAATTAAGTTAAGTAAATAAGGAATGAATTTTAATTCATTCCTTTAATAAATTTAATAATGGTTTTATTGACATATCATAATTAATTTTGATAAAATGATTTTTGTTAGCTACCTTGCGGTTTGAAGGTGAAAATTATGAAAGAAAGAAAAATAGCGTTTGAAATTAAAAAGTTAGATAACATGATAGAAAGAAAAATCTTTAAAGGCATAGATAAACTTAAGCTAACGAATACTCAAGTTAGAATATTAAAGTACTTATGTGATAATAAAGATAAAGTAATCTATCAAAGTAGCATCGAAAAAGAAGTATCAGTAAGACGTTCTACGATATCTGGTATTTTAAATACGATGGAAAAAAATAACTTAATAAAAAGAGTTGCCTGTAAAAACGACTCAAGAAAAAAACAGGTTGCATTAACTGATTATAGTTTGAATAAACATAAAGAGATAGCACAAAAAATAGCGAATTTTGAGGATGATCTTTTAAGGGGCATTACCAAAGAGGAAACTGATTATTTGTTTAAAATAATTGATAAGTTAGAAGAAAATTTAAAATAAGGTGGATGATATTTATGTTAAGGTTAATAAAGGAATTTAGAAAAAAAGACTTTATTATGATTTTTATTTGTGTTTTGTTAATATTATTTCAGGTTTGGCTTGATTTAAAACTACCTGATTATATGTCTGAAATAACAAGATTAGTACAAACGGAAGGTACTAAAATAAGTGAGGTGTTAAAACAAGGCGCTTACATGCTTTCTTGTGCTTTAGGTTCTTTATTATCAGCGTTTTTAGTTGGGTACTTAGTTTCTTATGTTTCAGCTACTTTTTCTAAAAGAACTAGAAAAACACTATTTGAAAAGGTACAAAGCTTTAGTATGGAAAGAATGAAATACTTTAGAACCAGCAGTTTAATAACTAGAACAACCAATGATATAACGAACATTCAGATGTTTATTGCAATGGGACTTCAAATGCTAATTAAAGCACCCATTACGGCCGTATGGGCTATTTTTAAGATATTTGGTAAGGGATGGCAATGGAGTTTAGCAACCCTTATCGCGGTTGTTATTTTACTTATCATAATAGTAATTCTTATGGTTACGGTCTTACCAAGGTTTAAAATAGTTCAAAAATTAATTGATAGAATAAATGGTGTTACTCGTGAAAACTTAAATGGTATTAGGGTAATAAGAGCGTTTAACTCTGAAAAATATCAGGAAAATAAGTTTGAAGGGGTAAATAACGACTTAACTAAAACCCAAACTTTTAACCAAAAAGTTATGTCTGTTATGTCACCTTCGATGTATTTAATAATGAATTTCTTAACCCTTAGTATCTACGTTATTGGTATGTCATTAATTAATGGTGCAGGTATGTTTGATAGATTAACAATATTTAGTAACATGGTTGTTTTTTCTAGCTACGCGATGCAAGTTTTAATGTCGTTTTTGATGCTTGCTATGATATTTATTATGTATCCTAGAGCAAGTGTTTCAGCTAGTCGTATTACAGAGGTATTAAATGTAGATGAGACAATAAAAGATGGAAATTTTCTAGGTGATACCAAAACTTATGGAGAAATAGAATTTAAAAACGTGTCATTTAAGTATCCAGACGCTAATGAATACGTTCTTAAAAACATTTCGTTTAAGGCTAAAAAAGGAGATACGTTAGCCATAATTGGTTCAACTGGTAGTGGTAAATCAACGATTGTAAACTTAATAATGAGATTTTATGATGTAACCGAAGGTGAAATATTAATTGATGGGGTAAACGTAAAGGATTATAAGCTAGAGGCTTTGCACGAAAAATTAGGATATATTCCTCAGCGTGCCGTTATGTTTGATGGTTCCGTTAACTATAACATAGGTTATGGTAAAAATAAAGTTTCTAAAAAAGAGATAACTGATGCTGCAGTAATTGCTCAAGCAAATGATTTTATTTTAAAGATGCCAAATAAGTATGAATCTAACGTTGCAGCAGGTGGTACTAATATATCAGGAGGACAAAAGCAAAGAATCGCAATTGCAAGAGCAATTGCTAAAAATCCAGAAATATTTGTCTTTGATGATTCATTTAGCGCGTTAGATTATAAAACTGATTATGAACTTAGAAAAGAGTTAAAGAAAAACTTAAAAGAAGCAACAAGTATAATTGTTGCCCAAAGGGTAGGTACCATCATTAACGCTGATAACATAGTGGTATTAGATAAAGGAAAGGTAGTTGGAATAGGAAGTCATAAAGACTTACTTAAAAAATGCAAGGTTTATAAAGAAATAGCATTATCTCAATTATCAAGAAAGGAGCTTGAAAATGAATAACAAAAAACAAAAGACGATGGCTCCAAGAGGAAGAGTTCATGGAAGAAACTTTGAAAAACCTAAGAACTTATCGCTTACTTTAAAGAAGCTGTTTAAGTATTTAAAACCATTTATACCAATTTTAGTGATAGCTCTTTTCTTAGCAGCTTTATCAAGCGTACTTTCGATAATAGGGCCTAATAAACTTAGTGATTTAACGGATGAGTTATCTAAGGGTCTTGTAGTGGATAAAGAAAACTTAATTAATATAACAAGTGATATTACTAGTACTTTAAACGAAAAAAATTTTAAGGATATAAGTTCAGATATAATGAACATTAAGTTAGATAACGAAACTATAATAATGATTAATAATTCGGATGATATTTCTAGTGAAGATAAGTTAATATTTAATGCTTTTTTAAAAAACGTTAGTAGTTATCTTAAAGAAGAACTTTTAAAAGAGGTAGTAAAGTTACCTAATAGCATTACAAACGTTATATTACCAAGTAGTATGATAGATAATGTTTTAGTATCTTCTTCTGATAAAATATCATTTATTAATATGGTTAGTAATACTAATTTAACTAATCAAAAATTGATGATTAAACAATTGTCTAAAATGCCTAGCTCAATAAAAAAGATTTTACTTCCGGATAGTAAAATAAAAGGTACTTTATTAACTACTAATCAAAAAGTAAAGTTCTTAAGTATCATGGGTAACGTAAGTAAAAAAACAAGCGTTAACTCCTTATATAAAAAAATGGATAAATTACCTAAAAACATAAAAAACATAGTTAAACCAAAACTAGATGTTAAGGCAATAAAAAAGATCGTTACGTTTTTAATTACGATATACTTAGCGAGTGCTTTGTTTAATTTCTTCCAAAGTTTTTTAATGGCAATTATGTCTAATAAGTTTGCTAAGGAGTTAAGAACTAAAATATCAATAAAAATAAATAAACTACCTTTAAGGTATTTTGATACTCACTTGATAGGGGATATATTATCTAGGGTTACTAACGACGTTGATACGATAGGATTTAACTTATCGCAAAGTTTAGGTTCATTAGTAGGAGCTATAGCATTATTTATAGGTTGCGTTATAATGATGTTTGTAACAAACTGGATTATGGCCATAACTGCAATTATCTCATCATTATTTGGATTTATTTTTATGGGTGTGGTACTTAAAAAATCTCAAAAGTACTTTTTAGCAAGGCAAGTTGAGTTAGGAAAATTAAATGGTCACATTGAAGAAATTTATACTAATCACAACGTGGTTAAGGCATACGATGGGAACTATGACGCTTCAAAGACTTTTGATGAATTAAATGATAACGTATTTGAATGTAATCGTATGAGTCAGTTTTTGTCTGGTCTTATGCCAACAATGATGAATTTCATTGGAAACTTTGGTTACGTTATGGTATGCGTTGTTGGTGCAACGCTTGTAATTAATAATCATATTACTTTTGGTGTTATCGTTGCGTTTATGATATACGTAAGATTATTTACATCTCCTCTTTCTCAAATAGCTCAAGGAATGACTAGTATTCAGTCAACGGCGGCTGCTGCTGAAAGGGTATTTGAATTCGTTGAAGAACCTGAAATGGAAGATGAGTCTAACTTAACTAAGAAACTTAATCCAAAAAAGGTTAAGGGTAACATAGAGTTTAATCACGTTAAGTTTGGATATAACGATGATAAGATAATTATTAAGGATTTTAACTGTAAAGTAAAACCAGGAGAAAAAGTTGCGATAGTAGGTCCAACAGGAGCAGGTAAAACAACGATGGTTAACTTGCTTATGAAATTTTACAACATAAAAGATGGGGAAATACTAATTGATGGTGTTTCTACCAAAGAATTAACTAGAAAAAACATTCATGATTTATTCATCATGGTACTTCAAGATACTTGGTTATTTGATGGAACAATTAGAGATAACGTTCGCTATAACAATAAAAACGTTAGTGATAAAAAAATTATGGAGGCATTAAAAACCGTTGGGGTAGATCACTTTGTAAAGTCTTTGCCAGGAGCTTTAGATTATGCAGTAAGAGATAATGATTCTGTGTCAGCGGGGCAAAAGCAGTTATTAACCATTGCCCGTGGAATGATAAAAGATGCACCATTTCTTATTTTGGATGAGGCAACCTCGAGTGTTGATACAAGAACGGAAGAATTAGTTCAAAAAGCAATGGATAAATTGACTAAGGGTAGAACTTCATTTATTATTGCACACAGGTTATCCACCATAAAAAACGCTGATAAAATCCTTGTTATGAATGAAGGTAACATAATAGAACAAGGTAATCATGAGGAATTAATGAAGCAAAACGGATTTTACGCAGAACTTTATAATTCACAGTTTAAGAATTAGGATAGTAAAAAATACTATCCTTTTTTCTTTAAAAAATAATAGGTTTGAGTTATAATTAAACTAAGGATAGTAATAATAAAAAAAAGATTATACGTTCATATAGCAAAAAATGTAAGGAGGTTAATTATGTTAAATATTTATACTACTGATAATAAAAATAAATTTAAGGAATTAAATACTTTGGAAAAAGATTGTTGGATTGATTTAATAAATCCTACTACTGATGAAATTAATGAAGTTTCGTTGAAAACTAAAACGGATTTAGATTTATTAACTAAGTTACTTGATGATGAAGAACTTCCTCGAATAGAATTTGGAAATAATGCTAGCTTAATCGTAGTTGATACACCTTATATAACTGATACAAGATATAAACATAAATATAATACTGATCCTTTAGGAATCATAATTAATAATGATGGGTATTTTATAACTGTATCATTAAAGAAGCAAGCTTTATTAGAAGATTTTAAAACTGGCAAAGTAAAGAATTTTGATATAAAAAAGAAAACTAAATTTGTTATTCAAATTCTTCTTAAAACTGCTGCAGTTTATCAAAAGGAGTTAACGGATATTAATAATTATATTAATAAAAAAGAAAAAACGTTATATAAATCAACTAATAACAAAGAATTGATTGATTTACTTAATATTGAAAAAACATTAGTTTATTTTTCTACGTCTTTAAAAGCGAATGATGTTGTTTTAGAAAAACTATCTAAAGGAAATGTTATAACGTTATATTCTGATGATACTGATTTAATGGAAGATGCTATGATAGAAAATAAGCAGGCTATAGAAATGGCTAATATATACCGTGAAATATTAACTAGTATGACTGATACTTATGCAACTATTATTTCTAATAATTTAAATGATGTTATGAAATTTTTAGCAGGTATAACAATAGTATTTTCAATTCCAACTATGGTTGCATCGTTTATTGGAATGAACGTACCTCTTGGGAAAATGGGCTCTTCTGATATAAGCTTTATTTTAATAATTATTTTATCTTTTGTATTATCTATTATAATTGCAATTATACTAAAGAAAAAAAACATGTTATAATAGTTTATGTAAGAAAGGATGTTAAATGATGAATTTAAATAAGAAAAATATAAAGCAAATAATGTTTTTAATTTCTTTTTCGGCAATTATGTTATGGGTTGTTTTTAACTATCATTTATTTATTCAATTAATCGGATTTATAATTAAATTATTAATGCCTTTAATTGTAGGTATAGCAATAGCTTTTATAATAAATGTGCCAATGAAGCAAATTGAAAGAAAAATATTTAAAATAGCAAAAAGAAAACATAAAAAATTAATAAGGGTTATTTCACTTGTTATATCACTTGTTTTAATTTTTGGAATAATAGGATTAATTATGTTTTTAGTTATTCCAGAATTTATTGAAGCAATTGTTAACATAAGCAAAAATATCCCAAAAAGTTATGATTTTATAAATAATATAATAAACAAAATAAACATAGCTTATCCAGATGTTAAAGAATATTTAAAAGGAATTGATATTAAAAAAATAGTTGATTCATCAATAAATCAAGCTGGAAGTATCGTATCTATGGTAGCTACGTTTTTAGGTGCTATGATATCTAGAATAATAATATTCTTTATAGGTTTTATTATTTCAATTTACATATTACTTGATAAAGAGAACTTAGCAAGGCAAACTAAAAAGTTACTAAGTGCTTTCTTTAATGAAGAAATAACTAATAATACCATAGGTATAATTAAACTAGCTAATACTACTTTTACTAACTTTTTAACTGGTCAGTGCTTAGATGCTAGTTTAATTGGATTTATACTTTTTATAATACTTAGCATAATAAAATTACCATATGCTTTAATTCTAGGGGTATTATTTGCCATAACAGCACTTATACCATACGTAGGAGCTTTTATTACTTTACTAGTTGGGTGTGTTTTAATAGGAGTTACCAATCCAATCGGAGTTATTTGGTACGTAATTATATTCTTTGCTTTGCAGCAATTTGATGATAATTTTACTTATCCTAGAATTGTTGGAGGCTCTGTTGGTTTACCTGCTTTATGGGCTCTTATTGCGGTTCTTATAGGAGGAAGTATATTTGGCTTTATTGGTATGATAATAAGTATTCCAATAGCATCTATTTTATATAGTTTATTAAAAGAGTATGTAAACGATAGATTAAAAAGGAAAAGAATTAAATAGTATTGACAATTATAAGTATTTTAAATATACTCAAGTAGTAATCTTTACTATCTAAAATGTATTAATGTATTATATAAAAATTGATATATTAAAAGATTAGTTTTAAAATTACACGTTGTAATTTTAATATAAATTTAATTTTTAAAGTTTGAAGGAGAGGAAGTTTAATTATGGAATTAAAAGGATCAAAAACAGAAGAAAATTTAATGACTGCTTTTGCAGGAGAAAGTCAGGCAAGAAATAAGTATACTTATTTTGCTAGTAAAGCAAAAAAAGAAGGATATGAACAAATTGCAGCAATATTTGAAGAAACCGCAAACAATGAAAAGGAACATGCTAAAATTTGGTTTAAATTATTAAATGGAGGAGAAGTTTCTTCAACAAAAGAAAATTTAAAATCAGCTGCAGCTGGTGAAAATGGAGAATGGACTGAAATGTATAAAACCTTCGCTAAAGAAGCAAAAGAAGAAGGGTTTGACCATATAGCTTACCTTTTTGAGGAAGTAGCTAAGATTGAAAAGGAACACGAAGAAAGATACATGAAGTTATTAGGTAACGTAAATGATGATTTAGTGTTCAAAAAAGGTAATGAAACGGTATGGATTTGCCGTAATTGTGGTTATGTTTATGTTGGTACGCAAGCTCCAAAAGTATGTCCAGTATGTGCTCATCCACAAAGCTATTTTGAACAAAAATCAAAAAATTATTAAGGCCAATTGGTCTTTTTAGTTGCATAAAATTTGTATTTGTGTTATAATACAAAGCAAATTTAAAAAGAGGGGGTTTTTATTATGAATTATAAAGATATAATAAGACAAAAAAGAAGAAGACGTGAAGAAAAGACTTTTTATTATATTGATAAATCGTTGGTAGGACGTATACCACCAGTTTCTGATAAACCAATTATTAAAAAAAAGGTTTATATTGGTAGTGTAAATAAAGCTTTAGTAGGGCGCATATTCTCAGATACTGATGAGCAAAAACAACCAAAAGAAGTTTATGAAATAGATAAAACTTTAGTTGCACATCTTCCTTTAGTCTATATTGATCAAACTCAACCTGGGTTTGTTGATTCTGATAAAATTGATACAAAAATAGATAAAGAACAAATAAAAAGAAGAAATAGAATATAAAGACGTTAATTTTAACGTCTTTTATGTTATCATTTACATGAGGGATGTTATGAAAACAAAAAGGAAATTATATATTATATATGAAGATAAAGAAATATTGGTAGTAAATAAGCCTAGTGGAATACTTACTATATCAACTCCTAAAGAAAAAGAAAAAACTTTGTTCAAAGAAGTTTCTACTTATGTAAAAAAAAGTAATCCTAAAGCCAAAATATTTATTATTCATAGACTTGATAGGGATACATCAGGGATAGTTATGTTTGCTAAAAATCAAACCGTAAAGTATAACTATCAAAATAATTGGGATAAATTGGTTATCAAAAGAGGTTATGTTGCAGTAGTAAATGGTATACTAGAAAATAAAAAAGGTACTATAAAATCTTATTTAAAAGAAACAAAAACTCTTTTAGTATACTCATCTAATGATAAACAAAATGGTAAACTAGCAATAACTAATTATAAGGTAATTAAGGAAAATAAAAAATATTCAATGGTAGAAATAGATATTAAAACAGGAAGAAAAAACCAAATTAGAGTTCATATGAGTGATATTAATCATCCAATATTAGGTGATAAAAAGTATGGAGTTAAAAAAGATGGGGTTAATAGACTTATGCTTCATGCAAATTTTTTATGTTTAATTAATCCTAAGACAAATAAAAAAATGGAATTTAAAAGTAATATTCCAAAAAATTTTAATCTATTATTTGAGGAAAAGAGGTAGTTATATGTATACTTTAATTTGTTATCCTAAATGTTCAACTTGTAAAAAAGCTGAAGATTTTTTAAAAAATAATAATATTAAATATAATTATAGAAACATAAAGGAAGAAAAGCTAAAAGATAAAGAACTTGATAGATTAGTTAAATTATCAAAAAAAGATATAAAAAATTTTTTTAATGTAACTGGGCTGGTTTATAGAAAATTAAACCTTAAAGATAAGCTTTTAAACATGAATTATGAAGAAAAACTAAAGGTCTTATCATCAGATGGAATGCTTGTTAAAAGACCTATTTTAGTTGCTGATGATTTGGTATTTATTGGTTTTGATGAAAAAGTTTGGAGTAAGTTAATAAAATGATAATGGGTGATAAAATGAAGAAAAATATTTATGCTCATAGAGGTTATCATGATATGAAAAAAAACATTCCAGAAAATTCGATATTAGCTTTTAAAAGAGCTGTTAGATATGGATATGGAATTGAATTAGATGTTCATCTTTTAAAAGATAAGAACGTAGTTGTATTTCACGATCATAATTTAAAAAGGGTGTGTGGTATTAATAAAATAATTGAAGATTGTACCTATGATGAGTTACTAAATTATAATTTATTTAATACTTCTCAAAAAATTCCTCTTCTTAAGGAGGTTTTATTAACTGTTAATAAAAAGGTTCCTATTTTAATTGAAACAAAAATGATTAAATTTAACGGTGAATTAGAAAAAACGGTTGCTAAAGAAATTTCTTCTTATCAAGGAGAAGTTTTAATGCAAAGTTTTAATCCTTTCTCGGTTCGTTGGTTTAAGAAAAATTTTCCTAAAATAAGACGTGGTATTTTAATTTCAGATTCCTTAAATCAGGGAGTAATTAGTATTAAAAACATGACCTTAAAAACGTTTATAATCGATTTTATTTCAAAGGCTAATTTTATATCTTATAATGCAAAGTTATTACCTAACAAATATATATCATTTAAAAGATCAAAAAAACAAATTTTTAGTTGGACGATTAAAAATAATAAAGAATATGAATTTGCAAAAGAATATAGTGATTATTTGATTTGTGAAAACATGGATAATTTTAAGTAAATTATTCTTTTTTTATTATAAATATAAGGTTATATCTTTTTTTAACTGTATAAAAATGTTAGAATATTTAAAGAAGGTGGTAATTTGAAAATATCAAAAGATTGGGAAGATTATGAAATACTAGATATGGCAGATGGTAGAAAATTAGAACGCTGGGGCAAGTATATTTTAGATAGACCAGATCCACAAATTGTCTGGAAGGAAAAAAGTTTTGATAAGAAATGGAATAAGGTTGATGCTAAATATATTAGAAGCAATAAAGGGGGAGGACACTGGGAAAACATAAGTGATATACCTCAAAGTTGGCAAGTTAAATATAAGAATTTAACATTTAACATAAAGCAAATGGGATTTAAACATACAGGTTTATTTCCTGAACAAGCTGTTAATTGGGATTACATGATTAATAAAATAAAATTAAGTAATCGAAAAATAAAAGTACTTAACTTATTTGCGTACACTGGTGGAGCAACCCTAGCTTGTTTATATGCGGGAGCAGATGTTGTTCATGTTGATTCATCTAAAGGAATGGTTTCATGGGCAAAAGAAAATATTATATCTTCTAATTTAGAAGATAAGTATGTTAGACTAATAGTAGATGATTGTATAAAGTTTGTTAAAAGAGAAATAAGACGAGGAAATAAATATGATGCAATCGTAATGGATCCGCCATCGTACGGAAGAGGTGCAAATGGAGAGGTATGGAACATAGAAGAAAACTTGTTTCCATTAATTAAATTGTGTGAAGAGGTTTTAAGTGATAATCCGTTATTCTTCTTAATTAACTCATATACAACTGGTATGTCATCAAAGGTTTTAGAAAATATTTTAAATATAACGGTGAATAAAAAGTGCAAAGGAAAGGTATCATCAGGAGAGGTAGGACTTCCTATGACGGATAGTAATTTAGTTTTACCTTGCGGTATATACGGACTTTGGGAAGATGAATAAAAAAGGTGTAAAATGATAGGAAAATTAAAGTTAAAACTAGGTAAGGATTATGCCTATAAATTGGCAGAAGATTCTTCTTTAATAGAAATAATGTATGAGGATTAAATGGAAAAGCTATTAAATAAACTTAATGTTTTATATGAAGATAATCACATTATCGTGGTAGAAAAAAAGCCAAATGTTTTGTCTCAAAGTGATATAACAGGTGATCTTGATTTACTAACCATGGTAAAAAGTTATATAAAAGAAAAATATAATAAGCCTGGTAACGTGTATATTGGTCTTGTTCATAGATTAGATAGACCAGTTGGTGGTATTATGGTTTTTGCAAGAACTTCTAAAGCTGCAAAAAGACTAAATGAGCAAATTAAAAATCATGAGTTTAAGAAAAGTTATTTAGCGGTGTTAAATGGGGTATTAAATAGTGATAATGGGAAGCTTGTTAACTATTTATATAAAGATGAAAAAAATGGTGTAAGTAAAGTAGTTAGTAAGGATTATCCTAATGCTAAAAAAAGTATACTGTTTTATGAGGTATTAGGTTATCTTAATAATAATACAATTGTTAAAATAAACTTATTAACTGGACGCCATCATCAAATAAGACTTCAGTTTAAAAACTTAGGATATCCACTTTGTGATGATATGCTATATGCAAAACAAAATAAGGGTAATATAAAACTTTTTGCTTATCAATTAGCTTTTAAGCATCCTGTTACGAAAGAAGAATTAAATTTCAAGTTATTACCAAAATGGAGGGAATTAGAAGATGAAACAATTATACATAGACTTTGATGGTGTTATACAAGATACCATGACTAAAACGTATGAAGAATTAGATAAAAAGGGAATAGATAGAAAGGACCAAGAAAAAGTAACTGAGTATTTTAGAAATCTTGATTGGAAAAAACTTATTGAGGAAACTGATGTTATAAATGATAGTATAAATGAGATAAAGAAGATATGTGAATCAAAGAAGTTTAACGTTTATATTTTAACTCACATTAATTCTACTAATGAAATGATAGAGAAAATAAAATATTTACACAAGCATTTACCACAAGTTACGGTTGTTAGTGTTCCAAAAGAAATACCAAAAACTGAAGTTGTTAATCCATCTGCAGCTATTTTAATAGATGATTATTCGGGAAATATTAAAGAATGGCAAAAGAAACTAGGAATTGGTATTAAGTTTGTAAGAGAATTAGAAAATGGTGATTATCCAGAAATTACTAGATTATCGCAAGTAATAGATATGTTTAATCAATAAATAAAAATTCTTTTTCTTTTTTTTCATAACTTTATTTCTTTTTTAATATATTTATAATGACTAAAATATTAAGGAGGAAATAAACATGGAAACACTTAAAGTTTCATCAAAGTCAAATCCAAGTAGTGTTGCGGGAGCTTTAGCTAACGTATTTAGGGAAAAAGGAACGGTTGAGATACAAGCTATTGGCGCGGGAGCTCTTAATCAGGCAATTAAAGCAATTGCGATTGCAAGGGGATTTGTTGCACCGTCAGGTAAAAATTTAGTTTGTATACCAGCATTTACTGATATAGTAATAGAAGGTGAAGAAAGAACTGCAATTAAGTTAATCGTAGAAGCAAGATAATGCTTCTTTTTTTCTTTTAAAAATTAAAAAATATATTATTAAAATATAAATTAGATGGTATAATTAAGAAAAGAAAGAGGAAGTATTATGTTGTTCTTTAATAAGAAAAAGGAAAAGTTATTTAATAAGATATTTAGAAAAAAAAGCAAAATAGAAAAATTTTATTATAAAAATGAAGAATTTATAAAGTATTGTTTTATATCATTGATTTGTACAGGAATTTTATATTTGGTATTTTATATTGTTGATTTAATTAGTGATGGTAATTATTTACTAGCTAATTTTTTATCTTATACGATTTCTTTTACTATTTTATTTATATGGGATAGGAAATTATTTAAATCAAAACCAATAAGAAGAAAAGATAAAATGTTACAAGTTTTTTCTTTTGTAGTTATTAGGATAATTGGTTTTCCAATAGATTCTTTTGTTTTACACGTTTTTATTAGTAACTTTAAGATGAAAAACATGATTGCAAAGATTTTTGCTTCTTTAGTTATGTTTATGTATAATTATGTAACCAATAAGTTATTTATTTTTAAGAAAAATCAACTCTTATAGCACTTTTACTTTAATTGACAATTATCTTTGGAAAGTGATATTATATAGTATATAATAGGAGGCTTTTATTATGGCTTTAA
>CANQBL010000009.1 GCA_947589105.1 uncultured Bacilli bacterium | reverse complement strand
ACTTTGCGTAACACTTCTATTAATATAAGTATTTAAACCTTCATATAAAGCCTCAAAAGAAGAAATAAAACTTTCTAACTCTACTTGGTCTTCATTTACTTTTGTAATTTCATTAACCCTCTTTTTTAATAATTCATATAATTTAGATTTGTCATAAACAGTAAGCTCAAAGCTTGGCATCTCACCAGTATTATTTGCATCTTTTACATTAATAAAATCTTCGGTTTCTGATGAATATACATAATTATTTTCGCTTTCATTACCATACTCCCTAAAGTAAAGGCCTGGAATAATCTTAACATTTTCAACAGTTTGTTTTGGAGTTCCTTCTAGATAAAAGTATATACCATTTTTATTATCTTTATTATCTGTTAAGATAAATTTTCCAGTTTGGAAATCATAACTAACTATTTCACTTCCTACAAGCATTTTACCAGAACCATGTTTCTTTTCATTAATATAAGAAAAATCAAAATATTGTGAAATATTAGATTGGTTACTTTCACCTAGCATGTTTTTAGTTAATGAGTCCTGTGACTGAGGATGACTAACCTCTAAGTTATCAACATCATCATTTGGATATACTATATACCATAAACCTATATCTTTAAGATTTTCAGAGATATCCATGGCAACTTTTTTACAAGGTATTTGAATAAATATTTCGCTAGTTTTTCTTGAATTATTAGAACCATTTGAAATATTTGGTCTAAATTTTGTAGAATTCATTTCAAGTTGAAAACCATCAAAATTCATCATTGATTTATCTACATATTTATTAAAATCTTCTCCCTGTAAAACAAGAGAATAAGTAAATAATTTATAAGTTTTTCCTTCTAATTCATACTGTATTCCTATCTTAATTAGGCCAGAAAATTCACTGTTATCTGGATTAATAGCTTGTAATGTTACATTATACTCATAATCCTCATCAGGGTTAACCTCAATCTGTTTATTATTTTGTATTTCAGTTTCATCCTTACACGAATCTACGCTTTCCTCACAATTAGCCCTTATTATAGATTTAATAGTAATTTTTTTATCTGAACCATTATATATTTTAAGCGGAATTGATGTAATATCACCATCATTAATAAGCTTTGTATCAATAACAACACCGGTTTTAACAGCTTGGCCATTATCACTTTCAAATGAATTTGCATTACCTCGTAATCTTTTATATATAGATGGAGAAAAACCTATTAAACATACTACTAACAACGATAAAATAATAATTCCAATACTCAAAAATAATTTTTTCTTTTTCATAATTACTCCTCCGTTATAATAATATATTTTTATTCACTAGGCTTTAAATTTTCAGGAAAGCCTATATGTGACCAATCATTGTTAAATCTAGTTCTATTCCCTTTTATTTCAACTTCTTTTATAGCGTTATTATAAAATGCGTAATCCCATATTTTTTCAACTCTTTCAGGTATAGTTATTTTAGTTAATTTATTATCAGAAAAAGCATATCTACCAATTTCAATTAAACTATTAGGTAACTTAATATCTGTAATACCAAGATTACTAAAAGCATTATCCCGAATATATTTTACACTATCTGGTAATACAATACCATTTAATTTAGCATCTTCAAATGAACTTGTTCCAATTTCTTCAAGTGTGCTAGGTAATCTAACATTATCAATTTCTGATCCAGAAAAAGCATTAGATGGTATATTAGTAATACCCTCACCGATTATTAGATTATTTATTTTAGATGCACTCGCAAAATAACTTCCATAATCACCAAATAAAGGCGTATTAATAGTCATTGTTTTTATTTTAGAAGACATGAATGTATAATCATTAAGAAAAAGAATATTTTTATTAACAATAACTTCATCTGCCGATACAAAAGAAAGAAATGGTAATACAACTACGTCATCATCGATAATTAACTTAGTTTGCTGCGGAATATTAATAATAATATCTAAAACATTTTTATAAACTTCAAAAGAATAATTATCATCTTTAATATCAGTTGAATCAAAAAGTATACAACTTTCATCCGTTAAATAATTTTCATTATTACACTCATTATTTTTTATCTTATTACTAATTTCAATTAATCGATTTTTAGTTTCAGCATCTTGTATGAAGCCTGGGAAGACTAACGAAACAAATTGAAAAACAAGATCATTTTCTTTAGCTGAATTAAAATATTCTATTAAAAAACCTTTACTTGTTATACTTTTTACTAAAACATCTGTTAAAGCACTATAAAAAAAGTTTTCATCAATCATTTTATCTTCAGAAAAATAATCATATGGACTACCAATTGCTTTTAAATGTAAAGTACCATCTTGATAATACTCATAGTAAGTATTTAAAAAAGTTCTACTAGAAAATAATAGATTTCCCATATCATTACTTACTAGAGTAATCGTAAGATCTTTACTTTCAGATATTTGTTCTTGATATGTTTTATAACCATCTTTAGTTATGGTTAAGGTATAATTACCTCGAGGTAAAACATAATTAAAAGAAGAAAATTCGTTAGATTTAACTTTAATTTCTTTTGTAAATACAAGATTATCACTTTTTATATTAATTGTTGCTACACCCTCATTACCTTTATTAATAACAACGTTACCATTTACAGTAATAAAATTTTCATTATTAATTTCTGCACCACATATTTGATCTACAGCATTATCATTTATAACTTCTTTTTGATTACTTGATGTGCTAAAAATATTAGCTTTTAATCTCTTTATTAAATTTGGAGTTAAAAATATTGCTAATATTAACACTAGTATTATTGCTACAATTGATATAAATAACACTTTTTTATTTTTCATAATAACTCCTTTTCTATCTTATTTATACTAACAAAATTATAACATAAATATGGCCTAAAACAATATTTTATTAATAAATTTTTGCTATATTTTTTTATTTTTTTAATATATTATCTTTAAATATCATTTTTATATTACAAATATCTTTAAATAACTAAATTTTTATTATCTTTTAATTACATTTTTATATTTTTTGATTTCATTTATAAAAATAGAAGGATTATTTTTAGGAACAAATAAATATACCTTCTTAATACACCTAGTAAGAGCTACATAAAATAATCTTCTTTCCTCTTCATAAGGGTAGTATTCTTTATAATTATTAACATATTTTAATATATTATTATTTGTATATTTATTTGGAAACCCATTTTTATTATTATTTACATTAATTACAAATACATAATTTGATTGTAAACCCTTTGATTTATGAACACTCATTTTTCTATAACAAATATCTTTATTTATTTTTATAGTATCTAAATCTTTATTATTTCTTGATAATATAAGCAAATCATCTATATCTTCGTTTTTTAATATATTATCAATAGAATTTTGTAAATTATTATAATATATTATTTCAATAGGATTTTTTAAATTAAATGTGGATTTTATTTTCTTTTTTACTTGAAATTTATTTTTCATTATAAATTTACCTGCAACTTTTACAAGCTCTTTAGAATTTCTATAAGTTATATTTAATTTAAATATTTTTGCAAATAAAAAATAGTGTCTAAACCTTGTAATTACATTTATATTTGATCCAGTAAATCTATATATAGATTGAAAATCATCACCTACTGCAAAAACTTTTGCATATGATAATTCTTGTAATTTTCTTATTAATCTCAACTTAGATATAGAAGTATCCTGCCATTCATCTATTATTATGTATTTATATCTAATACTTGATGTTTCTAATTTTTCAGTAGCTAAATTTATCATATCATTAAAATCCATTAGATTTTCTTTATTCAAATAAGATTCATAACATATATAACACTTCATTATTTCCTTTAATAATAATTTATCTTTAGAATCTGCCTTATTAATAAATTCATAAAATTTATCTAGTTTATAATTTTTAGATTTAAATAAATTAATAAAAGTTTGTACCAACAAATACATATCTTCTTTATTAATATTATAAAGTCCAAATAAAACATCATTACAAAATGAATTTTCTATTATATTAATTAACATATTCTCCGTTAAAACTTCCCTTTTCTTACCCAGTATTTTTAAAGCTAGTTTATGAAATGTCATAACATCTACTTTATTTTCATTTAAATCAGATTTTAATTTATTAACAGCATCATTAGTAAAAGATATACAAACTATGTCCTTAGGATCAACATTAACAACTTTTATTAAATATTTTATTTTTGATACAATAGTTAGAGTTTTACCACAACCAGCTCCCGCTAAAACTAGTATGTTTTTTCTTTTAGAAGTAACTATTTTTATTTGATTTTTATCCAAACAAACACCATTAATATTGCAAAAAAAAGAAGATAAATACTTCTTTTTAATTTTCATAATTTAGTCTTTCTAATTTTTTTAAGGTTAATTTTGTTATATTACTTATTATAATTTTAAAAGCTCTATCATATTTCATTAGGATTACTTTTATTTCTTGTTTTATCATTAAAATTCCTCCTTTTTACTAAATACTATCACTTATTATTTACTATTACAAATTACAATAATTCTTTTTTATATACTTATTTTCACAAAAAAACAAGAATTATCTTCTTGTTTTTCGTTTTTAGTTTTTTTCTTTTTTCAAAAAATCATTTTTATATTTTTAAATGATTTCAAAAAGATTAGATATTCCTTTTTAATTCTTCTATTCTTCTAATAATTCTTTGTTTTCCAAATAACTTCATTATGTCATAAAGATTAGGTGTCATAGATTTAGTAGTAAGAGCAACTCTTATAACCATTGATACATCTCCTACATGTCCTTTATATTTATCAGGATTTTCTTTATATTGTTTAACTTCTTTAGAATAACCAAACTCTTCTGATAAATCCTTAATCTTTTCAAACCAAGTTTGTTGATCATCTTTTTCGTCATAATATTTTTCGACATAAGTTTTCATTATTTTAATTATTTCATCTTTATCAGAGATATTTGTAAACTCATAATTTTTCTCATGTTTTTCAAATAATTCATCATACATATACCATACAAGTTCTCTTACTTCACTAAAAGAAGAATAATCTTTTCTAGGTTTTTTTTGTTGTCTTTCTATGTTCAAAAGTCCAATGGTAAAATCTTTATATTTACTAATAAGTTCAAAAAATTCAACATCATATTCTTTTGTGTAATTTAATAGCATATCGTAAAACTCTACAGCTGTAATTCTAGATAAATAATTTTTTGAAATATTATTAAGTTTTTCCATGTCAAATAAACCACCTGATTTACTTATCTTGTTAAAACTAAACTCAAAATCATCTATAGTTTTATCTTTATTAGCATCCATCCACTGTTCAAAATTAGTATTAGCAAGTGTCATTAAATAAAGTTTAACCGCCTCGGTTGGAATGCCTTTTTTATGATAAAAATGCATTGCACATTCTGGATCTTTTCTTTTAGAAAGTTTCCTTTTAGTACCATTATCATCCTTCATAATTGGAGATAAATGTGCGTATTTTGGAGGTTTTACTCCTAACATTTGAAATAATTGTACATGAACTGGAAGAGATGATACCCACTCATCACTTCTTATTATGTGAGTAGTACGCATTAAATAATCATCAACTAAATGAGCGAAATGATAAGTTGGAAGCCCATCTTGTTTCATTATAACAATATCCATATCATTTTCTGGAAACGTAATGTTTCCCTTTACTAAATCCTTAACAGTAACTTTTTTTGCGAAATCTCCCGGAGATTTTAGTCTAATAACAAATTTTTCACCATTTTTAATTCTATTATAAGCATCTTCTATAGAATTTCTTCTATATTTTGCATATCTTCCATAATAACCTATTCTATCTTTTCTTTTTTCTTGTGCATTTCTTATTTCTTCTAACTCTTCTTTAGAACAAAAGCAAGGATAAGCCATTCCGTTTTCAAGAAAATACTTAATAAAGGTATGATAGATTTCCTTTCTTTTACTTTGTAAGTATGGTCCATAATTACCTTTTTCCTCAGTTTCACTTATCATACCCTCATCAAAGGTTATATCATAATCTTTTAAATCTTTTAAAATATTGGTAATTGCACCATCTACAATTCTTTCTTGATCAGTATCCTCTATTCTTAAATAAAATACCCCGTTAGTATCTTTTGCAACTTTATTTGCAACAAAAGATGAAAAAACATGTCCTATATGAACAAACCCAGTAGGGCTAGGTGCAAAACGTGTTACTACTGCTCCTTCTTTTAAATTTCTTTTAGGATACATTTTTTCGTAATCTTCAATTGTTTTATTTACATCAGGAAATATTAAATTTGCTAAATCTTTGTTAGTCATAAAATCAATTCCTTTCTTAACAATTTAATTATAACAAATTAAATTACTAAAATCTATCCAATCTTATCTCCATTTTCAACTGGAAAATCAGGCTTAATTAAAACTACCTTATTATCACTATAAGTTCCTAATACTAAAACCTCAGACATAAAATTAGATATTTGTTTTGGAGGAAAATTAACAACCGCAACAATTTGCTTTCCAATTAATTCATTAACACAATACTTATCAGTAATTTGGGCAGAAGAATACTTAATACCTATTTTATTACCAAAATCAATTTTAAGTTTATAAGCTGGTTTAATTGCTTTATCAAACACACATGCATCAATTATTGTACCAACCCTTATGTCTAATTTAGCAAAATTTTCAAAACTTATCATAATACCTCCACTATAAAAATAAAACTAGACTCTTAATCTAGTTATTATCAAATTGGTGACTCGTACGAGATTTGAACTCGTGAATGTCGCCTTGAGAGGGCGATGTGTTAAACCCCTTCACCAACGAGCCATATTATTATTGGTTGCCCTGACTGGATTCGAACCAGTGCATGTCGGGGTCAGAGTCCGATGCCTTACCACTTGGCTACAGGGCAATTTGCTATTTAATTATAATACTTTTTTTTAACAAAAACAAGAATTTTATAACATTAATAAGATTTATATTACTTACCATAATCGATCTTTTTAATTACTATTTAAACAAAAAGAAGAAAAAATTAATTTTCTTCTTTTATTCTTCATGTTTTTTTGTTGCCTTTATTGTGTCTTCTGAAATTATAAACCTATATAAAATATCATCTTTTATAACGTAAAACCAAGTTTCCCTTCCTTTTTCTATTTCATAATTCATAATTGGTAATAAAAGCTCTCTTGATAAGTTAAGAATCTCCTTAAACTCATTTATTTCTACTAATTTGTATTTTTCTACTTCTATAATAGAAGAAGTATTAACTATAATATCATCATAATTTTTAAGTATTTTCTCTAAGAATCTATCATACTCTGATTTGTTAGTAAACATAAATAATTTTTTTAGTAGAACGCAAATAATAATAAATACTATTATGTTTGCTATTACTATAAAACTCATTACTGTTTTATTTGTTTTTACAAGATCTCCTTCATATACTTTATTAGTTTTTTGATTTGATCTTGAATTTTCAATTTTAATAACAGATGAACTAAGTGGTATTTTTAAAGTATTTGTATATTTATCATTATATGCTGCTCCTCCAACTAAACCATTAAATTTAGTTTCGGAATTAATTTCTAAATAACCCTCAACTGATATTTTAACTTGGCTTTGAAACTCTTTTAAAGTCTTTAAATATTCTGTTAAATATATATCATACGTACTAATAGTACTATAAGTCTTATCATTAAAATTAACAACTTTTTCCTCTAATACGTCTTCTTTTTTCAAAATTTCTGGATTAGCAGTCTTATCGCTAGATTCCCTATAATATACAACTAATTTTGCAGTAACTTTATTAGTTCCAGTCACGCTAGTTTTTTCAGTAGCAGAAAAATTATATAACGAATTTATCTGAATATGATCAATTAAATTTAATATATAAGCCTCATTAGGTCCCAAATACTGTTCTTTAATAAACTCATTAGGTATTAAAAATACCTTATAATCAAAATTCCCACCTTGATTATAACTCATTATTACATTTTCTTCTTTTTTATTTTCGTTTGGAATAAGTGCTTTAAACAAATAGCTTAAAAAAGCAAACTGAATAACCAATGCAATAACTAAAAGACAAGATATAATTACTTTTTTGGGGTCTATTTTATTTAACTTTAGTTTATCATTTAACTTTAGTTTATTCATTATAATACCTCCTTAACCTTGTATATAATCAAAATCTATATAAAATTTATAAGAATCCTTATCAGGGATTGTATTATCATTTAAAGAAACTATAACATTAAATTCTTGCTCATCCCCAGGATTTAATACTAAATCAGTAACACCAATTCCAGTATATCTAACTTCTAAAGGAAAATTACTTGTTCCAATTTGTCTTATTGATCTAAGTTTAGCAGGTATTAATCCTACGTTTTTTAAAGTAATTGGAAAATTTGCAAAAGAACCTTTTTGGTTAGAAATTTCAACACTTATAGTAATTTTTTTCTTATTTTCAGATATTATAGCTTTTGCATAAGTACAACCCTCTTGTTTTATTTCTCCAACGTTTGTAAAAATAACTTCAAGATCCTTCGCTTCTGCTGTTTTACCACTTACTTCAATATTTGTCCTAAAAATAGAATATCCCACTGCCATAGTTATAATGCATAGCACTATTAAAACAATAAATAAACTTTGCTTTTTCATGAGACACCCCTATCATATTAAAGTATAACACCTAGTAAATTAATTTACAACCCAAAACTCTATTATAAATTCCTACTAGTAAAATTACGACAAATAATACTATTCTATCCTTCCTTTATCAACACTAACTTTATCTTCAACATTAGTATGTAAAAGTTTATTAAGAATTAATGTCGGATAACCTAAATACGGAATATCGAATTTAACAATTCCAGCATATTGTGATTGTTTTACTGGATACAAATCTATATTATCATTATTATCACCTTTAGTTATAAAGACTTTTTCACCATCATTATTTTCAGATATCATAACAACCCTATGAACTACATAATAGCCTTCCATTTTATATCTTATTACATCACATTTTTTAACATTTCCAACGTCTACGTCTTTTATTATAACTATATCGCCTTTAAGAATTTTAGGCGCCATACTATTACTTGCAATTACTAAAGGCTTATAAGAAAATACCCCTAATCCAAAACAAACCATTAAAATAACAATTGCAATCATACTAAGCCAACCTTTAAAATCAACAGTTTTTACTTCTTTTCTATTCAAGGTTTTATCCATTTTATTAATATAATAATTTATATATATATAGGAAAAAAATGGAGTAGCAGAGTTTATAATAGAAAGTGTAGCCCAATCTATATCAGGTAGAATTGGTAAAACATATATGATTAATTGAGGAATCAAAATATAAAATATAGAAGTTTGATATCCTGCAAAATAACATACATATGTTAAATACAAATTTGTTATTAAGCTAGGGATAAACGTTTGCATAACAAATTCTAAAGTGGCAAGTGATGTTGAAAAATAAGCATCAAATTTATAAATATTTAACTCAACTAACGTAAATAAAAAAGATATAAGAAAAGCATTTAATAAAACTTTTTTCTGATTACAATTATTAATCATATAATATCTAACATATTCTTTAACTATTAACATAGGTAAAAGTACCCATAAATTAGTAATTATACCCTTAAATGATGTGTCATACGGATTATTTGCAAAACCCTTAATGTAGCCTAAGAAAAAATATAAAAGAAAATATAAAAGAGTCGTAACACTAACAATAAAGAAAACATCTTTTTTATACTTATTATTAATTAATTTATCATTTTTAAAGAAAACAAAACTAATAATACCTATGAAAATCCAAATCATAGGTTTTACAACATAAGCATACGAAGAACCTAGTATTAAAGATACTTTAGTAACCTCAAGTATTATTGAAGATAAAATAATTAATGCTAAGATTAATAATTTAATACTCTTTTTCATTTGCCCTCCTAATTTAGTCTAATCAATTAAATAAATTTATAATAAGTAATTTTTCAAATATAATTTTTTTATTAGACTATTATCTAGACAATTTACTAATTTATATAATCAACTATAAAGTAAAGATATCTAGGTTTATTTTGATAAGTATATGTAATAGTTGCTTTAGCAGAATCCTCTCCATAATTAGTTAAAAAATTAGACTTTATAGTGAATGAAACATCCACTTGTTCACCAGGAGATACTTCTTCTTTTGATAAAGTTCCACTTAAATTTTTTATATGGCCATTAGTATTTTTAGTAATTTCCGTACTAATTGTACCATTAGTAAAAGTTGTTGTTGTTGGATTTATAAATGATATAACATAAGTTATAGTTTTTTCTCCTATTACAATACCAACTTCTTTTTTTATCTTTAAAGTATAAGTATCATTCTCCCAAGATTCAAAATTAAAAACCAAATGATTTTTTTCAGTATCAGACGTATAGTATCTATTATTTTCAGTATCTCTTATAACTGCCGTAACAGGTAATTTTTCTCCTTCATAATAATCAACTGTGCTAGCAACACCATTAATGGTTAAAGACTCACTAAAAAAAGCATACCCTATACTCATAGCTAAAACATATATAAAAATTATACAGCTAATAGTAAATAATCTTTTTTTATTTTTAACATGTTGCATAACACACCTTCCTTTATACCTTTTTTGATATAACTAATTCATAATTTGTTTATAATTTAATTTAATAGTAAAATTAACATCACTAGATGACTTATTAGATTTATCGTCCCATATAACCTTAACATTAAAAGTCTGAGTATCATTTTGATTAAATACAACATTTTTTAATTCACTAAGATTCGTATAAGAAACCTTAATAGATTCATCAGAATTTAATCCCTTTTCTTCTATACTTTCCAAAAAAGCAGGAATTGATCCCTTATTAGTAATTGTAACAGCTACAACAACATAAGCTCCGGGATACTCTAACTTAGGAATAGAAATATTTAAGCTATTTTTATCATCACTTATAATAGCAGAAGAATTAGTTGAACCAACTTGATCAACAATTTTAGCTTCAGTAAATTCTATATCAAAACTACCTCTTGCTGTTGCAGTCCCGTTAATAGTTACAGTTTGACTAAATAATGCATACCCAACCGTCATGGAAAATAAAAATCCTAGAAACCCGATTAAAATTGATTTATGTTTTTTCATATATGACATTCCTTTATTATGTATAAATATAATACCACTTTTTTAATTTTTAAGTCAACTTTAAGAAATTAAAAAAACAAAGCTAATTAAAGCTTTGCTTGTTATTTATTAATTTTGGTTAACTGCTTGTTCATAATTTAATGTTACTTTAAATTGTGTAGTCACATCTCTTTTGTTACTTTTATCATTATCTTCAGGATCCCATTCAACCTTTACGTTAAAAGTATGAGTTGCACCTGATGCAATAGTTTTTTCTTCTCCTTGGTTTTCAGTTAAACCAGTATAAGTAATTTTAATTGGATCTTGAATTTCTTCAGCAGAGGTTTGTTCTACAGACTTTAAAACAGCAGAAATAGTTCCCTGATTTGTTACCGTTATTGGAATATTTACATACGCTCCTGGATAATCAAGCTTATTAACAGTAATAGTTAAAGTTTTACCTCCATCTTCTATTTTAGCAAGCTCATGTTCTGGCTCCTTTTGTTTTGTATAGCCTTTACTATCTCCCTGAGTTGCACTAGTAAATTGCACATCAAAATTTCCTTTGGCTGTTGCGGTTCCGTTAATTTGCAAAGTTTCTGAGAATAATGCATAACCTACTGATATTGCTAGCACAAATGCTACTACTGCTATTATTGCAATATTTTGTTTTTTCATTACTAAACTCCTTCCTTTATTTTCTAGAATTATAATACCACTTTTTTAAAATTATAGTCAACAAAATAACTTTTTTTATTATTTCTAACGTAAAGTATTATACATAATTATTATTTTCATAAAAAATATTAACAAAAAACATTAATCTTTAAATATTTAATACTTGACCTGGTTTTATAACATTTGGATTTTTACCTATTACAGATTTATTTTTTTCATATAGAGTTTTCCAATTTACTCCATATTTTTTAGCTATGCTACTTAAGCTGTCTCCTTTTTTTACTACGTAAGAAGTAGGCTTTATTTCTAAATTCCATGGTATTTTTATTATTTGACCTGGGTATATTTTGTTTGGATTTAATATGTTATTATAACTTTCTAATACTTGATAAGTTGTTTTATATTTTGTTGCTATTTTAATTAAAGTATCACCTTTTTTTACTACGTAATTAATAATGTTAGTATTATTTTCTTCATTATTATCATTATTATTATCTACATTATTATTATAATTATTTAATTTTTTTTCTTTTATTATAGATGGGTAATCTTTATAAGCTATATTTAAATCTACATTACCTTTTATTCCTGGAATGCTTCCTTTAGAAGAATATTGCCACATTCCAAAGGTTTTATTATAAGTTGGTTTATTACTCCACTGTGCTAACCATTTATCATATTTATCTAGAGAACTTTCATTTAATTTATTATTTAAATAGTCTAAATTTGCGTATATCATTACATAGTAACCTGCTTCTTCTATCTCATTACAAATAGTTTTAACAATATTTATAAGTGTATCTTTACTAACGTTATTTGTCCTATCAGATGATTCTATATCTATTACTACTGGATACGTAGGATTATAATTTTTAATTAAATTAATAAATCCTTTTGCTTCTTTTTTTGCATCAGAAACGTTTGTAGCATATGAAAAATGGTACAAACCATAAGGAATACCAACCCTTTGTAAACCTTGAATATTTTGTTTATATTTTCTATCCTCATAAAAAGAACCATAACTTGTTCTTACCATAGCAAAATCTATATTTCCTTTTAACTTTTCGAAATCTATATCACCTTGGTGATGACTTATATCAATTCCCTTTTTTTCCATAATATTAATCCCCCTTAATATTAAATGAAAAAAATTTGAACGTGAATAATTATTAAGCCAAAGAAAAAAACACATTTATTTTTGTGTTTTATTAATTATTTACCCTTTGGTGTACAATCGGACTATCCATGGTAATTGGTGCAAAAGTATAACCATTTGCTAGTCCAAATTCTATTATCTTTTCAACCGCGTCAACCGTATAAGATTTTATATCATGCATTAAAACAACATTAACTTCATTTTCTTTTATTCCTGCAGTAACATTTTCAATTATTTTATTCGAATCCTTAGTACTTCCAGCATCTCCAGACGCAATTGTCCAATCAAAGTATCTAAAGCCTATTTCTTCAACTTTTTGAGTTAACTCTCCCATTATTCCCATTCTATATTTTCTACTAACAGTATTAGAACTTCCTCCTGGAAATCTAATTATCCAAGAATCTTTTTTGGTATATTGTCTAACCTTAGATTGTATTTTTAATAAATCCTCCATGTACGCATCAATACTTGAGTATATATTTGCATAGTTATGAGTATAACTATGAAGACCTACGGTATGACCTTCGTTATCTTCCCTAGTTAACAATTCATTATACTTATCATTATAGCCTGTTACAAAAAACGTAGCTTTAGCATCATATTTTTTTAATATATCAAGTAATCTTGCGGTGTGAGCTCCTGGTCCATCATCAAAAGTTAAATAAATTGTTTTTTCACTTATAATTCCTGGTTTATAATTATTTTTAGGAAAAACTTTAACTATTCTTTTTACAACAGTTTCATTTCCAAGTGAATCTTTTACACTATATGTTAATTCATACGTTCCCTTTTTACTAGTGTCCACTTTACCAGTTACAATAACCTGTTCAGTTATATTTCCATCACAATTATCAATTGCAACATAACCTGGTTCATTATAATTACTACCTTCAGAAATATATAACGTACTTTCTTCATTCAAAATTAACGTTGGTTTTTCTTCATCTTTAATAATTACATCAAACTCCTTTTTTGTGCTATTACCAGATGAATCTGTTACCTTATATATTATTTTATTATTTTTTATTTTATATTTTATATTACTAGTTATATCTCCATCATAATTATCAATAGATTCGTAAGTAACACCATTTGTTTTTCCATTAGGACAAACGTTATCAAAAGTACCACTTATATTTAATTCTGGTGAAGTAGTATCTACAACTTCTACTTTCTTCTTTATTCTTGCGATTTTTTTATTTTTTTTAGCAGAATAAGTAAGGGTATAAACTCCCAATTTCTTGGTATTTACTCTTCCTTGAATTTTATATTTAATTCTACTACAGTTAAGGTTGTTACCGTAACACGCAATTACTTTGTTATCTTCTTTATAATCACTAAATATTTCTACTTTATCATATGATTTAAAATTTTTAAAATATATTTGTCTATCAAAATAATTTACGTATACTAATATTCCAAGTAATAAAATTGAAAAAAATAAGATAATTAATAATTGCTTGTTTCTCATTTTCACACCCTCTTATTTATTATAACACGTTAAAGTAAAAGTATAAATAAAATAACGACATTATTTGTCGTTATCTAATAACATACTAACCGCTTTCATAACCGCTAATTTTCCATATGAATAGGTTAATCCTCCTTGTTGATAAGCTATAAAAGGAGGTCTTATCGGTCCATCACATGAAAGTTCAATAGAAGAACCTTGTGTAAACGTACCAGCAGCCATAACCACTTTATCATCATATCCTGGCATATCCCATGGAACGGGTTTTGAAAATGAGTCAATTGGTGAAGCGGATTGTATTCCACCGCAGTAACGAACCAAATCATCCTCGTTACCAAAAATAATGTTTTGAACAATATCAGCCCTTTTTTCATTATATTTAGGTTCAACTTTATATCCTAAATCTTCTAAAACTTTACTTGTTAAAATAGCCGTTTTTAAAGACGATGAAACAACGCTAGGAGCCATAAAAATGCCTTGAAGAATCTGCTTATTTATTCCAAGGGTTGGACCAACTTCTTTACCCTCTCCAGGTAAGGTTAGTCTTTCACCTGCTAAAGTAATTAATTCTTTTTTACCAACAATATAAGCACCATTAGGAGCAATACCACCACCTAAATTTTTAATTAATGAGCCTACTACTACGTCTGCTCCTACCATGCAAGGAGATTTTTCCTCAACAAACTCACAGTAACAATTATCAACCATTATAATAACATCTTTATCTACTTTTCTTATTTCATTAATAACTTTTTCTAACTTATCAATGGTAATACTTTTTCTAGTTGAATAACCTTTACTTCTTTGAATTTCAATTAGTTTAACTTTTTTACTTGTTAAGTAATGTTTTATCTTTTCATAATCAAAATCATCACTTACTAATTCAATTTGGTCATACAAAATCCCAAATGATTTTAAAGAACTTTTATTTTCCTTTATACCAATTACCTCATGAAGTGTATCATAAGGGGTCCCCGTTATGCTAAGCATTAAGTCACCTGGCCTTAAGTATGAAAATAAAGCAACGCATAAAGCATGAGAACCTGATATAAACTGACTTCTTACAAGTGCGTCTTCAGCCCCTAAAACTTCCTTAAATACGTTTTCTATTGCGGTGCGACCTATGTCATCATAACCATAACCCGTCGTACTATTAAAGTGTGCTTCTGAAATATTATTATTATGAAAAGCATTAAGCACCTTTAAACTATTTATATCACATGCTTCATCAATTTTTTTAAACTCGTCTTTTAAACTTTCTTCTGCTTTTAAAACTAAATCCTTAGCCTTATCACTTATTTCGAATTCTTTGTACATAACTGCCTCCTATTTAACATTTATTTTATAAATTCTATTAAAAAAATTATTAAAGCTACTATTATAATTGTCCCAATTACAGATACAACATCAATAATTATTTGATTTCTTATTATTTTATTATAATTATTTATAAAATAAATAATTGTTTGATATATATCTTTAGTTTCTTTATCATCTAAATGTACATGAGTTATATCTTTATTCTTTACATAAAGATATAAAATACTATCATCACACTCTATTTTCATATTATCTTTTTTAATAGTTATAAAATTAAATTTTTTATCATAGACGATATCGTAATTCATATATTTACTTTTTAATGTTTTAAAAATATCATACATGTTACTACCTCACTTTTTGCTACGTCTTTATACTTTCATCTCAAATCATATCCCATATATTTCATTAGTTAAATCGCCTTATTAAAAACTTTCTTTAATTACAAATAATATTTTTTGTTTTTTCGTCATTATTATTTAAATATTTCATATTACTTTCCGATAATATCTTTATTTCTGAAATAGCAATTTTATTTAACCTTTCCAGTCTCTTAGCCTGAGTTAATCCATCACTAATAAATACCGAATTTAAATTTTCTAAATTTGCTAAACATATAAGTTCATCAATAGAAGCATAATCTCTTATATTACCATTTAAATTTGGATTTTGTTTTCTCCATTCCTTTGCCGTAATTCCAAACAAAGCCATATTTAATACATCTGCTTCTTCTGCATAAACAAAGTTTATTTGTTCATTACTTAATTTCTTAGGTATTAAATTATTTTTAATTGCCTCCGTATGAATTTTATAATTAATTTTAGATAGTTCTCTTTTAGCACTCCATCCTAATTGTTTTTGTTCTTCTTGTTTTAATCTTTCAAACTCTTTAATTAACAACAATTTAAATTTTGGACTAATCCACATACCAAATTCAAAAGCAATATCTTTATGAGCATATGTTCCACCATATCTTCCCGCTTTTGATGTTATACCAATAGCATTTGTCTTATTGACCCACTCTTTAACACTAATCTTATAACTATTTAAACCCGCCTTACTTTTAATTATGGCGAATTCGCCATAATTAAATTTAGGATTATGAAGTTCTTCCCAAATTCCTAAAAATTCAATAGTATTTCTATTTCTAAGCCAATCAGATATAAAAAATTCTCCATCTTTTGATTTAATCATATCTGTAATAGAAATATAATCTTCATTATTTATTTTAGTGTAATTAATAATTTGATTATCTACTTTTAGTTCTAACACTGTTTTAATCTCCTTTTCTAATTTTACAATCATATTTACAAAAACTAAAATGTTATTTTATACTTAAATGGTTTTAGGAACAGATTCTATAAGTCTAAATATACCTTCTGTTGCAAGCACATCAGTCAAATAATATTTTCCGTCCTTCAAAGATTTTAATTTCAGTTGTACGATTTTTTCGTACAACTGGCTGCCTTCTTCAATTAGCTTTCTTTTTAAATCAGTCCAATATCTTTTTGGTATTTTACTTTCTGTTAACACACTTATTACATCAACAACACTAAAATAGTAATCTTCCTTTTTACTATCCCAAATGCTTCTTATTTCATTACCTTCAAATAATTTTGTTATGGTTTTTAATTTTTCTTCTTTCATAGTAGCCTCCTTGCCGTTTAACAATTATATACTACAATACATTTGTTTGAATGAAAACCCTTTTTTTACATTTTTTATTCGACATATTTCGACGTATATTAGATTTTACTATTTAGTGCGCAAGAATATATTTTAAATCTACTTCTTATATCTAAGATTTTCTACACTAACACTACGAGAGGAAAAACTATTAATATAATCTGATAATACATTATTATCTAATATTTCTATTAAAATAGCTTGTTTCTCATTTTCTAATACAATGCTCCCTTTATGTACGTAATCAAAATTTGGTATTTTTGTTTCAGAAAATTCAATTTTGAAATTAAATTCAGAAAGAGGATAAAAGGTGGCAGTGCCATATTGTATGCAATCAATAGCATCATTTAATACCGTCTCATCCCTAGTTGACCACATATCACCTTTTGAAGGATAACCAGAAACTTCATTTTTATCTGGCATAATAAAATATTTTATATTATTATCTTGAAGTTGTTTTAAAATATATTCTTTTACATTACTTGTATTAGCTTTATCAAAATAACTTGTTCTTTGTAATGCCATTATTCGTGCATCATGCAAATTTATACCTTTTTTGATATCTTCTATATCAATATTTTTATCAACAAAAAGCAAAAATCCATCCCATATATACTTTTTGTTTGTTTCAACGTATGTTGAAGTAAATCCATTATCAAAAAATACAAAACACTTTTTATTTTCCATACCACTAAAAGCGTAATCTATTTGTTTTTTATCTATTACAGAAAAAAAGTCTGGCAAACAATTTATATCATATTTTTTATTCATATTCTACCTCCTATATAATTAGAAATCATATTTAATTATGCTACCACTTATTACCTTTTTATCATTTACAAATTTATATATTTTACTAGCAACTTCTTCTGGTTCTAATAACCTTTCTTGTCCTGTGCGTTTTAATTCGTTTTTTAAATATTCTGGAAACATTTGCTTAACATCTTCCGTATTAACCCAAGGAAGCATTAACGAAACATATTTTATATTTGGGCATGCTAAAGAAAATGTTTGGCAAAGAGAATTTACCGCTGCTTTAGAAGCACAATAATCCATACTTAATGGATTATAAGTTTCAGTTGCATCTAATGAAGAAATATTTATAACAATTCCATCATCCATATATTTAGAAAAACATTTTGTAACATAAAAAGTTCCCCATACATTAACTTCTAAAACCCTCATAAACTCCTTTTTTGTTTTTTCTAAATAACTATTATCGTTTTCATATGCAGCATTGTTTATAAGAACATTTATTTTACCAAACTTATTTATTATTTCTTTAAACATATTTTTTACTTCATCTTGTTTGGTAATATCAGCTTTTATAGCTAACGCATTTACATCATACAAATTTTCCACAGTATTTTTTAAGTTTATAGCATCTTTTTTACTTGACAAATAATTTATAACAACGTTATAACCATTTTTTGCAAACTCTATTATGGTTGCTCTTCCTATTCCCCTTGATGCTCCTGTTACTAATACTGTTTTACTCATAAAATTCTTTCCTTTCTAAAAAATATTATAACATAAACAATAAAAGACCGTTTAAAAAAACGATCTTTTATTAGCCCATTACTTCTCCGCCGTTAACGTGCATTATTTGTCCGGTCATATATGATGAATCATCACTTGCTAAAAATACGTACGTTGCCGCAAGCTCATAAGGCATGGCACCGTGTCCTACCGCCGCGTCTGCTCCTAGAGTTGGTATTTTATCTTTTACCCAGCAGTTAGGTTGAAGGGGTGTCCAAAAAAATCCTGGTGCTATCGCATTTACCCTTATGTTTTTTAACGCTAAGTTTCTTGCTAAAGACCTAGTAAAACCTACTATTGCACCCTTAGTTGTTACGTAATCAATTAGTTGTGGTTCTCCTTTAAAAGTGGTAATAGAAGTTAAGTTAATTATTGAGCTACCAGAATGAAGATAAGGCAAACACTCACGGGTTAAGTAAAACATCCCATATACGTTTACCTTCATCGTCCAATCGAACTGTTCATCCGTAATATCTTCTAACTTATCAGCTTGATACTGAACTCCAGCGTTATTAACAAGGACGTCTATTTTACCATATTTATCTAGCGTTTTTCTAACTACTTCCTTGCAAAATTCCTTCTTACTTAAATCACCACTTAATAACAGACATTTAGCGCCGTAGCCTTCTACTACCTTTTTAGTTTCTAAAGCGTCTTCATGTTCGTTAAAATAAGGGATAACTAAATTAGCACCTTCTTTGGCAAAAGCAACTGCCGCTGCCCTTCCAAGACCCGAATCACCACCTGTTAGTATTATTACTTTATCCTTTAATTTTCCACTTGCTTTATAGCAAGGATCATCATAAATAGGTCTTGGTGACATTATTGATTCAATTCCTACCACACCATTTTGATGTTGCGGTGGAGCTATTGGGGTATATAAAGAAATTTTTTCTCCTAAATTATTGTCATACACATAAGTGTCCTTACCATAAGTATATTTTCCCATTGTAAAGCCTCCACAATATTGTATGACTTAAAACCATTTTAGTGTTTAAAAAAGGATATACTATTTACAAGTATATCCCTGTTTTTCTAACTGTTTTTGAGTAGAATCTTTATTACTTTTAGTATCAATAATATCTAATTGTTTTTTATCCTCTTTTTTCATTTTGTTTAAATCAAATGATAAATTAGCTTTTACAGTATTACCATTTTTTGTAACATCAACAACGGTACCTTCTTTTTTATATTTTTCGTATCGAGACTTTAACATGCTTTCAAAAATTGTCACATAATTAGAAAGTGACTCATCTAACTTTGCATCAACATATAAATTAAGATTTACAATTTCATCATCTTTAAAAATTGTTTCAATCTTAGTAACCATATCGATTCCTGATTGATTTTTATCCATTGTACACGTAAGTGTTTGCTTTCTTGTACATCCTGATAACACAACTACTAGCATTATTAAACCAATTCTCATAATAGTTTTTTTAATATTTTTCATATTAAGCACCTTCTTTTCCCTTAAAATTTCCAATTTTTTATTTCCTCTAGGTCTTCGCCTTCTTCAACTATATATCTTGAATGTTGTTTTAATTTATCTTCCATTACGTCTATTATTCGCTTACCATCTTGACCTAAATTTAAATTATTAACTGCATCAATTACTAAATTAAAACGGTCAATTTTATTTTTTACCCTCATGTCAAAAGGAGTAGTTATAGTTCCTTCTTCAATATAACCATGTACGTTAATGTTATGATTATGTCTAAAATACGTTAGTTCATGAATAAGAGTTGGATACCCATGATATGCAAAAATAATTGGTTTATTTATGGTAAATAATTTATCGTACTCATCATCACTTAAAGCATGTGGATGCTTTGAACCAGAATCAAGTTTCATTAAATCAACTACGTTTATAAATCTTATTTTTAAACTAGGTAAAAATTCTTTTAATAATTTAGTTGCTGCAATTGCCTCAAGCGTTGGTGTATCACCCGCTGCGGCCATTATTATATCAGGATTATCATCGTTAGCTACAAAATCCCATATACCAATACCATCAGAACAATGTTTAGTAGCTTCTTCTATGTTAAGCCACTGATAAGAAGGATGTTTTGAAGCGATAATTACATTGACATAATTTTTGCTTTTTAAACAATGGTCCATACAAGAAAGAAGACAATTAGCATCAGGAGGTAAATACATTCTTACAACATCAACTTTCTTATTGGCTATATGGTCCAAAAATCCTGGATCCTGATGGGTAAAACCATTATGATCTTGTTGCCATACGTTTGATGCTAAAAGAAAATTAAGAGAGGAAATAGGTTTTCTCCAAGAAATTTCATTACATACCTTAAGCCATTTTGCATGTTGAGCTGCCATTGAATCAACGATTCTAATAAAAGCTTCATAGCTAGCAAAAAAACCATGTCTGCCTGTTAATAAATAACCTTCAAGCATTCCTTCACACATATGTTCAGAAAGCATTGAATCCATTATTCTTCCATCTTTAGAAAGGTATTCATCATTTTCTTTTATATCTAGCTGCCAATCTCTTTTGGTAACTTCAAACACATCATATAACCGATTTGACATTGTTTCATCAGGTCCAAATATTCTAAAGTTTTTATTTTCTTCATTTAGTTTAAATATATCTCTTACAAAACTACTTAAAACAAGCATATCTTGTTTTTTAACGCAACCTGGGGTTCCAACCTCAACTCCATAATTGGTAAAATCTGGAATTATAAGATCTTTTCTTAAATAACCTCCATTAGTATATAAACTTGATCCCATTCGTTTTTTACCTTTAGGACAAATTGATTTTAATTCTTCTATTAACTTGCCATCATTATCAAATAACTCTTCTGGTCTATAGCTTCTAAGCCAATCTTCCAATAATTTTAAATGATCTTCTTTTTCCATAGTAATAGGTACTTGATGTGATCTAAATGAGCCTTCAATATTATTTCCATCAACTAATTTAGGCCCAGTCCAACCTTTAGGAGTTTTAAGAATTATCATAGGCCAGTATACTTTCTTTTCTTCAAGTGATTGTTTTATGCTTTTAATATCTTCAATAACACAATCCATGGTAACCATCATTTTTTTATGCATTAAAATCTCATCGGAACCCTCTACTAAATAAGGCTTATAACCAAGTCCGTAGAAAAAGCTTGCCAATTCTTCATTAGTCATTCTAGAAAAAATGGTTGGGTTACTTATCTTATAACCATTTAAATGTAATATTGGTAAAACTACCCCATCGGTTTTTTTATTTAAAAACTTAATTCCATGCCAGCTGGTTGCAAGTGGTCCAGTTTCCGCTTCGCCATCTCCTACTACACAGGCTGCAATTAAATTAGGATTATCAAGAACTGCTCCAAAAGCATGCGAAAGACTATAGCCTAATTCTCCTCCTTCGTGGATTGAACCTGGAGTTTCCGGAGCAACATGAGAAGGCACTCCGCCTGGAAAAGAAAACTGTTTAAATAATTTTTTTAGTCCCGCCTCATCTTGAGTTATATTTGGATATTTTTCAGTGTAACTTCCTTCTAAATACGTATTAGAAATCATAAAGTTACCACCATGACCCGGACCAGATATAAAAATCATATCTAAATCATACTTATTAATTACCCTATTTAGATGCGTATATATAAAATTTTGTCCTGGAACGGTTCCCCAGTGCCCAACTATTTTCTTTTTAATATCTTCTTTTTTTAGTGGCCTTTTTAATAACGGATTATCCCGTAAATAAAGTTGCCCTACAGATAAATAATTAGCTGCTCTAAAATAACCATCTAGTATTTCTAACTCCGTCATAACTTATCCCCTTTTTCTATCTTATAAATAATTATATCATAACAATTTAAAAAAATAAAAGAGGATAACGTTCCTTTTATATTTTTTTTATAACTTTGTTTAAATTATATTCTATATTTTATTTTAATATATAATTACGAATTTTTCCTTCAATATAAAGATTTTAAACTATTAATTCTTTTCCAATCAAAATCACAATTTTTCTATTTATGTTTTTACTATGTAATACTATATGATCTTATATTCTAATATAAATAAAATAATAAAACAAAAAAACGGTTAAACCGTTTTTTATTTATTTTATTTCAATATATTTTTTATTTTCTTGTTCTTCTTTCTTAGGAACAATAATTTTTAATACACCATTATTAAATTCAGCATCTATTTTTTCAGAATCTAAGTCTTGCAAATAAAATGACCTTTGATATTTACCATATGTTCTTTCGCGATGAATATAATTTTTAGCTTCATCATCTTCACTTTTTTCATTAGATTTTTCAGCGGTTATCGTTAGGTAATCCTTATTTGCTTCTATTTTTATTTCATTCTTGTTAAATCCCGGAACATCCATTTCAATATGATAATCTCCATCCTTTTCGTAGATATCACATTTCATTTTTTCCTCTTTTGGCATAGGCATAAAGTCATCAAAAATATCGCCGAAATAGTTTCTTGGTATTAAACTCATATTTCTCATCTTCCTTTCAATAAAGTTATACCACTATTTTTAGCACTTGTCAATATAGAGTGCTAATTTTTTTAATTCTATTTTATTTTATGTAAATATTTTCTTTTTATTCAAAAAAAATAAAGATTACCTATAATCTTCTTTTTCTTATAACTCATTATAAATAAAAAAGTCGTGAGTGGGTACGCACGACCTTAACAATAAGGGAAGTAAATACTTGTACTTCCACTTTTAATGATACTATATTTTTAAGAAAAAGCAATAGTTTTTTTATTTTTTACAACTTTTTTTACAAAATTTTACATATTAAATATTTTTTATAGTTCTATTTATTTTTCTTCTTAATCAAACTATGCCCGGTCATTTCTTTTGGCTTTAAAAGGCCTAATAATTCTATCATCGTAGGAGCTATATCTGATAATTTACCATCATTCAACGTTATGTTCTTTTTTGTAATTATTAAAGGAACTAAGGACGTTGTATGACTTGTTACTTTATTATGATTTTTATCCCACATTATATCACAGTTGCCATGGTCTGCCGTTATTATCAAAGTTCCTTGTTTTTCTTTTATTTTATCATAAAGTCTTTTTAAACAAACATCTAAAAACTCTACTGCTTTTAAAGCGGCCGTGTAATTACCAGTATGTCCAACCATATCTCCATTTGCATAATTTAAAATTACAACATCAAAAACATCCTTATTAAGTTCTTTAATTAACGTATCAGTTATTTCTTTAGCACTCATTTCTGGTTTCATATCATAAGTTGCAACCTTAGCAGATGGTATTAAAATTTTTTCCATTCCATCCAAATTCTGTTCTATACCGCCATCAAAAAAATAAGTCACATGAGCATATTTTTCGGTTTCAGCGATTCTTAGTTGTTTTAAATTTTTTTCAAACAAATATATACCCAACGTTTCAGATAAGTTTTGATGATTAAAAGCACTTGGACATAAAACAGAATTTACTACTGGAAACATTGTTACTGTTTTAATGTTTTTTAATTTTTTTATTTTTATTTTACTTGCATTTGGATTAGTTATAGCGGTAAATAATTCTCTTAAACGATCAGGTCTAAAATTAAAAGTTATAATTCCATCATTATCCTCAAGTTTTCCTTCGTTTATTATTGAAGGAACAATAAATTCATCAGTAATATTTTTTTTATAATTTTCATTAATACAATCTACTACATTATTATATTTTTCTCCACAGCCATAACATATAGCATCATATGCTTTTTTTACCCTATCATAATTATTATCACGATCCATAGCATAATATCTACCAGATAAAGTTATTATTTTTCCAAATCCCATCTCATTTATCTTATTTTCCAGCATCTTAATATATGTTAAAGCACTTTTAGGATTAACATCCCTACCATCTAAAAACAAATGATAGCATATGTTACTAACATTATTTTGTTTTATCATATCAATTAAAGCCATCAAATGATTTATATGAGAATGAACCCCTCCGTCACTTAATAAGCCCATTATATGTAATTTAGAATTATTATCTTTAACGTGTTTTATAACTTTTAATATTTCTTTGTTTTGAAAAAAACTTTTGTTCTCAATACTTTTATTTATAATTTCTAATGGTTGATAAACTATTCTACCTGCTCCAATGTTCATGTGACCTACTTCACTATTTCCCATTTGACCATAAGGAAGCCCTACCTCATTTCCACTAGCTTTTAATAAACTATGAGGATAATTATTCCATAAATAATCAAAGGTAGGTTTATTAGCATTTTTAAAAGCATTCCCATCCTTTTCTTCTCTAATTCCGCACCCATCTAATATACATAAAACAAGAGGCTTTTTCATCTTTATCATCTCCTTTTTTATTATAACAAAAAATACCATCTAAATAAATAGACAGTATTTTATAAAAGTGCGTTTATAATTTGCATTGTAACCCCTATTAATGAGCCAATCAAATACAACATCGCTAATATTCTTAAATTATCTTTTTTATCTTTGTTAACCTTAAATAAAACCAATATAGCAACTCCACTTCCAGTTAAAAGACCAGCAATACAAGAACTAAAGGATATAACCCCACTTAAATATAACTCAGTTAAAATAACACTAGCGCCACAATTTGGAATAAGGCCAATTAAACTCGATACAAAAGGAGCAAAAAAACTATCTTTTAAAAATAATTTTGATATGTTATTTTCTCCAAGATAAAAGATTCCCGTATTAAGCAAAAAAGTTATTGTAACAATAAAAAATAGTATATTAAAAGTATGTTTAATAGAAGATTTAAATATACCATGTTTACAATCACAATTATTTTCTTCACAATAATCTTTTATATTACTAACTTTTTCATCAACATTACTTTTTAATATGAAATCAATAATAAAACCGCAAGTAATTCCTATAATAACTTTAAAGCTAACCACTTGAAAAATAACTGAGAAAGGAGCTCCTTGTGATATTATAACAGGAAGCATCTCATCAGATGTTGATAAATAAATTGCCATTAGTGTACCAATACTTATTATTCTAGTTGCATATAAATTAGTTGCCATAACAGAAAAACCACATTGTGGAACAGCGCCTAATATTCCTCCAATAATCGGACCGAACTTACCAGCTTTAATAATTTTTTTTCTACTTTTCTTACTAAATTTATGTTCAATAAATTCCATTATAAAAAACGTTACGATTAAAAATGGAAAAATTTTAACAGCATCAAGTAAAGTATCTATTATTATTTGTTTCATTTTTTCTCCTTAAAAATAAGCAACTAGATAATAGCACATTTTAAAAGAAGTTGCAACAAACATAATAAGTTTTAAAAATTTTCTTTCATAGTATATATCGAAAGGAGATAATTATATGAATAATCAAATTCAAGTAGGAAACAGTTGTTATGAAGGCAATATTTTAAACACTGCTTTAAGTGAAATGCAAAATAGAAAATGTTGTTGTCCAAGATACATTCCGGGTCCAACTGGTCCAACAGGTCCTACTGGGCTAATTGGCCCAACAGGACCAACCTGTCGATTTTATAAATCTTCTAAATAGAATTAAAATTTCTAACTTAAAACTTTATTATCTTTAAATCATCGCGCAACACTTTAATCAAAACTTTTTTCTCAGAAAAATTATCTTGATATTTAAATATAAATTATGTATAATATAGCTAAATTTTCAATATTAACTTCAATTTCTTATAAAAAGGAGACTAAATTTATGGAAATTAAAAATTTAACTTTATCTTTTGGAGTTCAAAAAATATTTAATGATATAAATTTAAATATTCCAGAATCCGAAAAAGTTGGCATAGTTGGTGTCAATGGTGCTGGTAAAACAACATTTTTTAAAATAATATTAGGTTTTGTTTCTCCAGATAGTGGTAATGTAAAATTTATGAATAATATACGTAAAGGATGGCTCCCACAGGTTATTAGTGACGAAATCCCTTCTATGGATATAACTGTTTTAGATTTTCTATTATCTGGTAGGCCAATAAGTGAATTAAATGAAAAATTACAACGAGTATATGAGCAAATTGCTATAGAGCAATCTGAAAATAAACAAAAAGAATTATTTAATAAGGTAGAAAAGTTACAAAATAAATTAGAATATTGGAATTATTACAGTTCAGATACAGAACTTTTAAAAATTATTAATGGTATGGCTATTTCAGACGATGTACTTAATAAGAAATTAAACGAACTATCAGGAGGGCAAAAATCCAAGGTAGCTTTTGCTAGATTACTCTATTCTATGCCAGAAGTAATCTTATTGGATGAACCAACAAATCATTTAGATAATGATACTAAACAATTTGTCATTAATTTCTTAAAAAATTATAAAGGCAGTGTCTATGTTATTTCTCATGATATCGAATTTTTAAATAAAATAACTACAAAAATCTTATTTTTAGACAAAAGAACGAAAAAAATGGAATTATATGATGGAAATTATAACCGTTTTGCTAAATTACATACAGAACGAGAAAAAAATTTGTTAAATTTAGCTGAGCAACAAGAAAAAGAAATAAAAAGATTGCAAGAAGTGGTAGATAAATATCAATCTGCATCTGGAAAAAGAAAAAAAATGGCTCAAGATCGTGAAAAAAAATTAGAAAAAGTAATAGCTAATAAAATAGAAGTTGCTCCTTTACAAAAACAAGCAAAAATACAAATGGATATGCTTAGAGAAAGTAATAATTTTCCATTAAGAGTAAAAAATTTATCTTTTAAATATGACAAAAAAGCACAATCAGACATAATTCACAATTTATCTTTTGAATTAAAACGTGGTGAAAAATTTTTGATTGTTGGAGAAAATGGAGTTGGAAAATCTACTTTATTAAAATTAATTGTAGGCCAATTAACTCCAGATAGTGGTGAAATTCAAATTGGCAATAAAACAGATTTGGGATATTATGCCCAAGAACATGAATTATTAGACAATGATAAATCTATAATAGACAATTTTTCAGATATTTCTCTTTCAAAAAATAAAATAAGAAATATTTTAGGTAGATTTTTATTTTATGGAGATGATGTATTTAAAAAAGTTTCTATTTTATCTCCAGGAGAAAAAAGTCGTATTGCTTTAGCAAAGTTATCTTTAAAAGGAGCTAATATGTTAATCTTGGATGAACCAACAAATCATTTAGATCCAGAAACTCAAAAAATTATAGCTGAAACATTTAAAACGTTTCAGGGTACAATGTTAGTCGTATCCCATAATCCCGAATTTGTGGATAATTTAGATATTGAAAGAGAATTAATACTACCGAGTGGGCAATTAAATTTTTATGATAAAAAAACTGTTGAATATTATCATCAAGTTAATTCAGAAAAGAAATTATATAAAAAATAGCATTTAGGTGGTGAATATGAAAGAATTAACATTGCAAATCAAACCTGTAGGAAATCATTGTAATTTAAATTGTAGTTATTGTTATGCTGCTCCATTTAAAAGTTCAAAATTCAGCATATTAAATGAAAATCTTTTAGATAAAATTATAAAAGAGGCTTTTGAATTAACTGATAATTTAATTGTGAGTTGGCATGGTGGCGAACCAATGATGGCAGGATTGAATTTTTACAAAAATTATATAAAAATTGTAAATAAATATAAAACACAATCTAAAAAGGTATATAATATGATACAAACAAATGCAATCTTAGTTACAGATGAATTTGCAGAATTTTTCAAGCAAAACAATTTTATAGTTAGTGTAAGTTTAGATGGAGATAAATTATCACATAATAAAAATAGATTATTTAATTCAGAAATAGGTAGTTTTGACAAGGTTATGGAAGGTATTAATATTTTGAGAAATCATAAAATTAATCCTCCAATTATTGCAACAGTTTCACAAAATACATATGATTATGGAGTAAAAAATTTTGAATTTTTTGTGAAAAATGGATTTAAAGAAATAAAGTATAGTCCAGTATATGATTCTGCAACCGATAATTTTAGTATCTCTAGTAATAAATGGGACAAGTATTTGATTAACATATTAAAAAAATGGTTGGAATTCCAAAACTCAGAAATCAAAGTAAGAGAAATAGATGAAATATTAATGTGGTATGCGGGAACAACAACGTCGTTGTGTTCTAATAGAGGAATGTGTTCTAAATGGATTTCTATCGATGAACAAGGAAATATTTACCCCTGTGAGTATTTAAGAAGTACAACTTCATATGGAAATATAAAAGAAACAGAATTAAAAAATGTATTTTTATCAGAATCATATAAAAATTTTGTAAAGAAAATTAATTATATTCCTAAAAAATGCAAAAATTGTAAAATATTTAATATATGCCATAATGGTTGTCCAGCCACAAGAGTTAATACTCATGATGAATTAACTCACGAAGGCATATATGTTTACTGTGAACAAAGAAAACATTTATTTAATGAAATAGAAAAAATTTAAAAAAATGAAGGAGGTGCTAATAATGTCTAATAAAGATTTTTTAAACTTGGTTATTGAGTCTATCCGCAACTCGACAGAAGAAAATAATTGGCGTGGTACATTATCAAATTGGATTAAATGTTAAAACAAAATTAGTCATTCAACATAAAAGAGTTTCGTATTAAGCAAAATTCTTTTTTTTAACCCCTCTTCCTTTTGCTTTTTTACATTTTGATTTAGAACCTACATGCTATCTTAATGAGAATTTATCTTTATATAATAATTATAAAACTATAATATGTGATTTTAAAAATTATAATAGTATTACTTTTTATACTTATGAATAAAATTAAATAAGAACTACTATTATAGTTTTTTTATTTATAAGGGGGGTTGAAATGAATAATAAAAAGGGGAAAAAATATATAAAAACAAATTTTAATTATACAGAAGAATTTAAAACTGATAAAGAAAATTCTACTCAAGAAGAATTAAAAACGATTTTTAATAAAAAATATTTTAAATATATAAAACGAATTGAAAATAGAGTTTTTGGGGGCGGCCATATTGAATAAGGTAATATTGTATTTAAGATTATCAGATGAAGATCGCAATAAACTTACAAAAGATGAATTATCAGAAAGTATTAAGAATCAAGAATTAATGTTAAGAGAATATGCTGAAAATGAAGGCTGGCGAATAGTTGGTGTCTATAGTGATGAAGATTGGTCCGGAGGAGATGCTACTCGCCCAGAATTTAATAAAATGATAAAAGAATGTTCTTCTGGTAACGTCGATATTGTTCTATGTAAAACACAAGCTAGATTTGCAAGAGATTCTGAACTTATAGAAAAATATATACATAATAAGTTTCACGAATGGGGCGTTAGATTTAAAACAGTTGTTGATAAAATTGATAATGCTAAAAGAGAAACTAAAAAGACAAGTCAAATTTTAGGTTTAACTGATGAATGGATGCTTGAAGATGCTTCCTTAAATATCCGTGAAACATTTAGATCAAAAAGAAAAGCCGGAGAGTGCACTGCAAGCTTTACTGCATATGGATATTTAAAAGATCCGGAAAATAAAAATCATTTAATACCTGATCCCGTAGCTTCAATAAATGTAAAAAGAATTTTTGATGAATATTGGAAAGGATATGGATTAGATAAAATAGCAAATGGTCTTAATGAAGATAAGATATTAAGTCCATTAGAATATAAAATGTCAAATGGCTCTAAACTTAAAATACCTTTACTAAAAAAATATTTTGATTATGATTGTATTGATAAAGCTGGTACTTATGTTGTCAGTGTTAATTTTACAAATAAAGAAGATCAAATATTAAATAATTTAATTAGTTTTAATTATATTACAACTGATATGAAAACATTTAATAATAAATGTAATATTACTTTAAAAAGATACTCTAATGATAGAACAAAAATATATTATTCAAAAAAAGAAGATTTAGATATTAGGAAATTTAATGAAAATGATTTTATTCCTATAAAAGAAAATGATATTATTCCTAAAACTGCAACTTGTATTGCAACAATAACAAAAGAATTAGATCGTACCCATATTACCTATTATCAATTTGAGATAAAATTAAAAGAAAATCTAAAACACGAAAAATATTATTTTGATATTAAGGGATATGTAGATAACGAAAATATAAATTTAGTATTTGAAAAAAATATAAGAAGAAAAATGAAATGGTCCGAACAATCAATTAAAAAAATTTTAAAAGATGAAGTCTATATTGGTAATATGGTACAATTTAAGACAACTACTGTAAGTTATAAAAATCATACAATTATTAAAAATGATGATGAAGATAGAATAAGAAAAAATAATACTCATAAAGCCATTGTCGATCAAAGTATTTGGTATAACGTACAAAAAAGATTAGAAGAAAAAGCTAGAAGTTGTAATAATGGAACAGTACACGCATTTTCTAATAAGGTTTATTGTATGAATTGTAATAGGATTTTTTCTAAATGTGGAAAGAATAACGAAAATGGATTTGGATATTTATGTTGTAAGGATAAAAAAGACAACTGGGCTAATTGTGATAATAAAAAATGGCTAAGAGAAGATGAATTACATAATTTTGTTTTAGACAAAATAAATACTATGCTAGATAAGTTTTACGATAATGATACTCTTAATAAATTGAATGATGAAGAAATAGAACAAGATTTATTTAAAGACAAATTAAAAGCACTTGAAAAAGAAGAAATTAAAATTAATAAAGATTTACAAAATAAAAGTACATATTTTCAAAAACTATATGAAGATCGAATTTCTGGATTACTGCCAGAAAAAGAATTTGTAATTTTAATGAATAAATATAAAGATGATAATGCTATGCTAGAAGATAGATTAAAAATAGTAAAAAAAGATATAGCAACAACTACTCTTAAAAAAGAAACATTAAAATCTAAAAAGAATATATTTAAAAAATATCGTCATATTGATAAATTAAACGTTGAAATAATTAACGACTTCATAGATAAAGTTATTATAGGTCCCTATGATGAAGAAAAAAATGATAGAGATTTAAAGATAATATGGAATTTTACTATTTAAAATAAATAAAGAAGAATTAAACAATCGAGCAACAGGTCCTACAGGTCCTACTGGTGCCACACCTACATTAACAATAGGAGAGGTTACTACTGGTGAACCTGATACC
>CANQBL010000008.1 GCA_947589105.1 uncultured Bacilli bacterium | reverse complement strand
GAAGCTATTAATTCAATTAAAGAACCTATGAGTCAAATTAAGGAACAACTTAATCAATTGTCAAAACCAATGCAAGAACTAAAAAAAACTCTTAATGAATCTATGAAGCCGATTGTTGAAGCTAGTAAAGTTGTTTCTAAATCTCTCGAACCAATCAGAAAAATAGGAGGACAGCTTAATGAATCACTTAAACCAATACAAGAGCAACTAAAAAGCATTAATACTATGTCTAATGCAATAAAGGAACTATCAATAAATTATCCAAATGAACAATCAAAAATATTTACTGATACTATAAAGCAAATAATAAATACCAATAATGGAATGCTTTCTACAAGAATGATAGAACCACTAAATATTAGCAGACAATATCTATCAATTATGGAAAAAAATAAAGATATTGAAAAAATTTCAAGAGGTATTTATCTTTCTCCAAGTGTTTTTGAGGATAGTTATTTTTCCTTTCAGCAAAAATACAAAAAAGCTATTTTTTCACATATGAATGCTCTATATTTTTATGGTATGACTGAGGAATTTCCATATAATTATACAGTAACTGTCCCACAAAGTTATCATGTTGATACAGTAAATGAAAAATGTAATGTTTTTTATGTATCAGATGACATATATGAAATAGGTGTTACTGAAGTTGAAACACCAAGTGGAAATAAAGTTAGAGCTTATGACAAAGAAAGATGTATTTGTGATATCATAAGATCAAAAGGTAGAATGGATCCTGAACAAGTAAAAAAATCTATTAAACAATATATTCAAAGCAAAGACAAAAATGTAGCAAAGCTATCTGATTATGCGAAAAGAATGGGAATAAGTAAAAAAGTAATGGAAATGGTAGGTATATATTATGAGTAATTCTTCCCAAGCAGTAAAAGATAAACTTAAAAATATTTCTAGAGAAAAAAATGTGGATTTTAACTCTGTAATGAGATTTTATATGTGTGATTTGTTGAACGTTTATCAAAAGGCAAATATAAAGATAATTTTATATTAAAAGGTGGTTTCTATTTAAGTAAATTATTTGGATTAGATAATAGAAGTACTATGGATATTGATACTGCAATAAGGAAAACAAAATTTACTGAAGAAAATATTGTTAAAATGATAACAGAAATTATTAATATAGATGTAGATGATAATGTAAAATTTGTAATTGAAAAAACTGAATCAATTCGTGATGAAGATGAGTATGGTGGATTAAGAATTACAATAAATTTTATGTTAGAAAATATAAGAGATAGTTTTCATATTGATATAGCTACAGGAGATCCAATATATCCTGGTCCAGATGATTATAAATATGAATCACTAATAGAAAATGAAGTATATAAGGTATAGTCATATAATTTAGAAACAGTACTATCTGAAAAAATAGAAACTATACTTAGTAAGTTAGAAACAAGTAGTAGGATGAAAGACTATTATGATATTTATTTAATTCATAAATTTAAATTCAATAAAATTAATAAAACTGAATTTAGGAGAGCAGTAGAGAAAACTTTTGAAAAAAGAGAATTTAATGGAGATTTGATTGCAAATTTAAATTTACTTAAGGATAGTAAGATACTAAGGGATAAATGGACAAGCTATTCTAGAAAGAATAGTTATGCTAGAAATCTAGAATTTGATGAAACTATAAAATGCTTAGAAGAATTTATTGACATAATAGTACCAGTAGCTATATAAAAAAATATATTTTAGGTAGCAATATTATGAGAAATATAAATAAGTTTTAAATTAATATAATCGAAAAAGGGAAAAATCATTTGATTTTAAAGTGAAAAATACTAATAAGATACATAAAAAACTAAAATTTAATAGCCCCCTGAAGGAGCGCATAGCGCTCCATTTTTGTTTATTTATACTGGTTTGTTCATTTCAAAAAAAGCTTTAGGTAATAATTAGGTTTAAAATTCTAGATTTTTATTAAAAATTTCTAATTGTTATTAATTAAAAACAAGTAAAATCAAACTAAAAACAAGGGAAAAGTGAAGTTTTAATCTAAAAAGGTAATAAAAAATTTCGACTAAGAAAAGTCTTAAAGAGTTAGAAAAGGAAAATAAGTATATAGGAAGTACTAATAAATAATTTAGTGAATAGATAAATTTTTAAAGGTTTGTATAAATAGTAATGTGATAAATTTAGACCATTTTCCCCAAGTGGGGAAAATGGTTAGTATTGTTCATGGGCAAAAAGATTATAAACTATCAAGATTAACGTTGTTGGTTTATCTCTTGATGAAATAAGAAAATTAGGACAGTAGGGTGTTCTAATTTTTTATTATTGAGTATATGATAATTTACAAGTTTGTTTATTAGTGCTATAATTATAATACTTGAAATTCGGAGGTTATGATGAATAAATTAGTAAATATTGTATGCAAAATAAAGGATAAAATAATTAATAAATTTAGAAACATTAGTTTTATTTTATATATTAAAACTAACGTTTTGTTTATTACTTTTGTTTTGATTAATTTAATAAATTCATGGTTACTTAGAATTGTTACGATGGGTAATTATTTTAGCATAAAAGCGATGATTGCGGATTTAGCTTTTATTCTTGTTGTTGGTTCTTTTGCTTATTTAGTAAAGCCAAAAAAACAGTTTAGAGTATTAATGCCGCTTACGATAGTTATGACATTAACTTGCATAATAAATGCCGTATATTATGAAAATTATGTTTCTTTTGCGTCTTTTTCTCTTTTATCAACGGCTTCTTTTTTAGGTGAAATGGATGGAGCAGTCGTAACTACTTTAATTAAGTTTAAGGACGTATTATTAATTTTTCCACTAATTGTTCTTCCGGTAGTACATATTTTATTAAAAAAGAAGAAATATTATAATTTCGTAGATAAAATAGAAAAAGGTAAAAAAAGATTTTTAAATACAATTATTTTAGGTGCTTTTGCTATTTTTATTACCATAGTCTTAATGAAATCAGCAGATTATAGTAGGTTAAAAAAGCAATGGAACAGAGAGTATTTAGTTGAAAGATTTGGTATTTACGTATATCAGTTAAACGATGCAATAAAAAGTACTGAATCTAAGTTTACTAGTCTTTTTGGTTATGATAATGCATCAAAGACGGTAAGGGAATTTTATGAAGAAAAGAAAAATACTGAAGCTATAGAAAAAAATGAGTATTCAAATATTTTAGAAGGCAAAAATATCATTGTTATTCATGCTGAAAGTATTATGACTCATGATATGACTTTATCGTTTAATAACCTAGAATTAACCCCAAATTTAAACAGACTAGCAAGTGAAGGATTATTTTTCTCAAACTATTATCCTCAAGTAAGCGTTGGAACGTCTAGTGATACAGAGTTTACTTTTAATACGTCACTACTTCCTGCTTCTATTGGTACGGTGTTTGTTAATTACTGGGATAGAACATATGAGGCTATGCCTAACATACTAAGTAAAAAAGGATATTATACCGCAAGTATGCATGCTAACAACGGGTCATTTTGGAATAGGGAAGTTATGCATAAAACTTTAGGTTATAACAAACTTTATGCAAAAAGTAGTTTTGATTATTCTGATGAAAGTAAAATATTAGGTATGGGACTTTCAGATAAAGAGTTCTTTAGGCAATCAGTAGATAAAATTAAGAAGATTAGTGAAGAAAATAAAAACTATTACATAACTTTAATTACGTTAACTAACCATACTCCTTGGGATGAAGGAGATAAGTATGGAGATTATACGGTTGATTATAAAAAAGAAGTAACCGAAGAAGACGGAAGTGTAAAAGAAGTTACGTTACCTTTCATGGAAGGAAGGGAATTAGGAAATTATTTTAAGGCGGTTCATTATGCAGATTCTGCCTTAGGAGAATTTATTAATGAATTAGATTCCGCTGGGTTACTTGAAAATACTGCCATAGTTATATATGGAGATCATGATGCTAAAATAGCTAAAAGTGAGTATCGTTACTTTTATAACTATGATTTTGAAACAGGAAAACAGTATGATAAAGATGATGAAAGATACGTTGACGTAGATTATTATAATTATGAGTTAAATAGAAAAGTTCCATTTATAATATGGACTAAAAACAGTAAGGGAGATAAACTTTTAAACAAAAAAGTTGATAAAGTAATGGGAATGTATGATGCTATGCCAACTTTAGCTAACATGCTAAACTTTAGTTATAAGTATGCTTTAGGTCATGATATCTTTAGTAAAAATGATAACATAGTAGTTTTTCCTAATGGTAACTGGATAACTGATAAGATGTATTATAATGCCCAAAAAGATGAACATTATCTTTTTAAGGATAGTGTTGTAACCAAAGAAGAAATAGATAATAATAAGGCGTACGCTAATAAGTTATTAGACGTATCTGATTCAATAATTGTGTATGACTTAGAGTCAGGAGAAAAAAATGAAGAAAAGTAAAAAAATATTAATATTTATATTAGTTGCTATTATAATCGTAGTTTTGGGTTATTTTGCTTATACATTGTTATTTTCAAATGAGAATGAAAAAGAAGTAAAGGTAATAAAGAAAATAAATAAATATGGTTATAATTTAAAAGAAAATGAAACTGAATTATACAAAGATGAATTTGATAAATTAAACGATATACTAACTAAGGATGAGGTTGATTATGATGAGTATGCTAAGTCTGTTGCTAAGTTATTTATAATTGATTTTTATACTTTAAGTAATAAGTTATCTAAAAATGATATCGGTGGTACTGAGTTTATTAAGGATGATATGAAAGATAATTTCATAGAAGAAGCAAGAAGTACGTTTTATAAGTATTTACAAGTAAAAACTGATGATCGTAACCAAGAATTACCAGAAGTAAGTAGTATTGATGATGTTACGTTAGAAAAAACAGAATTTAAGTATGCTGATAAGACGGTTGATAATAACGCATATAAGGTAACTATTAGTTGGTCTTATAAACAAGATTTAGGTTATGAAAGTAATGCTAATATGATAATCGTAAAACAAGATAAAAAATTATACGTAGTTGAAATGGACTAAGAGCTAGTTATTCTAGCTTTTTTTATTACAATTATTTCTTTATTTATAACGTAATAAATGATAAAATAAATATCGTAAGGTAGGTGCTTTATGATTAGTAAAATAAATAAGTTTATTGATAAAAAAAGTTTTTTAATATTTACTATATTTTTATATATGCAGCCGGTACTTGATGCTATTACTGGGATAATGTTAAATTATAACGTAACGTTTGGAGTATCTTCCGTTATTAAAACATTATTTTTAGCTTATCTTTTATACTATATTCTTTTTATAAAAAGGTGCAATATTAAATATATAGTTATAATTTTGCTATATAGTATGATGTTTTTATTAACTAACTTTTTGTTTAAAAAAGATGGTAATATCACTTTTGAATTATCTATGTTAATTAAAAATATATATTTACCTATAATGGTAGTATACGTATTAAATTTATTTAATGATAATAATTTTAATATCAAACATTTATGTAGAGTTTTAATCATATATTTATTTCTTTTATTTATTCCTGATGTTTTAAACATTGGTTTTAAATCATATGCATACTCAAAAGTAGGCAGCGTAGGCTTTTTTTATTCTGCTAACGCAGTTGGAAGTGTATTAAGTTTTATTATGCCAATTTTAGTAGCATATTTAATCAAAGAAAAAAAGATAATATTACTAAGTATATTTTCTATTATATATTTATATACAATTTTAACCATGGGAACAAAAGCACCTATATTATGCTTAATAATCGTACTTTTATATTATTTTATATTAGTATTACTTAAATTAATAAAAGAAAAAAAATATAAGTGGTTAATATTATTAACTCTATTTGTTACCTTATCTGTTGTGTTACTAATTATAATATTACCAAAAACGGCCTTTTATAAAAATTTAGTTATTCATTTAAACTTTTTAGGTATTAAATCAATTGGAGATTTATTTACCTTTAAGAACTTCGATCACTTTATCTTTAGCTCAAGACTAACGTTTTTAAAAAACTCGTTTGGTACTTTTAAAAAAGCTTCTTTAATGCAGAAACTATTTGGTATAGGCTACGTTTTAAAAAACGAGCAGTTAAAGACTTCTGAGATGGATTTTTTTGTTACGATAATTCATCAAGGTATAGTAGGATTTATTATCATTTATTATTTATACTTTAAGTTTGTTTATAAAATAATTAAATCTTATTTTAATAAAATTAAAGAAAACTTCTTTGATATTAATAAGTCTTCTTTAATAATTTCCATTATTATTTCAATATTAAGTGCATTATTAGCAGGGCATGTTTTAGAGACTCCTTCGGTTTCGATTTTTGTAGTTACCATAATAGGTATTTCATATTTTATGTTTAATATAAAAAAGAAATGAATGTTAAATAGTTATTTCATTTCTTTTTCTTTTTTAAAGTTTTCCCAAATAATGTTTACTTCGTTTTCGCTGCTAGGGTAAATTAACATATCATTTATTTTTTTTCTTTCTTTAACATAATTTTCAAACTCACCAATTTTTTTAGCGGGATTACCGCCAACTATGGTATTATCTAAAACATCTTTGGTAACAACTGATCCTGCTGCAATAATAACGTTATTTCCAATTTTAACGTTTGGCAGGATAGTTACGTTACATCCTATAAAAACATTATTACCAACATAAATAGGGGCGCAATTATAATTAAAGTTAAAATTATAATCCATTTTATTTAATACTTTATCAATTACGTCATGAGTAACAAAAGTAACACCAGAAGCAACACAAACGTTATTACCGAAACTAATTAACCTAGGTTCATCAGGTATTATTCTTGGTTGGAAAAAAAAGTTTTCACCAACGCTTTTAAACACGTTCTTTTTTATTAAATAATTGGTTCTTTTATCCGCACTAACAGTTAAGTACATCTTAAGTTTAGTTAAGTATTTCATAACAACCTCCAGTATATAAGTATTATAACATTGTTTTATAAAAAATAATATAAAACAATAATTAAAGTATTAAAAAACCTACTATCTAAAAGAAAGTAGGTATAGATATTATTTTTTATATACTCCTTTTCCTATTTGCGTACTTTCATAGGGCTTATTAATTGAAAAGGAAAACTCTTTATCCATTTCTGGCTTTTTAAGTTCTAGGTTTATCTTCATTGCATCTGTTATTTCTTTTAAACTTCCATCGTAGTATTCGAAGTAATAAATACCATTTATCATATTATCATAACCCGATAAGTATAATCTTTGAGTACCTATAAAATCATCATTATTAATGTTTTTAGAGTTAAATATTATGTTTTTAAAGGTATCAAAACCTGTTATCATCGTATCTTTATCTATGTTGGTATCAATGTTATCTCCAACTATGTTTAAAATATCATATATTTTAGATAAACTATTAATATTTTTTAATTTGTTCATTATAGCTTTTACTATTTGTTGTTGATTTTGTCCTCTTACGAAATCGTTACTTGTATAATTTGAATATTTCTTACCACAGTACGCAGGCCAAGGATGTCTGTTTCTTGCAAAGGCTAACGCTTGATCTCCATTTAGGGTTTGTAAACCTTTTTCTATATATATGGTATTGTTACCAAATCTTCTTTTTGCATCACTTTCACAAAAAGCGTATGGCACGTCAACTTCAATTCCGCCTAATGCGTTAACGAGTGAAATTACTCCTTGGAAATTAACTTTTGCCCAGTAATCGATTTTTATACCAGTAAAGTTTGTTATGGTATCCATTACGCAGTCTGCACCATATAATGCTGCTGAATTAATTTTATTTTTTGATTTATACTTAGTACAAGCAATAGGTACCCTAGTATCCCTTGGAATACTTAGTATGGTAGCATTCATTGTATGTGGATTAAAGGTTATTAACATTAAAGTATCACCGTTAAATGAATTGCTTTTTGATAAAGAGTTTGAGCTTGAATCAACTCCCATGATAAGAATTGTAAATGGTTCATCTAGTGTTTTGTTAGTTGTAGTTTTTTTATTAGATGATACTTTTTTACTTTTTTCATAAATTACTTTTGTTTTACTTGCAATATTTTCAAAACCTTCTTCGTTTGCAAATAGTGATACGTATGATGAACTTGCAAACATAGCATCTATTTTGTCATTATATAAATCATTTAGCATGGTAGTATAATCATCATATTTTATTAAGTTATCTTTATTTATTTTTTCTTCTTTAACAGCTTCCATAGCAAGGGTATAACCCTCAACGTTATCATAATCATTTATTATTCCTATTTTTTCATCTTTAATATCTGATATCGATGATAATGATGAGTTTTTTAAAGTTATTAAACTAGTTGAATAACCAGTTTCGTTTTTTACTATTTTTGATATAGAATTATTTATCTTATTAATATTTATAGTTATAAAAACTTCTGATGCAATAAGTAAAAAGATAAATATAAAGTAACATACATATCTTTTTGTTTTATTCTTTTTTATACATTTAAATCCTTGATAGGTAAATATAACTAAAATAAGTGATATTAGTAATATTACTGCGTATACAACGTAAGTCATAAAACTTTTTGATGAATTATAATAATATATTTCATTTACAAAGTATCCACTTGATATATAGCTTATTATTAAAAATATCAAAACCAAGATGGATGTTTTTTTAAATTTCTTTTTTTTCTTTTCCATAACAACACCTCAAATACTTTGTAATTATACAACAAAATACTACAAAAAACAATTTTTAAAAGACTATCTAATTATTAATAATATTTTGTTATTATTATATTTCCTTTAATTATAAAGATTTATTACATTTGTTATTAAATAAAATTTACAAAATTTTACAAGATATAACAAAATTATATTTACTTCACTAAAAAACCAATATTTTTATGCTATAATTATTCTTAGTAGGAGTTGGTTATATGAAGATGCATATTAAAAATCGTAAATTAATGTTAATTTTTATTATCATGCTTTTATGCTTTATGGCGATTCCTAAAGTAAAAGCAGCTTCGTATGACGTATACACTGTAAAAAGTTCGATGGGTAAAAAAGATTGCCCAGTAAGAACTGGTCCTAGCACAAATAATGCGATTATAAAAAATGGTAATGATGATGTATATGTTTATGCAAATCAAAACCTTGAATACATAAAAACTGAAACTGGTATTAATAATAAGAAGAACGCTAATTGGTACGCTGTTAAGTTTGATTATGCTGCAAGAGAGTATACTGGTTATGTAGTTGAAGCTTGTATAAAAAAAACAACTTATACATATTCGGATGATGCAGCATTTGAAGAAAGCATAAAAGAATTTCCAGATAGTTATAAAACTTATTTAAGAAAGTTACATGCTATTCATCCTACTTGGACTTATAAAGCTGATTATACTAACCTTGATTGGGAGGCGTCTGCTGAGGCGGAAAGCCAAAAGGGTACCAGTGCGATTAGTTATTTATATCCATCTTTAAAATTTAAAGATAGTTTAAATCCTGATGGAATAGTAGTAGATGGTACAAGTTGGTATGCTCCTTGTAAAGATGCAGTTAAGTACTTTATGGACCCAAGAAACTTTTTAACTGAAAAAAACGTATTTATGTTTCAAAGTTTAAAGTATAATTCTAACGAGGATTCATCGGTACAAAAATTATTAAATGGTACTTTTATGGAGGGCTCATTTACTGAAAATGAAAAAAGTAAGACTTACGCTGAGGCTTTTATAGAGGCTGGAAAAGAATCAGGAGTATCATCCGTTCATTTAGCATCTCGTGCGCTTCAAGAGATGGGAACAAAGGGTTCTTCAGCATCAAGTGGAAATGTGCCTGGTTATGAAGGATATTATAATTTTTATAACATATATGCAACAAGTGGGGTTGATAATTATATAAAAGGATTACAATATGCTAAGGATAATGGATGGGATTCTATTCAAAAGGCTATTACTGAAGGTGCTAAATGGATTGGTGCATCTTATATTAACAAAGGACAAGATACGTTATACTTTCAAAAATTTAACGTTTCAAGTGGAAAAGTATATACGGCCTATGCACATCAGTACATGACGAATATTATGGCGCCTGAATCAGAATCATCTAGTATTTTTAAATCATATAGTGCTAATGGTAAGTTAAACGAAAACTATAATTTTGTTATACCAGTGTATAACAATAGACCTGATTCTGCTTTTAAGGTTTCAAGAACTGATACCGTTGGAGGTTCAACAACTCCTCAAGAAAAAGATTCAAATCAAAATGGTACTAATAGCGAATCTAAACAGCCAACAATAACTCCTGAGACTAAAGTATCAAATAGTGGTTATAGATTATCTAGTGGGTATATAACAGGTGTTACTTATGGACAAGATATAAGTGCAATTAAAGCTAACCTTCAAAAACAAGGTGGTGAAATTAGTACTTTAAATAGTGCTTGGGGATCTAAAATGAGTGGTGCGGTTGCAACTGGTGATATTATAAGTATTGATAATAGAGCTTTCCAAGTGGCTGTTTATGGTGATTTATCAGGTGACGGCACAGTTGGTATTAAGGATTTATTATTAGTTCAAAAATACTTACTTAGATCACAAGATTTAACTGGATCATATAAAGAAGCATCAGATGTTTCTCATGATGGTGCTATAACTATAAAAGATTTATTATTAGTTCAAAAATATTTATTAGGAACTGGAAATATTAATCAGTAGGAGGTATAAGATGAAGAAAATATATAGACAAATATTAACTGGAGCTTTTATCCTCCTTTTTGTTTTCTTAATTAAACTACCAAATGTTAGTGCTGCAAGTTGTAGGATAGGTGTGTCGGCGCCGTCTTCTGTTGTTGTTGGAAGAAGCTTTACCGTAACCGTTAGTGTATCTTCAAACGCATCAATAGGTTCTTGGGAGTACACGCTTAGTTATGATTCTTCTAAAGTAAGACTTAATGGTGGTAGTTTACATGTTGTTGATTATGGAAATGGTAGCAAAAAATCCGCAAGTTATTCTTATTCTTTTACGGCTTTAACCTCAGGTGTTGCAACGTTTAAACCAGTTAATGCCTCAGTTTTGGATTATACAAGTACGAATGAATGTTTATCTAGTACGGGCTCAGCGTCCGTTACGATAAAAACGCAAGCTGAAATAGAAGCAAGTTATAGTAGAAATAATAATTTGGGCTCACTATCAGTTGAAGGTGCAGAGCTTTCTCCAGCGTTTGATAAAAACGTAACAGAGTATACGGCAACCTTACCAGTTGATACAACAAAAGCTAAAATATTAGCAACCGCGGAAGATAGTACTGCATCTATAACGGGAGCAGGAGAAATAGACGTTGTTGATGGACTAAATAAAATAGAAATAGTCGTAACTGCCCAACATGGTGAAAAGAAAACGTATGTTATAAATCTAACGGTAGAAGAACTAGATCCAGTAAAAGTAAAGGTAAATGGAAAAAATTATACCATAGTAAGAAAAAGTGGATTAGTAGAAAATATTCCTGTTGGTTTTTCAGAAACTAAAATAAAAATAGAAAATCAAGAAGTAGCTGCTTATGAAAGTGAGCTTACCAAACTTATTTTAGTAGCTTTAAAAGATGATGAAGGACAAATTAGTTTGTTTATCTATGATAAAAATAAAAAAACTTATACAGCATTTACTGAAGTAAAGGGTGCTGAGCTTAATTTATTTATTTTGGATAATCCGTTAGAGAAAGTTCCAAAAGGTTTTATAAAAACTACGTTTAAACATAATAACGTAACTTTAAATGGTTATAAACTAAAAGAAGATAAAGATGGTATTTATTACTTAGTTTATGCACAAAACCTAGAAACTGGTGGGAAAGGCTTTTATTTATACGATAAAAAAGATGGTACATTTCAAAGGTATTATAAAGACTTCTTCGACCTTAAAGATATAAAAATGAAATATTTGTTTTATGTGGTAGTAGGGTTACTTGGTATATTAATTTTAATTATAATAATTAAAATATTTAAAGCGATGTCTTCAAAAGAAGATAAAATCAAAAGATATGAAAAGAAGATAAATAAGTTAAAAAATAAGCTTAATCATGATTTTGATGAAGAAAAAGATAGATATGACATTGATGATGTTGATGAAAGACCTGTTATAAAAAAGGTAGAGGAAGATGAATACGTTGTACCTAAAAAAACAAGAAAGCAGAAGATAAAAGAAATTGAAGAAGCTAAGAAAAAACTAGATAAAACAAAGCCTTCTTTTAGAAGGGTGTCTTTGGAAGATGATGATATTTAAGAAACCTATTGGTTTCTTTTTATTATTTATGATATAATTTAATCATAGGAGTTTAGTTATGAAAAAAGTAATGTTCATATCAAGCATGGGCGGGCATTTAACTGAAATAATGCAGCTTAAAGAGATTTTTAAAGATTACGATTATAAAATAGTAACCGAAAAACATAAATCTACAATAGGTTTAAAAGCTAAGTATAAAAGCAAGATAGACTATCTTTTAGCAGGTAATAAGGATCATATGTTTAAGTATCTTTTTATTATTCCTTATAACTTTGTTAAAAGCCTCGTATTATTTTTAAAATTTAAACCAGAGGTTGTTGTTACAACAGGAGCCCACACATGTGTTGCCATGTGTTACATTGCAAAATTTTTTAGAAAAAAAGTTATTTATATTGAATCGTTTGCAAACATAGAAACTAAAACTTTAACCGGAAAATTAGTTTATCCTATCGCTGATTTGTTTATAGTACAATGGCATTCAATGCTAAAATTATATCCTAAAGCTATATGTGAAGGGTGGATTTTTTAATGATATTAATTTTACTTGGAACACAAGATAAACCTTTTGAACGATTACTTAAAGCGGTATCAAAAGAAATAAAAAAAGGTAATATAAAAGATAAAGTTATTGCTCAGATAGGGTATACTAATTATGAAGATAAAAATATAAAAACATTTGATTTTGCAACTAAAGAAGAAATAGAAAATTTAATCGATAAAGCAAAAATAATTATAACTCATGCTGGAGTTGGAACCATAACGGAATGTATAAGTAGAGGTAAAAAAGTTATAGTTGTACCAAGACTTAAAAAGTATGGAGAACATACCAATGATCATCAGCTTCAAATTACAAAAGAGTTTGCTATGAAAAATTATGTTTTTCCACTTTATAACATGAATAAATTGTCTAATGTCTTAGAAGAAATTAAAAAATTTAAACCACAAAGGTATGAATCTAACGCTGAAAAGTTTAGAAATGCTATAAGAAATTATATAAACTCTATTTAATAAAGAAAACTTATTAAGTTTTCTTTTACTTTACACTTTAAAGTGCTTTTTTTGACCATTTATAATTACTTTAGTATAATTAAGTTGGTGATGATATGAAAAAAATAACTATATTAGCACTTCATTTAGGTTATGGTGGCATAGAAAATGCGGTAGTTACACTTGCTAATACTTTGGTTTTAAAATATGATGTTGAAATTTTAAGCGTATATAGATTATATAATGAACCAGTCTATAAATTAGATGAAAAAGTAAAGGTAACGTATGTCTCAAACATTAAACCAAATAAAAAAGAAATGCTTTATTATCTTAAAAAGAAAAATTTTAGTATGTTTTTTAAAGGCATTAGTCAAAGTATAAATACGGGATTTGTTAAATATATAAAAACACCTATATTTTTAAAAAAACTTGATACAGACGTAATTATAACAACTCGTACGGTACATAATTTTTTAGCATCTAAATTTGCTAATAATAAAATAAAAAAAATAGCTTGGGAACATAATCATCATAATAATAAAAGAAAATATATAAATGCTTTGGTTAAATCTTGTAAAAACGTTGATAATCTAGTTTTAGTATCCAATGAATTAGCCGAGTTTTATAAAAAATATTTAGGAAATAAAGTATTTTATATTCCAAATTGTTTAGATAAAATACCTAATAAAATATCGAAGTTAGATTCTAAAAATTTAGTCGCAATAGGAAGGTTATCAAAGGAAAAGGCATTTGATGATTTACTTAGATTATTTAAGAAAATAAGTTTAAAATATCCTGAATGGAAACTTAATATTGTTGGTGATGGCATGGAAAAGAATAATCTTCTTGATTTGGCAAGTGAGTTAAAATTAGGAGATAAAGTTATTTTTCATGGTTATCAAAATAAGGATTATATAAATAATGTTTTACTTGAAAGTTCAATATATGTAATGACTTCTCATACTGAAAGTTTTGGACTTGTACTAATAGAGGCCATGAGTTATGGATTACCTTGTATATCTTATACATCAGCGCAAGGAGCTAATGAAATAATAGATGATAATGAAAATGGATATCTAATTAAGGATAGAAACGAAGAGGAAATGATATCTAAAATAGAATTATTAATAGGTGATGATAAGTTAAGGAATAAGCTTGGTAAAAACGCACGATTAAAGTCTAAGAATTATAGTAATGAGGTTGTATTAGATAAATGGAGTAAAATAATAAATAAAAGAAAGTAGGTAGTATTATGGAATTATCAGTTATTGTCCCTTGTTATAACGAAGCACAAACTCTAGATGAATTTCAAAAAGTTGTTAGTGAAGCTTTGAAAAAAAAGAAAATAACGTATGAATTAATCATGGTTGATGATGGTAGTAGTGATAGTACAATGGAAAAACTAGAATTAATTGCAAAGGAAAATAAAAATGTTAAAGTAATTAGTTTTTCTAAAAACTTTGGAAAGGAAGCAGCTATGCTAGCGGGATTAGAAAATGCAACTGGTAAGTATATATCAATCATGGATTCAGACTTACAGCATACACCAGAAGTTTTAATAAATATGTATAATAAACTTTTAGAAAATCCTGAATATGATGTTGTTGCATCTTATAAAGAATCAAGATGTAATGAAAAACCTCTTAGAAGAACTTTAACTTCTATTTTTTACCGAATTAATAATATGTTATCTGATGTTAAATTGCTTCCTGGAGCAAGTGATTTTAGGGTGTTTAAATCATGTGTTAAAGATGCTATTATATCTTTACCAGAAAAAACAAGATTTTTAAAAGGTATTTTTTCTTGGGTAGGTTTTAATACCATATACGTGCCATACTCACCTGCTAAAAGAGTATATGGAGAATCAAAGTGGTCCATTACAAAACTTATTAAATATTCTTTAGGAGGAATAATATCTTTTTCAAATAAGCCATTAATTTTTACTTTTATAATTGGTATTATATCTTTTTTAGTTTGTTTTATTAATTTTATATTAATGGGTAACTTATCAAATAGAACTATTATATTATTAATAGGGATACTTATGTTATGTATTGGAATAATTGCTCTTTATATATCAAGAATATATAGTAATTTACTTTCAAGACCAAGTTATATAATAAGAAAAAAGATAGGATTTATTGATAAAGAAAATAAATAGTATGGTCGTTTTTACAAGTTTATGTTAAAATTGTTGTAGAGTGGTGATTTAAATGAGTGACAAGATAACGTTAGTTGTGAAAATAGTTTTATCAGTGATGGCTATTACTAGCATTTTTTTTCCAATTGTAAAATGGATTGCAAAACATATTGATGCACTAGATTATCCAAATGAAAGAAAGATTCATAAAAAACCAATGCCTTTATTGGGAGGCCTTATGATGTTTTTTGGATTTTTATTCGGATACATGTATTTTGCCCCTCAAAATACACAAATGCTAGCTATTTTAATTGCTGGGTTCATTGTTATTTTAACTGGAATTATTGATGATATAAAACCTTTAAAAGCAAAAGAAAAGCTAATAGGACAAATAATTGCTGCTTTAATAGTAACTTTTTATGGTAATATTTTGCTTAATGATATAACATTTTTTGGATTTTATTTTGACTTTGGTATTTTCGCATATCCTATTACCATAATTTTTATAATAGCGCTTATGAATTGCATTAATTTAATTGATGGTTTAGATGGTCTTGCTTGTGGTATTTCTGCTATTTTCTTTGCAACCATTGGTGTTATAGCTTTTATTATGCATAACATAGGAAGCTTGGAAATAACCATTACTTTCATAATGCTTGGAGCATGTTTAGGATTTTTAATCTTTAACTTTAATCCTGCTAAAATATTTATGGGTGAAACTGGTTCTATGTTTTTAGGATTTATGATTGCGGTTATTTGCTTAATGGGATTTAAAGCAGTTACGTTAACTTCTTTAGTTGTTCCTTTACTTATTTTGGCTATTCCTATTCTTGATACATTATTTGCTATAATTAGAAGAATAATTCATAAAAAACCTATTTATGTTGCGGATAAAAAGCATATTCATCACCAACTTTTAAATAAAAAATTTAGTCAAAAAACTACGGTTTTAATAATATATGCAGTAAATTTTTTATTTTCTTTGGCTTCTATCTTTTATATATTAAAGGACAAAAAAGCTGGCATTATGATATATGTTGTTATAATGATTCTAATAATATGGCTAGTACTAACAACTGATATATTAACGGATAAGGCAAAGGTGCATCTTAACGTACCTAGTGCCTTAAAAAAACATGTTAAAAATAAAAACTCTAAAGATAAAAAGAAGTTAAAAAGTGGCAAAAAATAATGGAATGTTAGAAATAAATTATTTATTTTCTAACATTTCCTTTATTTTTATAGTTATAATTTTTGACAACTTTAATAAAATATGGTATAAATATTAGCCGTGGAGCAGTATTCTAGTTTGAATTGCACTATGAAGACGGGCCTAAAAATTCGTTAAAGAGCATACCTGTGAAACGTCTTGTGCTTGCTTCTTTCGCCCAGATTGGGGTGGGTGCTGGATATGAGTTTGCTGGGCATACTGTAAAGGCATACAGATTTGACCCATCAATACGCGGAGACTTAAGTTCGTGCAATGCATAGACTTTGTACGGCTTAAGATTAAACCTACTATGTGGTTTGCGCTATGAGTAGTGTAGCTTGCCTTGAGTGAGAGTATTGGGAAGATGGATCAAATTTTTAACCTAGGCATAGGTTAAAGGTTATTGCTATCTGAAATTTATCTTGCAAAAAAGAGCTAATAGTGATTTATTCATTTGAAGAAATTTCCTAGACTGTAACTTTCTTGAAATTGCAGTGCGTACTAAGTGGTAATCAAGTAATGTTAATCGTGAGAAAACATGCCCTTTCTTAAATGGGAACGGCCGGATGGTAACAGAAGGTGGAAGGGTGGGAAATCCAACTTGACCTAAGACGCAAAGTTTGTCATGGAAGATTCCACGGTATTTTAATTGTACTTATGTACAATCTTTTTTTTTTGTGATATTATTATCTTGTATGATAGTAGGAGGTAAAGGATATGTACGATACCAATTCTAAAATAAAATTTTATAGTCTAGGAAGTGAAAAAATAGATTTATCTAAAATAAAAAATAATGAAGGATTAGATTCATCTAAACCAGTAGTAGCTTCAAAAGAATTTAATAAAGCTTTAAAAAGTGTAATTGATAAAGATATTAATTTTTTATCAGGAAAAACTTCAAATATTGTTAAAGAGATTATAAAACTTCTTTTAATTAACAACTTTATTAATGAAAAAATAAGAGATGATATAGAAAACATAGATGATACTATAAATGATGTGGAAGCTATTATAAGTAAAATTATAATTGAAAAAGAAAATATTAAATTAGGAATTTTTACTACTAATAAAAAAGAGAAGAAAAAAACACAAAAAAAGTTAGAAGAATGTATTAATACAATTTCAAAATATGAATCTGAATTAATTTCAATAAAAAATGAATATAATAAATTAAAGCAAAGAAGTGGGGTTGTAAATGATGTTGTTCTTGATGAAACAGATTTAAAAAAAGTTAAAGAAGGGCCGCTAGAAAGAACAATTAATTTTTATGTAAATAAAGAAAAGGAAAATTAGATTTTCCTTTTTATGTATGGAGGTTTTATGAAGTTTAAATCTTTTAATGAAAAATATGAAAAAAAGGTAAAGAAGATAGATAAAGTACCAAAACGTTACGTAGATGTTAAATGGGTTTTTTCTGTTACTTTTTGGGCGTTTTTAATATCAATATTATTTTCTAGTTTAACCGAAACGGTAGTATCTAACATAAATGCTATAATTGGTATTATTATAGTACTTGCTATTATTTTAATCGGAGTTATTTTTGACATGGTAGGTGTTGCGGTTACCGCCGCGGATTTAAAACCTTTTAATTCTATGGCAGCAAAAAAGATAAGAGGTAGTAAAACAGCAATTTTTTTAATAAATAATGCTGAAAAAGTCTCTGCTTTTTGTAACGATGTTATAGGTGATGTATGCGGAATAATATCGGGTTCAATTGGTATTCTTATATCTTTAGTAATAGCAAAAGAATTTTCTTTTAATGAAAGCGTAGTAACGCTTATTTTAACTGCTGTTTTAGCAGCTTTAACGATAGGTGGTAAAGCAATGGGTAAAAGTTATGCAATTAATAAAAGTGATGTAATCGTTTTTAAGTTTGCTAAAATAGTTAGTTTATTTAAAAGGGAGGTTAAGTAAGATGAAAGTATTATTATATTCAGAAGGATTAAAAGTAGTTGGTAAATCAGGCTTAGGAAAGGCAATAAAACACCAGGTAAAAGCGTTAGAATATAAAGGCATTAACTATACTTTAAATCCTAAAGATGATTATGATATTTTACATATAAATACTTATTTTCTTAAATCATATTTTTTAGCAAAAAAAGCTAAAAAACAAGGTAAAAAAATAGTATATCATGCTCATTCAACAGAAGAGGATTATAAAAATGGCTTTATTTTTGCTAACTTAACTTCTAAATTATTTAAAAAATGGTTAGTTAAATGTTATAGTTTAGGCGATGTTATAGTAACTCCAACTTTATATTCAAAAAAACTTTTACAAGGTTATAAAGGTTTGGAAAATAAAAAAATATATGCTGTATCTAATGGTATTGAATTAGATTTTTTTAAAAAAGATAGAAAACTTGGGGAAAATTTTCGTAAGATTTATGGATTTACTAAAGAAGATAAGGTTATTTTTGGAATTGGTTTATATATAGAAAGAAAGGGAATTGTAGATTTTGTTGAGCTTGCTAAAAGATTTCCAGAGTATAAGTTTATATGGTTTGGTTATAGTCCTTTAATTGCTGCTACTAAAAAGGTTAGGAAAGCAGTTAATACGAAACTAGATAATTTAACTTTTGCTGGGTATGTTGAGCAAGATGTAATAAAAGGGGCAATGAATGGAGCGGATTTATTTTTATTTCCTACGTTAGAAGAAACTGAAGGAATTCCTATAATCGAAGCTTGTGCTTGTAAACAAAATGCTATTATAAGAGATATTCCAATTTTTGATGGATGGCTTATTGATGGTAAGAATGTTTACAAGGCAAAAGATGTTGATGATTTCGAAAAGAAAATAAAACTATTTTTTGATGGTAAACTTCCTAGTGTTAGTGAGCAATCTTATGATGTTGCTAAACAAAGAGATTTAAGAATAATAGGCGAAAAATTAAAAAAAATATATAAAAGTTTATAATACTTTAGATAAATTATAGTAAATAATTTCTTTTTAAGTATAAATGAAAAAGATAAAGAAAAATCTTTATCTTCTACAGTTACAATTATTATTACATTTATATTTACAACTATTATTATTAAATAAACAAGAAAATATAGCATTTATAATTATGAATAATAAAACGATTGGTAGCAAAATTATAAAAACTGGTATAAAAAGTATAAACAATATTAAAAATATACACCACATAATATTTCAACTCCTACTAAATTAAATGAATTAGTTTTAATTTTGTCGATAATATAACACTATGGGTATTTATTATTATTAATATATGTTATAATTTATTTGGTTGTTAGGAGGCATTATAATGGATAATAAAAACCCAAATCACGTTGCTATAATTATGGATGGAAACGGAAGATGGGCACAAAAAAGAGGACTTAAACGTACTAAAGGTCACCAAAAAGGAGCTGAAGCTTTAAAGAAGATATCTGAGTATGTTTATGATAAAAATATTAAAGTTTTAAGCGTTTTTGCTTTTTCTACGGAAAACTGGAAAAGAGATAAGGAAGAAATTGATTATTTAATGAATCTTTTTCTTAAAGCTTTTAAAGAAAATTTTGAAGTAGTAAAGAAAAAAGGTGTTAAAGTTATTTTTTCTGGAGTTAAGGATAAACTAAGCAATAAAGTTATAGCAGCTATGGAAAAAATGACAGAAGAAACCAAAGATAATGAAAAAGGAATATTTAATATTTGTTTAAACTATGGTGGACAAGATGAAATAATAAATGCAACTAAGAAAATTAGTTTAGATATTAAAGAAGGCAATATAAATATTAAAGATATAACTCCAAGTTTATTTAATAAATATTTATTTAATGATTTGCCACCAATAGATTTACTTATTAGAACAAGTGGAGAATGTAGAATTAGTAATTTTATGTTATGGCAAATGGCTTATGCAGAGTTTTATTTTACAGATGTATTATGGCCTGATTTTGATGAAAAAGAAATGGATAAAGCAATAGAATCTTATATTAAAAGGGATAGAAGATTTGGAGGAGTAGAAAAATAAAAATATGAACCTCATTTCTTTTTTAAGAAACGAGGTTCATATCAAAATTTTTACTTAATATAACCATTGCTTTTAAATCTTTCTATTGTTGTATCTCTTGATACTTCTCCTGTTATTCTATTTAAAGTAGTTTCTTCTTCACCATTAGTTATAAAAGCAACAGTTGGGGTTCCAGATATACTTATGTAAGTTTTAAATTCAGCATATTCTTTATCATCTAGTTTACTATTATCAATGTGATAAATAGTTATATTATAATCTTCTAATACTTTTTCTAGTATTGGTCTATAACTTAAACAATGAGAACAACCAGTATTTCCAACATATAAAGCAAAGGTTTCTTTATTAGAAATTTTTTCTTTAAATTCATCAAGTGTTATTTCTTTTATGTATTCTTTTTTTGAACAACCACATAGAAGAAAAAAGAAGATAAATAATATCACAATAGTTTTTAAAAATTTTTTCATTATAATCACCTAAAATAATTTTATCACTATTTCTTTAAATATACAAATTAATTGATAAAAACTTAACACTTGTTTATACAATTTAAGTTTGTTAATTGACAAAGCATAAAAAATGGTTTAATATATGAAGTATGAGTAAGAAATAAGGAGGAAAGAAAAATGGATTATTGTAATGGGTTAGATAATCTTGTATCAATAGTAAAGTTTGCTTTGAAAATAGTTCAATGGGTTGTACCTATAATATTAATTGTATTTGGTACTGTTGATTTGGTAAAAGCAGTTATTGCAGGAAAGGATGAAGATATTAAAAAGCATCAACAAACTCTTATTAAGAGAGTTATTGCAGCAGTTATAGTGTTTTTAGTACCACTTATTATATCTATTATAATGGGATGGTTAGGAAACGAAGATTGGAGAAATTGCTGGAATAACACTAACGGAACAATTAAGGGAATATTTGATATTAATAATTTAGATTAGATGTTAAAAGAATAAAATAAAAAAAACCTAAAAGGGTTTTTTTTTTAACTAAAAAATGTTATTATGATTATATATTGAAGAATATAGCAAGCAGAGGTGTTTTTTGATGAAAAAAATTATATTAGTTTTAATAATATCAATTTTAGTGTTTATGCCTTTTAAGGCTAAAGCAGCTGATATAGATTATGGTGATTGTATAACCAAGTTTGGTAGTATAACGTTTGTTGAAGGCGGTAGTGATAATAGTAACATACCATTTAGAGGAAATGTAGATTATTCTAAACCAAAGAATAATAAAAGTTGGAGTACTGAAACTGTTACCTTTAACGTTGAGCTAAAGGCTCGCTCGGGTCATAAAGTTCAAAAGGTAAATTATAAAATAACTTCACTTGGGGATCAAAGCTGTACTGGTAGTATAACTGGTAGCTTAGTGGAAAATAATAAAGGCTCAGTTAAGTTTTCTGTTGTTATAGACAAAGGATACGTTGAAAAAATTCGCTTTTCGGGAGTTTCTGTAAAAAGAAGTGATTCAACAAAAAAAAGTGACATTCCGGCAGAAGATTTGGGAATAAAAAAGAATGCTTCAGAAAGTGAATATGGTGGTGCTGACAGTGACGATGAACAACTTGGGGATTTGTTAGGAGTTGAATGTACTGATAAAAATGGAGATGGAGATACAAACGATAAAGGAGAATGTGTTAGTACTAATAATTTAGAATGTGATCAACAAATAAGAGATTTAATTAAAAAGTATTGGAAATGGGTTGTATTTTTAACTCCTTTATTACTTATTGTTATGATTGTAGTAGATTTTTTAAAGGCAATGACCTCTGGTGATGCAGATGCAATTAAAAAGAGTACCGATAATGCAATAAAAAGAGTTATAGCTGCTATTGTATTACTTGCTTTACCATGGATTATAACAGTTGTATTTACTTGGTTTGGATTAGAAAATTATTTATGTTTTTAGGAGGGTATTATGCTTGAAATTCTATTTAGTTGGTTATCACCGTTCAGATTTATAGGTATATGGTTAGACTCAATAGCGTATTCACTTATTGATAATGCATATGAATTGATATCTACTTTTTCAAAAGGAACTTTAATTAAAGAAGAATTTGTTGTTTCTTTAATGAATAATTTATATGTAATAATTGGAATTTTTGCTTTATTTAGAATTGCTTTATTATTGGTTAATTCTATTATAAATCCTGATAAATTAAGTGAAAAAGGAAACGGGTTAGGAAATATATTTAAAAACTTTATTGTAATGTTTGTTTTGCTTGTTATGACACCGTTTATTTTTAGAGAAGCTATTAATCTTCAAACTATTATAGTTGATGGTAATTATGTTCAAAAACTCTTTATAAAAGGAAATAATTTGGAAGGAAAAAACCCTGGTAAAGCAATGAGAAGTATTGCAATAGGTTCGTTAATAACTTTAGATGAAACCGTTTTACAGCAGTGTGAAAGTGGAAGTGGAGGAACTTGTCCTAAAAATGCCCTAGAAGCTATAGCTAAGTACAGAGAAATGGAATCTAGTGGTTTTTCCTTTCCGACATTATCAAAGTATATTGGTGTAAGTGTAAAAGATGATGACACCGGAGAGACAGTATATGTGTATAATTATATGTTTATTGTAACTTTTGCGGCTGGAATATTTATAACTTGGGTTTTACTAAGTTTTGGTATAGATATTGCTGTTAGAATGGTTGAATTAACGGTTTTAGAGATTTTAGCACCTTTATTCATTGCAACATATATCGATCCTAAGTCTGCTAAATCTGGAGCTTTTCATAAATGGTTAATAACTGTTGGTAAAACTTACGCTAGTTTATTTATTAAACTTGCGATATTATCGTTTATGTTACTGTTAATTAGTATTGTAGGTAATCTTGATCATTATGGTAGTAACCTAGATTTATCTGGATCTGGCTTTAAAAAATTGATATTATTATTTGCCATTTTAATATTTGCTAAAAAAGCACCAAAATGGATAGGAGATATGATAGGCGTTGAAGACACTGGTTTAGGAAGTCTTGGAATCGGAAAGAAACTTGGAGGGGCTGCATTAGTTGGTGGTGCTCTTACTAAGGCAGGTCATGCCGCTGCTGGTGCTGCAAGAGGAGCTGCTTCAATGATTCATAAAAACAATCAGAATAGACGAGCTCAAAAAAAGGCTGCTAGGGATGATCTTGAATATGATAGAGGACTAAGTAAAGAATCAAGAGATAGACGTAAAACTGCTAGACAAAATGCAAAACAACAAGGCAAAACTTTAAGTCAAATGAAACGAGAAAAATATAAACAAAATAATGTTGGATTAGGCGATTCACTTAAACAACTTGGAGCTGCTACATTTGTTGGTACTTTAGCAGGAGGTAAAGTAGGTTTAGCATCAAATGATTTAAAAGGAGCCTTTAAAGGAGGCAAAGATGCTGCTAAAGAAAAGGCTGATCGTTTAGCATTTACCAAAAATACTACTAAGGCAGGAAAATGGATTAGAGATATACCTTCAAATGTCGAAGGAGTTTTTGGTAATCCGAATGAATTATATAATAAAAGAAAAGCCCTTGAGGATGATAAAAATGCAAAATTCCATTCTGGTGGAAAATATCAAGCAGGTCTTGGTAAAGGTAAGATTGTAGAAGGTAATGGTGATGCTAAAAAACTATTTGATAATTATAAAGCTGCATCTTCAGGTGAAGCTATGTTAGCACAATATCTTGAAACAACCGGTGTGGGAAGCTATGATTTAGCTAAAACAAAACAAACAATTAGGGCTGATGTTGACGGTAAGTTTATTGCAGATATTGTTGACGCAGATGGTCAAGTAAAAAAGTCTAATGTAAATTTAAACGATGAATTATATGTTAGTGGAACAGGTGGAGCTGAAAATCTTAAGAAAATGTTTAATACTTATCAAAGTAATGCACTTGCAAATTCAACTCATTCTCAAGAACAATATATGCAGCAAGCAGGAACGTATCAGTCAATTCTTTCTACTCAAAATGCAACAGCTCAAAATGCCCAAGTTCTTGCTGCAGCTTTATCTAGTTCGTTACCTAATGCTATAACAGAAGCTTTTGGTCAAGGCATCAAACTTGATACAAGTTCTATGTCAGGAATTAAGAATGCTATTGACACTATAACCAATAATCTTCATTCAGCTTCTCCTGAAGATCAAAAGTTATTGAAGCAAAAGCTTAATGATTTATCTAAATATACATCTGATTATGATGAATCAGAAAAACAATTAGGAGCAATTAAACAATCTATGGATGTTTTAAAATCTACTTTTGATGAGCTTAAACCTATTGTTGAAGGTATAGATGGCAACACAACTACCGCAAAAGAACAAACTCTTGCAATTGAGTTATCTAAACTTGATAAAACATTAGAGGGTATAAAAAAACCAAGTGATGATAAAAAATAGAAAGGGGAATAATTTATGAATGAATATTTAATAGCGGCTAATACCAAAAGAGGTCAGTTAATATTTAATGTTTTTAGGCCAATTGATTTAGGTATAATAAGTGGTGGTACGGTTATTACGTTTATATTATTTTTAATATTTCAACCTGATAGTTTATTTTCTGGAATATTAGTACTTTTACCATTTCTTTCATGCGCTTTTTTGGTAATGCCAATACCAAATTATCATAACGTACTATGTGTTTTAACTAACGTATATAATTTTTATTTTGTTGATAGAAATGAATTAGTATGGAAAGGATGGGGTGCTAAATATGAGTACAAAGACTAGTGGAACAACGGAAAGTTTTGTTCCGGTAAAGGCTATTATTAATAACATGATAGAGCTTGATAGTGGCTTTAAGGTTGCAGGGGTTAAAGTAGCTCCTAAAAACATATTTATAATGGATGAAAATGAGCAGTTTAATGTTATAGATAGTTTAAAAGATTTTTATAACGCTTTAGATTTTGAATTTTGGCTTGTTATAGCGGATAGACCTGTTGATATATCTGTTTATATAGCAGAACTTCAAATGATGTATAACCAAGCTCAAAGTCCAGTTATAAGAAAATTAATTAATCAGGATTTGAGTAAAGCAGATGATTTTAATGAGGATGTTTCTGATGTTGAATTCTATTTTCTATTTAAGGATAAGAACGTAGAAATGATTCAAAAGAAAATAAGGCTTATGATAAATGGCCTTGCTAATGCTGGACTATCTTCAAGTCAGGCTAATAATGAGGATTTAAGAAGTATTTTAGATAACTTTTTAAACGGTGGAGAGAAAACTGAGTTTGGGACGGTGTTGGCATAATGGCAAATATTAATATAAAAAAGGAGCTTGCTCCTAAGGGATTAGAATTTAAACCTTCAGAATTTATAATTAGTGATAAGTGGTGTACTATTTTAACTGTAGTTTCCTATCCTAGATGGATAAGCCCAGGATTTTTATCTAGTTTAACTAGTAATCCTGGTGTAAAAGTTGTTATTAAACATATACCTCTTCCTTTTTCTGTTATGGCTAAGATGCTTAATAAACAGCTTGCAGAACTTAAGGCTAATTATGAAAAAGAAAATGATAAAACTGCTCAAGAACAATTAAGACAAGATTATGATTCTTTAAATGATTTTATTCAGATGATTACCACAAATCAGTCTAAAATATTTGATTTTCAAATGCATATTGTTCTAACTGCTGATAGTAAAGAAGAATTGGATCAGAAAAAACTTCAGATGAAGAATTTTCTATCATCTATGGATTTAAGAGCAATACCTCTTATGTTTGAACAAAGAAAAGTTCTTAAATCTATACTTCCAATATTTCCTAAACAGGATATAGAAGAACAAATTGGTACCCCAATTACTTCTCCAACTATTGCTGCTATGTATCCTTTTATATTTGATAGTTTAAAGGACCCAGGACCTTCTTGCCTTCTTGGAACTGATTTTTCTGGAGGAGTAGTATTATTTAATCAATTTTTATATCAAACTCGAAAAGAATTTAATAGAAATGATGCTAACATGATTATATTAGGTACTACTGGTAGTGGTAAATCTACTGCTGCAAAACTTCTTTTAAGAACATATATTAGAAATGGTTATAAAGTTGTTTGTATAGACCCTGAAGGTGAATTAGAAGAGATGGTATCTCGTATGCAAGGTGATTTTATTGACCTAGGTAAGGGCGGAATGTTTGGAATGATAAACCCACTTGAGGTCATTTTAGAAGCTGATGAGGAAGAATTAAAAGATGGCCTTGGTTATACCGTATTAACTAAGACATTACAGTTTTTAAAGGCTTTTATGAAGTATTATGATCCAACGATAACCGAGGATGTTCTTACTATGTTTAGTGAAATGGCACAACTTACGTATCAGCGTTTTGGAATATCTTTTCAATCTGATTTTTCTAATTTAACTCCTGAGCAATATCCAACATTTTCTGATCTTTATGAAACCTTAGCAAGAAGGTTGGAAGCTTATGGTGATCAAATGACTCACGAAAGGGATATTTTAGAAAGACTAGAATTAAAAATAAGGCCTCTTGTAAAAGAGTTAAAGTTTTATTTTGATGGTCACACAACAATAAGACCAACTACTAAATTTATTGTATTTAATATTAGAGACTTAATGAATGCTGATGAAAATATTCGAAATGCATTATTCTTTAACATATTAAAGTATGCTTGGAGTCATTGTTTAGATAGAACTATAAATACTGTTATGATGGTTGATGAAGCCCACATATTACTTTCTGGTAATAACACAATAGGAGCTGATTTCTTAGCTCAAATACAAAGACGTGCTAGAAAATATAATAGTGGAACACTTCTTATAACACAACAACCAAGTGATTTTGCAGATCCTTCTGTTATAACACAAGGAAAAGCTATATTTGATAATGCCTCTTATTACCTTGTAATGGGATTAAAGAAACAGGGGGTAGAGGATTTAGCTCAATTAATTGATTTAAATGAACAAGAAAAAGATAGTATTAAAAAATATAATCAAGGAGAAGCTTTACTTGTTTGTGGTAGTAGAAGAATGCGTATAGATGTTGTTGTAACGGAACCAGAATTAGATTCATTTGGTTCTGGAGGAGGTTTATAAGATGCTATGGCATCTTTTTTTTTGAGCTTAAGTATGTTATAATTATCCTATAGTATTTTATAATGTAGGTGGTGTATTTATGAACCAAAATCCGAATAATAATAAAGATGAGCTTGAATTTGAAATAGAAGATTTAAGTATAGATGATAATAAAGTTGACATTAATATTAAATCATCTGTACAAGAAATTACCGGTTCCTCTTCAGATAAAAATTTTGATATGCAAGAAGATGATATTTTAGATGATACAAATAATTCTAAAGAAGATACTAGTTTAAGTCAAGATGAAGATTCTGAGGATTTATCAAATAATAGCAATAATTCTAACCAGGAATATGAAGATCAAATTCCAGAAGAAAATGAAGGTGAACAAACGGAATTTGATTCCGGTAGTCAGGAAGAAAAAAAGAGTTTAAGACAAAAGGCTCAAGATGCTAAAGAAAACTTTAAGGAAAAAGCAGATAATATAAAAAATGCACCCGAAAATTTAAAAAATAAATATAATGATGCTAAAAATAAGATAAACAATGCTAAGGAAAAGGCAAGGCAAATTCCTGAAAATTTAAAAAACAAAAAAGATGCCGTTAAAGATAAATGGAATAATAGACCAAAATCAATGAAAGAAGCTAAACAAAGGGCTCAAGATGGTTTTAAAAATGCTGGAAAAAATATAAAAAATAAGGCAACACAGGGGGCAAAAAATTTAGCTAATAAAGCTAAAGATGGTGCTAAAGAAGGTTTTAAAAATAGTGATTTAGGTCAATCTATAGATAAGGCAAAAAATGCTATAGATAAAGGTAAAAAAGTTGCTAAAGGAGCTAAAAAAGTAGGTAAAGCGGCTGCTAAAGCTGGTAAAGCAGCTGTAAAAGCAGCTCAAGGTTTAATTAAATTGTTTGTATCAACATTACCATGGAGTGCAATTATTTTACTTATCGTATTGCTTTTAGTACTAATCATAGTATTAGTTTACGCTTTTATTCCTGGCATTGGCGGTGACGTTAATGAAGAAGAAAATTATTCACAATATTCAAAGACGGATAAAAAAGTTTTAGAAAAATTAGAAAATATTTTTGAGGATTACCCAAACGCAGACGGAACCCTTGCTATGTCGGTAGTTTTATATCCATATTTTGATAATCTTCATAGTGGGAATGTTACTAGTAATTTAGTTGAGGAAACTGATAAATCTGAATCGGATGAGCAAGATGAAGATGAAACTGATTCTGATGATAATGAAGATTTAGAGCAAGAAGAAGATTTAATTGAAGATGATCCTTATTTGTATCCATTAAGAAAAAGTAAAGTTAGGAAAAGGTTAAAAAAAGTGCTAAAATCCCTATCTGATTCTAGTGAGGAAGATTTTAAAAATTATCTTAAAACAGAATATTTCTTAAAAGATGGTGGTTATACGTGGGGATATGATAGCGACATATTAACAGGTTATAATGGTTATAAAGATTTATTTAAAGCAGCGGGTTCAAGAGCTGATGATGAATTTTATAATTTAATTATAGAAGATATATATGATAATAAAAATTTATTTGTTAATTATGTATTTGAAAACGCAGTATGTGCTTCAACTTTGATAGATGCTGGACAAGTCCCAATTTCTGAATTAATGAAAGCAAACATTTTGGTGGATTTAAAAAAACCAGGTTGTAGTAACATGAAAGCTTGTACGGAAAGTTATTATGAAAATTATTTAAGTTTAGAAGAATATATTAAAGGTGTTGTTTACGAAGAAATTTATGGGAATACTGATTTAAATCAAATAGCTGCTCTAATGGTTGCGGCAAAAACCTTTACGTTAAGTAGAAGAAAAGATAGCATAACAAGAGATTCTTCAACAGGTTCTTTTGTAATACCTATGCTTTGGTCTACTGCTGATCAGGATTTTTGTCACGTTGATAAGGGATGTAATTCTCCGGATATAAAAGATCACTATGGGTATGAACGGGGTAATAATGATAGATTATTACATGGTGCAAATAGGGGCCCTGCTAGTGATGAACAAAAGGCTTTATATGATAATGCTTGGGAACTTTCTAAAGATGTATGGATTATAAATGATGAGGGTGAAGCTGCAAGTGTAGCATATTATGCAGGTTGTTCTTTAGGTAAGTGTATGGATCCAGGAAAGTTTCCAAATTATAAGAATGTTGATTTTAAATCTATTTTGGCAGCATTTTATACTGATTATTCTATTTCTTTAGTTCATGGAGATTCTCAAACGGTACAAAAAGTAAGTTCACAAGTATGTACTAATTCTGAAACTAACTTTACTGCAACACGTGCAAAAATAGTTTCTTTTGGTCTAGAACAAGTCGGAAAAATTCCTTATTATGAAGGAGGACTTGCTACAACTGCCGGTTTTGAAGGTAATGATTTTGGAACAGAAGTTACCCCTGATTCTTCAGGAAGAACTAAAAAAGGTCTAGGTAATATTGGATTTATAAATTTTGTTTATTGGTCTGTAGTAGATGATAATTTAGGTAATTCTAATAATATAGATACGATTATTTCAAATGCATACGAGGTAACTCAAGACAAACTTCTAATGGGAGATATAGGCTATACTGAAGATAAAACAGTTGCTGGAATATATGCTGGAGATAATAGATGGATTATAGAAGATTCAGTAAGTGGAAACGTAATAGCAGCTCCAGATGATAGAATAACTAAGTTTATAAGACTTAATATGTTTGAATATGAAAATTATAATTATACGATAAGACAAACAAAGCCTACTTCTGCTGAATGGGGTGGAGCAAAAATGTTTATTAAACCAAGTGTGCCAAAACTTATGGGAGAGTGTCCTTGGTATGCAAAAAACAGGGCTGCTGAAATTATAACAGAGTTATATAAAAATGGTAGTTTAACTAAAAAACAATATAATACCTATATAAAAAGAATTTCAAAAACAGCTGGAAATGGTTTTGATTTCTATCCAGGAGGCAGAGCTGATAACGGTTATAAGGGTAGTTCTAACATAGCAGATTTAAAAGCAGGTGCATTTATAGGTATGTCATCCCAAAGATCACCAGCAGGAAAAAAATATGGACATGTTGCGGTAGTTGAATATGTTTCTGAGGATAAAATTATAATAACGGAAGGATGGAGAAAGAAAAATCCACAAACTTATTGTTCTTCTTATTCTGATTTTAGTTGTGTTGAGTTTAGAAACAAGGTTTTTAATTCTTATCAAGAATTTTATAATTTTTATCATGATCCAAATGGATATATGTTAAAGGGTTATTTGTATTTCTTAGAAGATTAGAAAAGGGGTTAATATGAAAAAAAATATATTATTTTTACTATTACTTATTATTTTAACGGGTTGTTCTGTTAATGCTGATATAAAAATTAATTATGACTATACGGTTGATGAGAAAATAGATGTTTTATTTGATAATAAATTAGCTGTTAATTTTAGTTCTCCTAAATCTTATGCTAAAAGTTATCTGGATTATTATAATTCAATTATTAAACTTAAGGATTATAAATATAGTATAGAAGAAAAAAATGACATAAGTTATGTTACTTTTACAAAAAAAAGTGAGAGTATTTGTGATAGTATAAATTATAGTTTATTTGCAATTTATTTATATGATAGAATAGAGTGTACTGAAAATAAAAATTTTATAGAAATAAAAAGTGTTGGTAAACAAAAAGTCTCTGTACCCTCAAATGAAAAAAAATTCAATGTAGAATCACTTGAATTAAAAGTTCAACTTCCTTTGCCAGCGGAAGAGAATAATGCTGATTTGGTAAATGATAATGTATATATTTGGAACTACGATAAGGAAAGTTTAAGTAATAAAAGCTTGTACTTAAAGTTGGATAAAACTAAGTTAAAAAATAACAAAGATAATATTGAAGAAAAAATAAAAAAAGATAAAATAAATAATAAAATTTTTACTATTTTATGTTTTGTATTGCCGATTATAATAATTTGTATTATTGGTGCTATATTATTTAAGAAATATAAAAATAACAAAATAGATTATTAATAAAACTTATACCAAATATTTCAAATATTTGGTATAATATTTCTATATTTATTAATAACTTGTATTTGGAGGCTAATTATGAAATTAAAGTTTAGAGCGAATCATAAAGATGTTGTAGCTTTTTTATGGGCATGTTTACTACTTCTTATTGTAGTTGCTATGTGCGTTGTTAATTTTTATCATAAGGGTAGTTTAGGAGATATACCTGAAGCTAAAGAGTTTACTTGGACTTTTAATTTTATAAAGGGCTTTTTCCCACCTTATTTAGTTTATACCATTTTATTTTGGATTTTATCTATTATTTTGCTTACCGTAAGTGTTTCATCTCATTTTTATACAAGAGAAAAAGGTTTTGGTTTTAAAGAAGGTAAAAAAGAAGATGGTTTTGGTAGGTTTGCTAAAGAAGATGAATATAAAAAATTTAAGGATGTAGAACCAGTTGAATTAACTGCTAAAGAAGCGGTTAGTGCGGGTTTTCCGTTAGTTTATGATAAAAAGAAAAACATAGTTTACGTTGATAATGGAGAGTCACACTCGCTAGTTATTGGTGCAACTGGATCTGGTAAAACTCAAATGATAATAAACCCTTTGGTAAATTTACTTGCAAAAAAGGGTGAATCAATGGTTATTACTGATCCTAAGGGTGAGATTTTTGAAAAAAATGGAGAAATGCTTAGGGACTTAGGTTACGAAGTAATTGTTGTTAACTTTCGTGATCCAAAAAATGGTAGTTGTTGGAATCCTTATACTTTACCTTATAAATATTATAAGGAAGGTAATCAAGATAAAGCAAATGAACTTTTAAATGATATGGCTATTAACATTGCAACAGATGAAAAATCAGATGATCCATTTTGGACTAATTCAGCAGCAGATTATTTAACAGGACTATCCTTAGGTATGTTTGAAGATGCAAAAGAAGAAGAAATAAGTATTTCAACGGTTAACCTAATGATGACCGTTGGAGAAGAAAAAGTTGGTGCATCAACTTACATGAAAGAATATTTTAAATTTAAGGATCCAGCTAGCCCAGCTGCTATAAATGCTTTAGGTACTGTAAACGCGCCTCAAGATACTAAAAATTCTATTTTATCAGTTTTAAAACAGAAGATTAAGGTGTTTGCAGTAACGCAAAACTTAGCAGAAATGTTATCACGTAGTGATTTTGATATGGAAACAATAGGTGAGAAAAAAACTGCTGTTTTCATGATTATTCAAGATGAAAAAACAACGTATCACGCTTTAGCAACTATATTTGTAAAGCAGTGTTATGAATCTTTGATTGCGGTTGCTCAAAGGCATGGAGGAAAGTTGCCTATAAGAACAAACTTTTTGCTAGATGAGTTTGCTAATATGCCAAAGGTTAAGGACATTACTACGATGATAACAGCGGCTCGTTCAAGACAAATTAGAATGACTATGATTATTCAAAATTTTGCGCAGCTAAAGCAGGTTTATGGTAATGAAGATGCTGAAACTATTCGTGGTAACTGTGGTAATATTCTTTACTTATTAACAGGAGAGTTATCAGCTTTGGAAGAAATAAGTAAACTTTGTGGTGATAAAATAGTTAAGGTAGGTAAAGACCAAAAAGAAGAAACAAGACCCCTTATAACGGTTACTGAATTACAACGATTCACGCAAGATGAAGTACTTATTTTAAAGCATCGTCTGCCACCTCTTAGAACAAAGTTTTTACCGTTTTGGAATACTGATTTTGGTTATGGTAAAAACAATGAGAAAGTACCTAAAGCAACTTTGCCATCACATGAACAACAATCTATTAAGTTGTTTGATATAAGAGAGTTTGTACAAAAGAAAAAGGATGAAAAAAGAAATGAATTATTTGGTGGTAATTCTCCTTTTGGAGCAGGTTCTCCGTTTGGAGGGGGCCCTTCGCCATTTGGATCATCTCCTTTTGGACCTGGAAGTGCATCTAGTCCATTTGGTACAAACAACTTTGGTAATACCTCTAATCCTTTTGAAACTTATGGAGCAAATAATAATGGTTTTAAATCACCATTTGGTAATACTAACGGGGAAAGTAGCTTAGTCAGTAATTTGAATAAATCTAATTCTATGGATGAAGATTTAAACATAGATGAAATGATTAAGAAAATTGATGCTAGAATAGCAGAATTAGAAGCTGAGGAAAAAGCTGATAATGAAGCTCAAAATAACGAAGCTAAAGCTTCAGAAAAAACTTTGGTTGAGGATTCTTTATCTAAAAATGAACCTTTATCATCTGATGTTATAATGCCTAGTAATAAAATAGATTTTTCAAACTTTGAAAAAAATGATAGTAATACTATTTCTTCAAATGATAATGGTACTAAACTTAATTTAATGGATGATTTTTTAGAGGATTTATCATTTGATGATGAACCTGTAAATATTAAAGAAAAAGTTGAAGAAGAAAATAAAACTCCAAAAGAAACGTTACAAGTTGATACTATATCAAATAATAACGAGGTTTATACTAATAAAGAAGAAATAGAAAAAATAATGAAACAAGAAGACAAAGATGAAAATGATGATTTGCTAGATGAATTCTTTGAGTAAAAAGCACTTAACTTAAAGTGCTTTTTTCATATATTAAAATGGGTGATAATTATGCAAATAGAGTATAATAGTATAATTAATAAGACTAAAATTATTGATATTAGAAATTCTATTGATTTTAAAGAATATCATATAAAAGAAAGTATTAATATACCAAGGCTTGTATTAATGTCTAATCCACAGGATTATATGAATAAAAAAGATAGTTATTACTTAATTTGTGATACAGGAAAAGTTAGTTTATCTTGCGCAAGAATATTAAATGCACTTGGTTATAAATGTTATAGTGTAATAAGTGGAATAGAGGGAATAAAAAAAGAAAAAGTTGGTAATTCCTAAACCAAAATTCTTTTTTTAGAAAAAGAAATTTTCAAAAGAATAATTTTTGTATGTTTTTGCTATTTGTTTTTTTTCTTATGATTAAGTATTGTTACATCTTGGAGGGAAAACAAATGAAAAATCAAATAGTAGAAAAGTATAAAAAAGAAGGTAAAGTAGTACCCGCAACATATGACGTTGTTTTTAAATCCGTAATGCAAGATGAAAAATGCAGGGATTTTTTAATTGAAATAATATGTGAATGTACAAAATTAAGAAGAGATTATGTAAGAGAGAATTTAATTATAAAAAATAATGAATTTCCTGTTAAAAATGTTAATGAAAAAAGAAAAATAACGGATTTGGTCATATCGATAGATAATAACATAATAAATCTTGAGATGAATAAGTATTATTATAATGGTTTAATTGAAAGAAATGATATATATTTAAATTCACTAAGAAATTTAAAAATTGGACAGGAGTACGAAGGTTTAAATAAAATAATACAAATCAACTTTGATAATTTTGATATGTTTGATGAAAGGACAATCATAAAATTCATGATAATGGATGAAGAAAGACATATAAAAGAAACAGAAAACTATGAAAAATATCATATTAACTTGAAAAAAATAAAGGAAAAGTATTATAATAACGAAGTATTAACTATTTTTGAAAAAAGACTGTTAATGTTAGTATTGGATAGTAAAGAGGAATTACAAAAAATTTCTAGTGAGGATGTTATGATGAAAAACGTTAAAGATAAGATAATAACATTATCTGAAGAAGATGCAATGATACTTTGTTATGATGAGGAAGAATATAAAGAAAAGGTAAGAAGGGCCGTAACCTTAACTGAAAGGCAAGAAGCAAGGAAGACTGGTTTTGCAGAAGGTCATGCAGAAGGTCATGCAGAAGGTCATGCAGAAGGTCATGCAGAAGGCCTTGCTGAAGGAGTTCTAGAGGGCAAAAAAGAAATTTTAAAGAGTTTAGTAAATAGCGGTATGGAAATTGAAAAGATAAGTAAAATAACTAAAATACCAGTAGAATACATAAAGAATATATAGTTTTTATGTATTCTTTTTTAAAATCTATTGTATAATGTTATTGTAGTAAAATTGGAGGAGTTATTATGCAATATATAGTTATAGGATTATTAATTTTAATAGTTATTTTAGTTATTTTTTCAATATCAAAAAACATAAATGAGAGCAATATAACAGAAAGGTTAGGAAAATTAGAAACTAGTTTGGTAAAGGAATTAGGAGAGTTTAAAAATGATGTAAATATTTACCTTAATGGTAATTTTGAAAAGTTAAACGAAAAAATGGAAAGAAAACTAAATTTAATTAATGATAGGGTAAACGAAAGATTGGATGAAAATTTTGAAAAAACAAATAAGACGTTTACATCGGTTATAGAAAGATTATCTAAAATAGATGAAGCTCAAAAGAAAATAGATAGTTTATCAACTGATATAGTATCTCTACAGTCAATTCTTACAGATAAAAAAACTAGAGGAATTTTTGGAGAAATAAATTTAAAGCATATTCTTGTAAGTGTATTTGGTGAAAATAACGATAAAATATATAAAATGCAATATATATTTGATACAGGGGTTATAGCGGATTGCGTACTTTTTGCACCAGAACCTCTTGGAACAATTGCCATTGATTCTAAGTTTCCACTAGAAAATTACCGGTTAATGATAGATAAAAAAGCAGGAATAATAGAAAGACAAAATGCTGAAAAACAATTTAAACAAGACGTAAAAAAACATATTGATGCAATTGCAAATAAATATATTATAAGTGGGGTAACTAGTGATCAAGCGATAATGTTTTTACCAGCGGAAGCTTTATTTGCGGAACTTAATGCTTATCATCAAGACATAATTGAATATGCTTATAAAAAAAGAGTATGGATTGCATCGCCTACCACGTTAATGAGTACGTTAACAACAATTGAACTTGTAATTAAAAACATAGAAAAAGATAAATATACAAGTATAATTCATGAAGAATTAAATAAATTATCAACTGATTTTTTAAGATATAAACAAAGATGGGATAAGTTATCTAGGAGTATAGAGGCTGTAAGTCGTGATGCTAATGATATTCATATAACAACTGATAAGATTTCTAAGCGTTTTGAAGCTATAAATAATGTTGATGTATTAAAATTGGAAAATAAAGAAAAATAGTGGATAAAAAACTGTAAAATTCTATTAATCGCGTATAATAAAAAAACAACACTTTATGACATAATAATGTATAAAAAGTAGATGGTTTATTGGTTAAATAGATAATATAACTTGGTATATTAAAAAACTCAACCGATCAGTTGAGTTTTTTTGATAGCTCTATAATTAAATCCATGTTATCATCAATTGCCATTATGTTTTTATGTGTTTTATTACATTTTTCGCATTTATATATAATTTTAAATGAGTTTTTAAACTTTTCTATTCCAATAGGTTTAAGCATTGCTTTACACGCATTATTTCTATCTCCTGGGTTTATATCTACGTGTTTAGAATAAAGACAATAAGGACAATGATCTCTTGCGGTATAACCTAATTTTTGAACTTTTTTTCCACAATTTTCACAAATAAATTCTTCGTCAATCATATTAAACTTTTTCAATTTAAATCACCATAGGAATTATAACAAATATTTTAAATATTGTCTAAATATGTTATAATTATTAAGAATTAGGTGATTAGATGGTAATAAAGAACGTAGAAAAACAAAATTAGTTTACTAGTTGAATAACAAAATAAGGTAATTTTATACAAAGTTATTGATAGTTATGTTCTATATTTAAAAAAATTTTCTATAGAGTTAATGTAGTAAAAATAAATAAAATAAATAAAAAAAAATAAATAACTATGAAAAAAAACTTGGTTTAGTTTTAATTGAATATATAATTTTTTAAAAACCTACGGAATCTAAGAAGTCATAGTTTACTAGTAAAGTATAAAAAATATAAAACAAAAATTTAATGGAATGGTAGTGGTAAAAATGCAATATAAAATAACTATAGAAAACTTTGATGGACCACTAGATTTACTTTTGCATCTAATAAAAGAAAATGATATAGATATATATGATATAAAAATAGAGGAAATAACTAAACAATATTTAGATTACATTAAAGCAATGAAGGATCTTAATTTATCTATTGCAAGTGAGTATTTAGTAATGGCTTCGGAACTTATAGAAATGAAATCAAGAATGTTATTACCTAAGCAAAAGCAGGATTCTAAAGAAGAATATGAAGAAGATCCAAGGGAAGTTTTAATTGAACGATTACTTGCATACAAAAAGTATAAAGAAATTACCAGTGAATTTAAAAATCTAGAAATGACTAGAAGATTAATAATTACGAAAGAACCTGAAAATTTAAGTTTTTATGCTAAGGAATCAGAAAAAAGTGATGATGTATCATTAGATAATCTTATTGAAGCTTTTAACACGATAATAGAAAGAAAAAAATTAGATGCTCCAATAACAACAAAGATAACTAAAAAAGAATTATCATTAAGTGATAAAATTGCAAGTATTAAAAAAATTCTTTCTAATAAGAAAACTGTTAAATTTGAAGAACTATTTGATGTTCAAACAAAACAAGAGGTTATAGTTAGCTTTTTATCTATATTAGAAATGATAAAAAAAGATGAAATTATAGTTAAACAGGAAAATAACTTTAAAACCATATTAATTTCGTTAAAAGAAGGTGAACAAAAATGAAACAAGGTATATTAGAAGGTTTACTTTTTGTAACTGGTGAAGATGGTTTATCCAAAGAAGAAATTGGTAAACTATTGGAATTAAATGAAAATAGCGTTAATGATTTATTAATGAAATATCAAGAATCGTTAAAAAGTGATGATAGGGGACTTCAATTAGTTTGCCTTGGAAATAAATATAAGCTTTCAACAAAAGAAGAACATAAGAAATATTATGAAGTACTAGCAGATCAAACTGTATCAGGACTGTTATCACAAGCTGCTTTAGAAGTACTTGCAATAGTTGCTTATAATGAGCCTATAACGGTTGGAATGATTGATGAAATAAGAGGAGTATCTAGTAGGGAAATGGTAAGAAAACTCCTTTTTAGGGGTCTAATAGATATGGTTGGAAGAAGTGATTTACCAGGGAAGCCTATGCTTTATAAAACAACTGATAAATTTTTGGATTATTTTAATTTATCTTCAATTAATGAACTTCCAGAATTGAAAATTCAAGAAGATATTACTGATGAAGAAAAGGAATTGTTTATTTCTAAGTATAAAGAAAATGAATAAAATATATTATTAATAATTACTATATATATTAAATTGAGAAAGGAAGTAAGAATAATGTTTGTAGTATTAATTATTATATTGATAGTTATTTTAATATCAATTAAGCAAGTAAATCAGTATGAAAGGGGAATTAAATTTACCCTAGGTAAATACAGTAAAACAATGAATCCAGGATGGAATTTTGTATTTCCAATTTTTCAAAGTTATAGAAAAGTTGACATAAGAACAAAGGCCGTTGATGTACCAGAACAAGATGCCATAACAAAGGATAACGTTTCGGTTAGAATAAATGCAGTTATTTATTATAAAGTTTTTGATGCTTCTAAAGCTGTTTTAGAGGTTGAAAATTTTTATTTTGCAGTTGGTCAACTAGCTCAAACAACAATGCGTAATGCAGTAGGATCAGTATCACTTGATGAACTTTTAAGTGAAAGGGATAAAATATCATCAGAAATTTGTAAAATAATTGATAAAGCAACGGATCCATGGGGAATAAAAGTTGAAGATGTTGAATTAAAAGATATATCTTTGCCAGAAGAAATGAAACGTGTTATAGCTCGTGTAGCAGAAGCTGAAAGAGAAAAACAGGCAGTTATAACAAAGGCAGCAGGTGAGGTAGAAGCTTCAAAAAATCTTGCAAAAGCAGCATCATTAATGGCTTCTACGCCAGGAGCAATGCATTTAAGAACTTTATCTACCTTAAGTGATATATCGTCTGATCAATCAAATACTATTATTTTTGCTGTACCAGTAGAAATTTTAAAGAGTTTTGAAGGAAAATCAATTTCTAATGAACAAATAGAAGATGTAGTTAATAAAATAACAAAAAAGAAGTAAATTACTTCTTTTTTTATGTTTTTGGTCTTTTAGTTTTTTTATAAAATAAATATGCAAGTCTTGGAGTAAAATCACCATTTAAGTTATTTAATTCTTTTTCAATTTTTACCATATCGTCATCTTTAAAATTTCCAAAAATTCTACAATATTTTCGATATTCTAGGCTTTTACCAGTTAAAGCAGCTTCTTTTTGAGTTAAGTCACAAGCTTTAAATTGTTTAAGAAACTCAATATCTTTATCAGAATAATTAAATTCTACCTTCTTTTTAGGAATACTTTCTTCTTTTAACTTTAATAAATTTGATAATTGATTTACTAATGTAATATACATATAATGTTTTTTTATATCACTTTGTTCTTGCTCATATTTTTTTGCTGCATTTATATCGCCTGTAAGTGCAATATCTAAAATCTCATTGTATTTAATATATGTTTTATATCTATTCATAGTGTAACTCCTTTTTATGCTGCTGTATTTTAGCATAAATTACTAATTAAATCAAATTTTAATTACGTTATTTAAAACTCGACGTTAATTTTTATTTGGAATTCCGTTTTATAGAAAAAAACTGCAATAAGTCTGATTAGAGTATAATAAGTTAAATG
>CANQBL010000007.1 GCA_947589105.1 uncultured Bacilli bacterium | reverse complement strand
AAATAACTCCAGAAAACGTTGAACAATATAGAAAAAGCAAAAGTAAATAAGATTTAGTAGTTTAAAATGAAATTAGTTAACGAAATTTTTACTATAATTGTAATTTAAATGAATTTTAAGCTATAATGTATGTAACTATTTTTTAGATGCCTACTAAAAATTATATAGCTTAAAAAGTAAAGAAACGTAAAAGTTTCTTTTTTTAGTAAGTATAAAATTGACTAAGAATCATCATAATGATATTATGATGATAGGTGATAATATGGAAAGAAAAAATGGATTTACTTTAATCGAGTTATTAGCGGTAATAGTAGTGCTTTCTATAATACTTGTTATTGCAACATCAAGCGTAATAAAGAATATAAATGATTCTAGAGCTAAAGCTAAATATATCGCCGCAAAAGAAATTGTTGATATAGCTAGTGCTTATATAGAAACGGAAACTGATGGCATATATATAGAAACGGAAACTGATGGCATAGATAAAGAATGTGTTAAAGTTAAAGATCTTATTGATAAAGATTATTTAGAAAAGGATGTTACAAATCCTAAAACGGGAGAAAATGGAAACATAGATGATAATCAAGCAATTTGTAAAAGTGATTCTTTTTCTTCAAAAAGTCAGGATGAATATAGTAATAATAATGGTGAAGGATATTATTTTGATGGATATATGTACCGTTTAAATTAAAAATAAAAAAACACTTAAAATCTTTAAGTGTTTTTATTATGCTACTTTTTTAGTTTTTTTAGCTTCTCTAGCACTCATTATAACAGTTTTTCCATCTACTGTTACTTTTTGCATATTTACTTTTTGTACTTTTTTAGTTGCGTTTAAAGCATGTGAACGACTATTTCCATGTAGTCCTTTTCTTGTAGATACTTTTTTAGCCATATTTAATTCCTCCTTAAATACGTGTTTGCTTAATAACTTTACCATATTCTAAGTAAATAGTCAAATTAAAATATGAAAAATTTTACTTTTGTAGTAAAATGTAATTAGAAAGAAAGGTTATTATTATGAATTATGTTCCACTTTGGATAAAAACTGATTATTCTATTCTTAAAAGTTTAGTAAAAATTGATGATTTAGTACACAAGTTAGTTTCTTTTAACATTTCATCGTGCGCGATATGTGATGATAATCTTTTTGGTGCAATAGAATTTTATAATAAGTGTAAAAGTAATAATATTAAGCCTATAATTGGTTTAGAAATAAAAATATCTTTTCCGATTTTATTATATGCTAAAAATTATAAAGGTTATCAAGCTTTATGTAAAATTGATACAATAAAAAATGAAGGAAAATTAAAAGAAGAAACATTATATAAATATCTAGATAATTTGTTAGTTGTAATTCCTTTTGATTATATATCACAAGCTACTGATTTTATTAATCATTTAGATAGTTATTTTACTGGTTATTCTAATATTTCTGAAGCAAATAAAATAAAAGGCAATAAAGTTTATATAAAAAAGGTATTAACTTTATCAAAAGAAGATGAAAAATATTTACCTTATTTATATAAAATAAAAGATGAAGAGTATAAAGAAACTTCTGATGTTACTCTTGATTATGAGGTTGAAGCTGAAATAAAAAAAGATACTGTATATTTTTCTAATTTGTGTGATGTAACGATTCCAAAAAGAACGGATTTGTTACCGGTTTATAACGAGGATAAAGATTTTGATGAAGAAAAATACCTAACTAATTTAAGTATATATGGATTAAAGAAAAGACTTAATGAAAACGTTCCAGCTGAATATGCAAAAAGGCTTAAATATGAACTTGACATAATAAAGAAAATGGGATTTTCTAATTATTTTTTAGTTGTTTGGGATTATGTGAAGTTTGCTAAGAAAAACGGCATTTTAGTAGGTCCAGGAAGAGGTTCTGCGGCATCAAGTTTAGTTTCATACTCGCTTGGAATAACTGATGTGGATCCTATTAAGTATAATTTGTTATTTGAAAGGTTTTTAAATCCAGAAAGAATAACCATGCCTGATATCGATATAGATTTTGATGCTGATAAAAGAGGATTAGTTATTGATTACGTAGTTAAAAAATATGGCTTATCTAAGGTTTGTTACATAATAACTTTTTCTAATTTGCTTGCAAAACAGATAATAAGAGATTTAGCTAGAATATTTGATGTTACGAATTTTAAAGTTGATAATTTTTTAAAAAACTTTGATGACAAAAAAAATTTGCAAGAACAACTTTCTAATACAATTGTAAAAAGAATGGTAAACGAAGATGATGTATTAAAAAAAATGTACGAAGTAGCTCTTCATTTAGAAGGACTTAAAAGACATACTTCGGTTCATGCGGCAGGTATTATTATATCAAATAAAGATTTATATAATTATGTTCCGTTAACTCGTAATTCTGATAATACATATCTTTGTGGGTACACTATGGATTATATAGAAAATTTAGGACTTTTAAAAATGGACTTTTTGAGTCTTAAAAACTTGACCATAGTAGATAAAGTTTTAAAAAGAATAAAAAAACAAAATTTTAATGATATTCCTCTTGATGATAAAGAAACTTTTGAATTGTTTTCAAAAGCAGATGTAGAAGGTGTATTTCAATTTGAATCATCTGGAATGAGAAAGTTTATAATGGAATTAAAACCTGAAAAAATAGATGATTTAATTGTTGCAGTAGCTTTGTATAGACCTGGTCCTATGCAAAATATTCAAAGCTATATTTTAAGACGCCATAAAAAGGAAAAGATAACGTATATTCATGATGATTTAAAAGAAATATTAGAGCCTACTTATGGTATTATTGTATATCAAGAGCAAATTATGCAAATAGCAAGTAAAATGGCGGGATTTTCTTATGCTCAGGCAGACGTATTAAGACGTGCTATGAGTAAGAAAAAGGAAGATGTTTTATTACAACAAAAAGAGAATTTTATAAATTCAAGCATAAAAAGAGGTTATGATTATAAAACCGCTTTAGAAGTTTATGATCTTATTCTTAAGTTTGCTAATTACGGTTTTAACAAAGCTCATTCTGTTTGTTATGCTATTATTGGTTATAAAATTGCTTATTTAAAAACTCACTATCCATTAGAGTTTATGTGCGAATTATTAAATAATTATATAGGTGTTTCATCTAAAACAAAAACAGTTTTAAACGAATGTAAAAAGTTGGGTGTAGAACTTGTAAAACCAACTATTAATAATGCTTCTTGTAATTATGAAATAAGTAATGGAAAACTTTATTATCCTCTTTCTATGATAAAGGGTGTTGGTTCTTTAACTTGTCGGCAAATAATAAAAGAAAGAGAAGAAAACGGAAGTTTTGTTTCGTATTTTGATTTTGTAAGAAGAACCCACAAAGTAGGAATAGATGTTATTAGAAACATAATTCTTTCTGGAGCTTTAGATTTTTTTGGTTATACTAAAAAGACATTAATAGAAAACCTAGATGAAGCTTTAAATTATGCAGAGCTTTGCTCTGATTTAGATGAAAATTTAGTTATAAAACCAGAACTAAAAAATTATGAAGAATATACCTTAGAAGAATTAACTAAACAAGAAGAAAATCTTTATGGTTTTTACATAAGTAATCATCCTACTAGTAAATATATATTTGAGGATAGTATTACAACTGATAAATTAAATTATTATTTTGATAAAAATATAGATATTGTTTTATACTTTGAAAGAAAAAAAGATATAAATACAAAGAAAAATGAAAAAATGATGTTTATAACTGCTAGTGATTCTTTTGGTAGTGTAGAAGTAGTTATGTTTCCTATGGTTTATAATTCTTATTTTAATATTTTTATACCGGGTGTATATAAAGTAAAAGGTAAGGTAGAAAAAAGATTTTCTAAATTACAAATTGTATTAAAAAGTTTGGAAAAATGTAATTAAAAGGTTTTGATTTTTTTCAAAACTTTTTTATTTAACTCAATTTTATAGTATATTTGAAAACATGCTTGTGATATATAATTTTATAGGAAATAAAAATACCATATATTATAATTGTTTTTGTTATAGATTAAATCTAGTTTTTTTGTTATAATTTAAGAGGTGATAATTATGAAATTACTTGATAAATTTAATATTAAGACAAATAATATACATATTTATGATACAGCTTTTTCACATTCATCATATTGTAATGAACATGGACTAACAGAAAATTACCAAAGATTAGAGTTTTTAGGTGATAAGGTTTTAGATTTAATAATGAGTGATTATCTTTATAATGAAACCGATTATGAAGAAGGAAAGATGACTAAGATAAGATCAATGTATGTGTGTGAAAACGCTTTATATGAATATGCTTTATTACTTGATTTTCCGAAATATGTTAAGGTTGGAAAAGGGGAGGAGTTATCAGGTGGAAAATACCGAAAAGCAACTCTTTCAGATATGTTTGAATCTTTTTTAGGAGCCGTGTATTTAGATCAAGGTTATAAAAAGGCTAGGGAAATAGTTTATGATGTAGTAATACCTTTTATAAAAGAAAAGCCTGAAACCTTTTTTATGGATTATAAATCAGAGTTACAAGAAATGGTTCAAACTACTAAAAAGTCAGTAAATTATGAGGTTATAAAAGAAGAAGGACCATCTCATGATAGAACGTTTACGGTAAATGTTATAGTAGATGGCATAGTACTTGCCACAGGGAAAGCAAAATCTAAAAAAGAAGCAGAACAAGAAGCTGCTAAACATGCACTTGATAAGCAAGCGAAAATTAGTTAGGAAGTGATTTTATGTTTTTAAAGGAGATTAGAGCCGCTGGTTTTAAGTCTTTTGCGGAAAAAATAAAACTTGATTTAACATCTGGAATATCAGGTGTAGTAGGTCCTAATGGTAGTGGTAAGAGTAACATTGTTGATGCTGTTCGTTGGGTATTAGGAGAACAATCAGTTAAACAGCTACGTGGTGAAGGCGCTATGAGCGATGTAATATTTTCTGGAAGTAAATCAAGAAAACCAGCTTCGAGTGCTAGTGTTACTCTTATTTTTGATAATACCGATAAATATTTACCAATTGATTATACTGAGGTTAGTGTAAAAAGAAGTATTTATAAAACTGGTGAAAATGAGTATTATTTAAATAATGAAAAAGTAAGACTTAAGGATATACAGGATTTATTTGTTGATACCGGAATTTCAAAAGAATCTTTTAATATTATTTCGCAAGGTGATATTGCATCTATTTTATCTAACAAACCAGAAGAAAGAAGAATAGTTTTTGAAGCAGCTGCAGGAACTTTAAAGTATAAAAAAAGAAAAGATGAGGCTCTTAGAAAATTAGATAGAACTCACGATAATATGAATCGTGTTAATGATGTTATTTTGGAATTAGAAACTAATTTAGAACCTTTAAAAAAGCAAAGCCTTGATGCTAAAAAATATTTAGAAAATAAGAAAAAATTAGATGAAATAGAAGTTTCATTAATAGTTAATGAAGTAGATAATTTAAATGCTGATTATCAAAGTAATAAATTATTAATTTCAAAATTAAGTAATGAGATAATTAAACTTGAAAAAGATAGTAACGTAGATTTAACTAAAATAGAACAGTTAAAACTTAAAAACACAAAAAAAGAAGAAGAGTTATATGTTTTACAAAACAAATTAACAAAAATAGTAGAAGAATCACAAAGCCTTTTAGGAAAAAAAGATTTAATTATAGAAAGGCAAAAATATAATGCAACTGATGCTAAAGTACATGATAATATAGTTAATATAAAAGAGAATATTTTAAAAAAAGAAAATGAGATTTTTGAGGTTAAAAATACGCTTGATATATTAAATAAAAAAATAAATGCTTGTACTTTAAAATTAAATGCTAAAGAAGAAGAGTTTTTAGAAGCAAGAAAATTACATGATGATAATGAAAAAAAATTAACTGAACAAAACAGGTTGGAAAACGAAACTAAATATAAAATAGAAATATTAAGAAACCAACTTGAAAATAATACAGGATTACCGTATGCTATTAAAAGTATCTTGGATAATCCTAAACTATCTGGTGTTCAAGGAGTGATTGGAAACTTAATTGAAACAGAAAAAGAACATTCAGTTGCGGTAGCAACTGCTTTAGGACAAGCTGCTAATTACATCGTAACTGATGATGAATTTACAGCAAAAGAATGTATTAAGTATTTAAAATTTAACAAATTTGGAAGAGCTACTTTTTTTCCTCTTAATATTATTAAGGCAAGGGAAGTAGATAGTGCTACATATAAAATATTAAGAGATGAAGAAGATTTTGTAGGTGTTGCATCAGATTTAGTTAAGTTTGAAAGCTTATATAATAACGTAATAAAAAATCAATTAGGAACAACGGTTGTAGTAACTGATATAGACGCAGCAGAAGATATTGCAAGAAAAATAAATTATAAATATAAAATAGTTACATTAGATGGCGAATTAATACATGTTGGTGGGTCATTAACTGGAGGTATTATAAAAAATCAGACCAACTTAATAACTCAAAAGCATGAATTAGAAGATAATGTTAAATTACTTAAAAACCTAGAAAATAAAAGAGCCATTTTAGAAGAACAAATAAATGTAAGTGATAATAAATATAAAGAATTAATGGAAGAAAAAGAAAATTTTAATAAAGAAAAGACAAATTTAGAAATTTCTTTAAGATATGAAAAAGAAAGATATAAACTTTATGAAGAAGAATTAACAAAGTTAGAAGAAGAAGCTAGTAATATAAATGGTTTAATTAAAGGTACGTTAAGTTTAGAAGAAGAAAAAATAGTAGGAGAATACTACGAAAAAGAAAAGGAAAAAAATAATATTCTAACTAAAATAGAAGAGGTAAAAAGTGAAATAGAAGATTATAAAGATTCAATTTTTAGTTTAGAAAAAGAAAATAAAATTAATAATCAAGAATTTTATAATAAACAACAACAATTAAAAGATTTGGAAATAAAAGTTAATCGAGAAGATGTAAAATTAGATAATTTACTTAATACTCTAACCGAGGATTATGCTATGACTTTTGAAAAAGCTAAGGCTAATTATTTTCTTGAAATTGATGCTGAGGAAGCTAGAAAAATTGTTGATAAGTGTAAATTAGAAATTAAAAAATTAGGGGATGTAAACATAGGTGCTATCGAAGAATATGATAGAGTTTGTCAAAGATATGATTTTTTAACTAGACAAAAAGAAGATTTAGTAAAAGCAGAAGATACTATACTAGAAATAATAAAAGAGTTAGATGATATAATGAAAGAAAAGTTTTTAGAGTCATTCGAACAAATAAAAACAAGATTTAAACTTGTATTTAAAAAATTATTTTCTGGGGGAAATGCTGAGCTTAAACTTACTGATCCATCTAACATATTATCAACTGGAATTGATATAAAGGCTTTACCACCTGGTAAAACTCTTCAACATATATCTTTATTATCCGGAGGTGAAAAAACCTTAACGGCAATATCACTTTTATTCGCAATTTTAGAAACAAGGCCTGTACCTTTTTGTATTTTAGATGAGGTAGAAGCTGCTTTAGATGAAGTAAACGTTGATAATTTTGGAAAGTTTTTAGCAGAATTTAAAGGTAAAACACAATTTATTGTAATTACTCATAAAAAGAAAACTATGGAATATGCTGATGTTTTGTATGGTGTTACAATGCAAGAACCAGGAGTTTCAAAATTAGTTAGTGTTAAATTAGAAGATATAAAAAATGAACAGGGGTAAAATTATACAAAAGTAAATATAAATGTATTAACTCGTTAATAATTTTAAGACAAACTTACTTTAGATGATTTTTTTAAAGCTTTTTTGATGTTAAAATAAATTAAAAAAAGAGAAACTAAAATTGGTATGAACTTCGTTTCTATTTTTTGAAGAAACAGGTTTTATATCAAAGTTTCTCTTTTATATTGATCTATATTTTTCAGAATCTTTAAATGGATTTTTTTTATCTATTCTATCGATAAATAAAATTCCTTGTAAGTGATCCATTTCATGTTGAACGCATACAGCAAGGTCTTCTCTTAATCTCATTTCAAATTTATTTCCGTTTATATCCATTGCTTCTATAGTTACTCTAGCATATCTAGGAATTATACCAATTACCTCACGATTTACGCTTAAACAGCCTTCTCCTTGTTCAACATAAATTTTTTCGGTACTGTTACTTATTATTCTTGGGTTTGCAAAAAAGTATTCTTTAAAACTACCATCATCTTGCTCTTCAACTATAACAAACCACCTTTTAGCAATACCAATTTGTATCGCAGATAATCCCCAACCAGCTCTTAAATTATATTTTTTAGCATATTTATCGATTTGACTATATTTTAAGTTTTTCATTGCGTTTTTTATCGTATCTTTTTCTTCTTCAGATAAAGGGAAAATAACATCTTTACTAATGGTTCTTAACCGTTTGTCCTTTTCGTCTAGTATTTTTAATTTTTTAAACATACTTCACCTCTAACCAAAATAATTATATCATAAAAAAAAGGAAAGTAAAACTTTCCTAGTTATTTCCTAGCCATCTAGCTCCTATAACTATAACTAATAAGATGAATAGTACTAAGATAATAGCTGCTCCATAACCTGTGCCACCTTGATTTTGATTTCCTCCATAGTAAGGATAAGCATAAGCGCCACCGCAGCATGGAGAGTTATATCCGTAGCCACCTTGGTAACCATAGTAATACATATTAATATCCCTCCTTTGATATTATCTATTATAGTTTACTCTAAATGTAAATAAAGTGTTATACAAAATACCTATATATAAAAAAATAAAAAAATGTGTTATTATATTTATGATAGGTGATAACATGAGAAAAGTTTTTAATAAAATTGATAAGCCTTTATTAATATTAACACTCATTTGTTTAGTCTTTGGACTTATGATGGTTGGTAGTGCTTCATCATTAAAAGCCTATATGTCTAAAGCTGATAGTTATTTTTATTTTAAAAGGCAAATTTTATTTATAGCAGCAGGTCTTTTTTGTGCTTGGATAATAATTAAAAATTATATAAAAACTTGGCGTATATTAATATATTTTGCAATTTTAATAGTTACTGGGGCTTTAATATATGTTCTTGTAAATGAGAAGGTTATGAACGGAATAAGTGGTTGGCTTTTTATTGGCGGTTTTGGTATTCAACCAAGTGAGTTTGCAAAAACTGTTCTGATATTGTTTTTTGCACTCATTTTTGAAAAGATGTTGAAAATTAAATATATTAGTAATTCTATGAAAGTTTTACCTTTCGTGGTTCCATTTATATTTATATTTTTAATATTTGAACAACCAGACTTTGGAACCATGATGGTATTAGTTGGCATAACAGCGGTTATTTTTTTAGTTATTCCTTATGATAATAAATTGAAGTTTATTATGGCAACATTTACTATAATTTCGGTACTTATTTTAGCTCTTGTAATGGTGGTAACAGGTAAAGGTTTAACTAGTAGTCAAGTTAGTAGATTTAATTATAAAGACCCTTGTACCAGATATCGGGAAAAAACTGGTTATCAAGTATGTAATGGATATATTGCGATAAATAGTGGTGGCATTTTAGGAAGTGGCTATGGTAATAGTAAGCAAAAGTATTTGTATTTACCAGAAGCTCACACTGATTTTATATTTGCTATAATAATAGAAGAAATGGGTTTAATAGCAGGTGTTTTAATAATTTTATCTTATTTTGTAATAATATGGCGAATAATTTTAATAGGTAAAAAATCTTATAATTTGCAAGGAACAATAATATGTTACGGGGTTGCTACTTTAATATCACTTCATGTTATGATTAATTTAGGAGGAGTATTAGGCATAATACCACTTACTGGGGTTCCTCTTCCGTTTTATTCTTATGGTGGATCATTTATGATAAATTTACTTATATGTTTAGGATTGGTTCAGAGAGTGGCGGTTGAAAATAAAATTTTTGAACAAAAACATTTGGTTAGATAAATAAAAAAATATAAAATTTAAATAACTTGGGGGTATTAAAGATAAAATATTTTTATTTTTTATCTTTTTTTTCGCGTGTTTTTATTATAAACGTTTAATAATTAAAGTGAAAGGAGATAAAAAAATGAATTATTTTATAAAGAAATATTGGAAATATATAGTTTGTATTTTAATAATTTTAGTTATTTTATTTATTAATTGTTTTTGTTATGAAAAAAAGAACAAGGTATCAACTTCTAGTGTTAAAAAATTATCTATAGTTAAAGAAGAAAAAATAAACTCTAAAACATTTTTTGTTGATATAAAAGGGGCGGTTAATGCGCCTGGAGTTTATGAATTAGATAGTAATAAAAGGGTAATAGATGTTATTAATTTGGCAGGAGGATTAAAGGATAATGCTGATACAATAAATCTTAATTTAAGTAAAAAAATAACTGATGAAATGTATATAATAGTTTATACAAAAGATGAAATATATAATTATAAGAAGAATAAAGAAAATAATAATCAAATAACATGTGCTTCGTTTGAATGTGAGTGTCCTGATGTTAAAAATGATGCTTGTATAAAAAATTCTAATAATTCTACCGAAAATAAAACCGAGAAAATAACAGGGAAATTATCAATTAATACTGCTACTAAAGAAGAATTAATGACATTACCATCTATAGGAGAAGCTAAAGCTGATGCAATTATAAGTTATAGACAAACAAATGGAAATTTTAATTTAATAGAGGATATAAAAAAAGTTTCGGGTATTGGAGATTCTGTTTTTGAAAAAATAAAAGATTATATTGTTTTATAATGAATAAGAAAATACTATTTATAATAATTATTTTAGCAATTATTAGAGTTTTTATAGTACTATTTTATAATAGTAATTATTGCCTTAAAGAAAATAAAACCATAGATGGAACTATAACTAATATAAAAAGAATAAAGGATAAAGAAGAAATTGATGTAAATAGAAAATATAAATTAATTTTGTATAAAAAAACTAATTTTAACTTAGGAGATAAAATTAGGGTAAAAGGAAAATTTACATGTCCTAGTGATAACACGGTTCCTAATTTATTTAATTACCGAAAATACTTACTATCAAAAGGAATAAAAATGATAAGTAATAATGCAAAAGTTACTCTCATTAAAAAAAACACAAATGTATTTTATACAATAAAAAATTTAATTATAAAAAAAATATCATTATACAAATCTCATGAATATTTAAGCACTTTTATTTTGGGTGATACATCCAATTTAGATAAAGATGTAAAACAAGGTTATAGTGATATTGGAATTGTACATCTTTTTGCTATTTCTGGAATGCATATTAGTTTTTTTCTTTTAATTTTGAATAGAATTTTTAAAAAGAGCAAATATAAAAACATAGTAATAATTTTCTTTCTTTTATTTTTTCTTTTTTTAACTAACTTTTGTGAATCTCTTTTAAGGTGTGTTATGTTTTTTGGTTTATCTAATTTAAATAAAAAATTTAAATTTGGTTTTAAAAATGAAATATTAGTGATTATTACTGCATTATTACTTATTATAATTAATCCTTTTTTAATATATAGTATAGGTTTTTCTTTTTCAATTATCATTACTTTTTTTATAATATTATCTAGCAACTTATTTAAACTTAAAAGTTATTTATTAAAAACATTAATTATGTCTATAATATGTTTTTTATCATCAGTTCCTATTTTAGCTTTTCATTTTTTCAAAATAAATTTTTTATCGATAATATATAATGTAATTTTTGTTCCTCTTATAACTTTTTTATATTTTCCTTTATCATTAATTACTTTTGTTTTACCAATATTTGATACATTGTATTATCAATTAATAAATATATTAGAATATATAGTATTACATCTTAATAATTTTAAATTATTAACTTTTATAATATCAAAACCAAATTTAATAATTATCTTGATTTATTATATATTTTTGTTTTTATCCGTTAAAGTTAATAAAAAATATATTACATTTTTTTTCATTATTTTATTAATAAATATTAATTCAAGTTTTTTTATTAATAAACCCGAAGTTATATTTTTAGATGTTGGGCAGGGAGATAGTAATATTTTAATACTACCACGAGGAAAAGCTTTATTAATAGATACGGGAGGAATTTATAAAAACGAAAATAGTATAGTTAAAAATAAAACTATACCTTATCTTAATTCTAGGGGAATAAATCAAATTCAATCTCTTATTATAACTCATGGAGATTTTGATCATATGGGAGAAGGTATTAATTTATTTAATGATTTTAAGGTTAAGGAAGTAATTTTTAATTGTGGTGAATTTAACGAACTTGAACAAGATTTAATCTATGTTTTAGCAAATAAGAAAATACCTTATTATAGTTGTATTAAACAATTAAATATTGATGGTAATAAACTATACTTTTTAAATCATGAAATTTATGATAATGAAAATGATAATTCAAATGTAATATATATGGAACTTAATAATTATAAATTTCTTTTTATGGCAGATGCTTCTATAAAAGTAGAAAAAGATTTATTAAAAAAATACAACTTGAATAATATAGATGTATTAAAAGTGGGTCATCATGGAAGTAAGACAAGTAGTGGTAAAGCTTTTATTGATAATATTAATTTAAAATATTCAATAATAAGTGTTGGAAAAAATAACCGATATAATTTACCAAATAAACAAACTATAGATAATTTATCTTCTTCTAAAATATATAGAACAGATAAAAATGGGAGTATTACGGTTAAAATTAAAAATAATAAGTTAAAGATAAATACTTGTAGTCCTTAAAAATGAAAATAATAAAATAGATAAAAGTATATTTTATTATGTTTTAAAAAATTTAAATTTACAAATAATTTTATGAATAGTTTTATTAGTATTGATAATAATATTTATATGTATGCTTAAAATATTAAATTTATATTTAGGCAAAATAAGGTTAACAAAATTTTTTGTTAACCATATATTATTGTAGAACGCTGATGCATGATAAAGCGTTTTTATATAGATTGGGAAACTAAAAAGGGAAACCTTAGTTTCCCTTTTTTTAAAATTTTCTATATAAACCAATTGCTTTTCCAAGTATTGTACAGTTAGGTAATATAATTGGTTTCATTGTATCGTTTTGAGGTTGTAACCTAATATAATTAGATTCCTTATAAAAGGTTTTTAACGTAACTTCATTTTCCATCGTCATAGCAACTACAATATCACCATTTTTAGCAATATTTTGTCTTTGAACTATTACTATGTCTCCGTCAAATATACCCGCATTAATCATACTATCACCACTTACTTTTAAGGTAAATACTTCCTCTTTACTTGGAATTAAATAAGCTGGTAAACTAAAAAACTCATTTGGGGTTTCGATTGCTTCAATTGGAGAGCCTGCGGTAATCTTACCTAATAAAGGTACTTCTACAACATCTTCATTTAAATATTCATTTGGACCTACAATTTCAAGTGAACGATACTTTGAATTTGTTTTTTTTATGTAACCCTTGGTTTCTAATGCAATTATGTGTGATTGTATAGTTGCAGGGGAGTTAAGTCCTAAAGCACTTCCAATTTCTCTTACTGCAGGTGGGTAACCATGGGTTGCAACGTAACTTTTTATGTAATCTAATACGTCTTTTTGGCGGTTTGTTAACTTTTCCATAAAGCCTCCTTTTTATTACATTTATATAATAGCATAAATACTTTACATTGTCAAACAAATGTTCTTATTTTGTATTGACACATACATTTGTTCGTAGTATAATTTAGACAAGAAAAGACAAATAAGGGAGTGATTATAATGAACTTTTTAAAAAACTATAAAGGAGTCGCTTTAATTTATTTAATTTTAACACTAGTTAATGTTATTTGGATAATTAGTTATGATAAACAAAGTGAAGTAAAACAAGTATCAAATGAAAGAAATTTTGTATTAAATGCTTGATGTTTATTAAAACTTTTTAAAATAATAGTTTAAATAAAAAAAATTATTAATAAGTCATTGTTCGACATCTTTTTTATTAAATAAGTAATATTCTATAAAAGAGGTGTTTTTATTATGAGGGTATATTATTTATTTAAGATTAATGATTCATTTTCTAAATTATACTACAATAAAACATATTATTTATATAAAATGCTTGAACAAATATCATTGTCTAGTCAAAATGATTTTATAATATCTTATAGATTATTTGAACAGATGGCGGTTCCTTTTAGTAAAACACGGATTAATAGTAATATATATAGGGAGTATGCTTATGATGAAAATTATAAAAAAACTTTAAATAAGCATATATTAGATAATGGGGTTGAGAAAACAAAATTAACAGTGTATAACACTTATATAAAGGTTAAAACAAATAAAAATATAACGGCTTTTTTTAAAATTATTGAAAAAGAAGAAAGCGTATTTGTTTGTGACTTTCTTAACAAAGACTATTTTTGGCTTAGTAACGTATTGACAAAAAAACTTGTATAAAAGTTTAAAACATAGTAAAATTGTATAAGAAAGGAAGGTAAATAATATGTGGGAAAATATTTTATGGTGTGTAATTGGACTTATAATAGGATTAGTTTTAGGTTTTCTTTTAGCTAGAGCTTTCATGAAAAAGTATTTGAAAGAAAATCCACCAATAAACGAAAAAATGATAAAAATTATGATGCAACAAATGGGAAGAACCCCAAGTCAAAAACAAATTAATCAAATGATGAAAGCAATGAACAAGGTGCAATAGTTCATTGCTTTTTTATTTCGACATTTATTTTAAATAAGGTTTATATAATAGCTAACTAAAAGAAAGGAATTATTATATGGACTATTATTTAAAAATAAAAAGCTTAATAGAAGATAAAGAAATAAATGATAAAGTAAGATACTTACAAAATAATAAAGAAATAATAAATACTTATTATGAAATAGGAAAGTTACTTATAAAAGCTCAAGGTGGTGAAAAAAGAGCTAAATATGGAGATGGTTTAATAAAAAAATGGTCTAAAAAATTTGTTTTGAAATATGGAAAGGGGTATTCTTCAGCAAATTTAAAAAACATGAGGAAATTTTACGTATTATTTAAAAAAAGCTACACGGTGTGTAGCCAATTAAATTTAACATGGTCCCATTATAAGTATTTGTTAAAGTTTGATGATGAAAATGAAAGAAATTATTACATAAATAGATGTATAGAAAATAATTTGTCAGTAAGAGGTTTAATAAACGAAATAAAAAAAGATTCGTTTAATAGATTAAAATACGCGGATAAAAAGAATATAAAATTAGTAACTAATAACATGTCTAATAACGTATTAACAATAAATGATATGCTTCTTGATCCAATAATAATAGATGTATATGAAGATGAAAACTTAAACGAAAGAGCATTAAAAAAATATATTTTAAAAGAATTAGAACTTGTATTTTTACAATTAGGAACCGGTTTTGCGTTTGTAGCTAATGAATATAAAATAACTTATAATAGCAAGAATTATTACGTTGATTTGCTATTATTTAATTATAAACTAAACAGATTTATAGTAATAGAATTAAAAACTTGTGAGGTTAGTTCAAAGGATATTGGTCAAACACTTAACTATATGAAATTAATAGATAAAACCATAAAAGAGTATAATCATAATAATACAATTGGAATAATAATATCAAGAAAAAATAACAAATTAATGTTAGAGTACGTAAGTGATTTAGATATTTTTATAACAACTTATAAGTTAAATAAAGTAAATCAATAAGTTGACTAATTTTAAGTATACGTAAAAAAGTGTCAAGAATTTTGCACTTTCTTGTATTCTTATGTTATAATGCTATATAGGTTAGAAAATAATAAGGAGCTGATTTAAATGCCAAAATATGATGAGTCATCAATTAAAATATTAGAAGGTTTGGAAGCGGTAAGAAAAAGACCTGGTATGTACATAGGATCAACTGACAAAAGAGGTTTACATCATTTAGTTTGGGAAATAGTTGATAATGGTATTGATGAAGCTATTAATGGCTATGGAAACCATTTGAAGGTAACCATTCATAAGGATGGTTCTGTATCAGTTTCAGATGAAGGTCGTGGTGTACCAGTAGGTCTTCATGAATCAGGTAAATCAACTCCTGAGGTTATTTATACTGTTTTACATGCTGGAGGTAAGTTCCAGGAAGGTGGATACAAAGTATCTGGAGGTTTACACGGAGTTGGAGCATCAGTTGTTAACGCACTATCTAAATGGATGAGGGTAAGTATTAATCGTGATGGTGGTAAGTATGAAATATCATTTAAAGATGGTGGACACTTAGATGAACCTTTAAAAAAGGTAGGAACAACTAATAGAACTGGTACAACGGTAAGATTTATGCCGGATGATAGTATTTTTTCAGCGACTACTTTTTCTTTTACGACGATATGTGAAAGAATGCAAGAATCAGCTTTTTTAATTAAAGGTCTTACCATTGATGTAATTGATGAAGAAGATGAAAAAGAAGCTTCTTACCACTACGAAAAGGGACTTGAAGAATTTGTAACTTATCTAAACGAAGGCAAAAAAACGATTCATAACGTGGTTGGTTTTGAAGGCGTTAAAAATAAAATAGAAGTAGAATGTGCTTTTCAGTATACCGATTCATATAATGAAAACGTTGTATCATTTGTTAATAACGTAAAAACAAGTGATGGGGGATCCCACGAAGTAGGACTTAAAAGTGCATTAACTAAGGCTTTTAATGATTATGCTAAAAATAATGGATACCTAAAAGCTAAGGATAAGAATTTCGAGGGTTCAGACGTAAGGGAAGGTTTAACTGTTATTCTATCTTTAAAAGTACCAGAAGACCTATTACAATTTGAAGGTCAAACTAAAGGTAAACTTGGTACGCCTCTTGCAAAGACGGTGGTTGAACAAATCGTATATGAAAAAATTCAGTATTTCTTAGAAGAAAACAAAGCTATTGCAACCGATATTATAAATAAGGCTTTAAAAGGAAAAGCTGCAAGGGAAGCTGCAAGAAAAGCAAGGGAAGAAGCAAGAAAAGGTAAAACTAAAAACGCAAAAGAAAAGAATATATCAGATAAACTTGCTCCTGCTACCAAAAAAGATCCAAAGAAAAACGAGTTATTTATAGTTGAGGGAGACTCAGCAGGAGGTAGTGCAAAAACCGGAAGAGAAAGAAGTTATCAAGCAATATTACCTCTTCGTGGTAAGGTTTTAAATACTGAAAGATGTAGTGTTGATGAGGCTTACAAAAACGCCGAGATTAACACTTTAATATATACCATAGGAGCAGGAGTGGGTCCTGATTTTCACATTGAAGATTGTAACTATGATAAAATCATTATAATGACCGATGCTGATGATGATGGCTGTCATATCCAAGTCCTTTTAGTAACCTTCTTTTATCGGTACATGAGGCCTTTAATTGAAGCTGGTAAATTATATATTGCAAACCCACCTTTATATAAAGTAAGTTTTGGTAAAAAAGATGAAGTGTATGCTTATTCTGATGATGAATTAAAGCAGATAACTAATGAACGCAAAATAGAAGATTTACAAAGATATAAAGGATTAGGAGAAATGGATGCAACCCAGTTATGGGAAACCACCATGGATCCAGAAAAGAGAAGTTTAATAAAAGTTAAAATAACGGATGCTTTTTTAGCAGAAAAAAGAGTATCGATTTTAATGGGTGATAACGTAGAGCCTAGAAAAGAATGGATAGAAGAAAACGTAGATTTTTCTTTGGAAGATAATTATGAAATGTTAAAGTAAGAAGGTGCTACTTGTGAAAGATGTATTACAAAGAATAGAAGAATATTCACTTGAAGAAATAATGGGTGAACGCTTTGGTAGGTATTGTAAAACAATTATTTTAGACCGTGCTTTACCTGATGTAAGAGATGGTTTAAAACCAGTTCAAAGAAGAATATTATATGGTATGTATAAAAGTGGTAACACCTATGATAAAAAGTACCGTAAAAGTGCTAAATCGGTAGGAGAAATAATGGGTAATTACCACCCTCATGGAGATTCATCAATATATGATGCAATGGTAAGAATGAGTCAGGATTGGAAGATGGAAACTCCTTACGTAGACATGCATGGTAATAATGGTTCAATAGATGGTGATGGACCAGCAGCAATGCGTTATACTGAGGCAAGATTATCTAAAATAAGTAACGTTCTATTAGAAGATATTACTAAAGACACCGTTGAAATGGCTCCTAACTATGATGATACGTTAAAAGAACCAGTGGTTTTACCAGCAGGTTTTCCAAACCTTTTAGTAAATGGTTCAACTGGTATATCAGCAGGTTACGCAACGAACATTCCAACCCATAACTTAGGTGAGGTAATTGACGCTACAATAAAAAGGATAGATTCACCAAATTGCAGACTTGATTCCATCCTGGAAGTTATGCCTGGTCCTGATTTTCCAACCGGAGGAGTAATAGAAGGTTCTAACGAAATAAAAAATGCTTATGAAACCGGTAGGGGTAAAATAATTGTTAAGTCTAAGTATGAAGTTATTAAAGAAAAAAATAAACAAATGATTGTTATTACCGAAATACCATATGAAGTTAACAAAGCAAGTCTTGTTAAAAAGATGAATGATATTAGAATCGATAAAAAAGTAGATGGTATTTTGGAAGTAAGGGATGAAACATCTCGTGGAGAACTTAGAATTGTTATTGAACTTAAAAAAGACGTTAACGTAGAGTTAATTACCAATTATTTGCTTAAGAATACGGACATGCAAATATCTTATAGTCTTAATATGATTGCAATAGTTCAAAGAAGGCCAAGGCAAGTTGGTATACTAGGAATAATAGATGCTTTTATCGAGCATAAAAAAGAAGTTTTAATAAGAAGAACTAAGTTTGATTTAGAGCATGCTAAAGAAAGGTATCATATCTTAGAAGGTCTAATTAAGGCTATTAGTATTTTAGATGAGGTAATTAAGGTAATAAGAGCATCTAAAAATAAATCGGACGCAATAGAAAACTTAGTAAAAGAGTTTTCGTTTACCGAAAAGCAAGCAACGGCAATCGTGATGTTACAATTATATCGTCTAACAAACACAGACATAACTGACGTTGAAAACGAGATGAAAAACTTACAAGATGCAATAAAAGAATACGAACTTATTTTATCTGATTCATCAGAACTTAAAAGGGTAATGAAAGACGAGTTAAGAAAAGTAAAAAAAGAGTTTGCAACACCTAGAAAAACTAGTATTAAAAACGAAATAACAGAAATAAAAATAGATTTAACAGCCATGATACCTAAAGAAGATGTTATCGTTGTTGTAACAAATGAGGGTTACGTAAAAAGAGTATCCAAAAAGTCTTACGCTGCTAAAGAAGACGAAGATACCTTAGTTAAAGAAAATGACTATGTAATTGGGTTATTTGAACAAAATACCCTTGATACACTTTTATTATTTACTAATAAGGGTAATTATTTATACGTACCAGTTCATGACTTGCCTGAACTTAAGTGGAAAGAACTTGGTAAGCACATAAGTAACATAATTTCTATTGCGCAAGATGAAAAAATAGTAAAAGCATTAAACGTATCTAAATTTGATCAAAGACAAGTAATTACATTTACTAAAAATGGTATGACAAAAAAGACTATACTTTCCGATTTTGTGGTACAAAGATACTCAAAACCTATTATGTTTATAAAACTAAAAGATAATGATGAGGTTGTTGATGTTACCATTGAGCCTTATAACGAAATATTTATTGCAACTAAAAAAGGGTATGGACTTTGGTATGATACATCTGAAATACCAAGTATAGGACTTAAAACATCAGGAGTTAAAGCTATAAACTTAAAAGATGATGAAGTAGTAAGTGGATTAGTATTTGATCAAAAAAGTGAATATGTTACCATAGTAACAAACAAAGGTCTTTCAAAAAGAATTAAATTATCTGAATTTGAAAAAACATCACGAGCTAAAAGAGGATTACTTTTACTTAAGGAAGTAAAAAGTAATCCACAAGAAATAATAAAAGCTTTCATTGGTGATACTAAACATAGTATAATTCTATTATCGGGTAATGATACTAAAGAAATTAAGTTTACTGAAATACCAATAATGGATAGGTATTCAATAGGTTCTTCAATTACCAAGAAAAAAATAGATAATGTTTATGAGGTTGCTAATTTAACTAAAGATGATGTAAACATAGTTAAAGAAATATCTAAACCAGTTACTAAAGAAGAATCTAAATTAAAAAAAGAAGTATCATTAAAAGAAATAGATGATAAATTCATGACAATAGATGATTTTTTAGATAATTTTGATTAGAAAAAAATTATACTTTTAATAAAAAGGGTGTCTTAATAAGACACTTTTTTATATTGTTATTTTAATGAGATTTATCTTTAATTTACAATAATAAATAAAAAATGTTATAATCTAAATAAGGATGGTATGTTATATGAATAAACAAAAAGATTATATAAGATTAATAGATAGATTATATAAAGACTTATATAAAGATAAGCAGGTTCTTCATCATGGAAAAGGAAATGAATATGATAAGTTTAATAATATTAAAAATTATTTGGAAAAGTTAGAAGATATTCATAATAAAGTAAAAGAAAAATCAAAACATATAGAATATTTAAAAAAGTGTTATTATGAAAAATATGTTATAAAAAAAGAAAACATACCACAAAGTTATTATGAAAAACAAAAAGAATTAGCTCTTGAAAGAGGATTTGGACATGTTGAAATAACTGATGAAATGAAAAAAGAACTAGAAAAAGAAGTAATAGAAAACCAAAAGAAAAGTATTGATAATTGGTTGGATTATTTTTTAAGTGACGATGCAAAGGTATATCCGTTTTGGGCAAAATACTGGGCTTTTCAAGGGATGCTAAAAATAGGAAAATATGATAAAGAAAAACAAGTATTCTATAAAAGAAGTGAACATACTGTAAGTCCATTTTGTGATTTAAATAGAGAAGCATTATCTAAATCAATAGATATGATAATAAAAGCAATGAACAAAGAAGAAATAGATGATAAAGATTTAGAAGGATTGGTAAGGGTAGGCTCATTTCCCAAAATATATACTTATATATTAACAAAGGTACTAAGTAATAATAAAAATATAATAAAAAGAAACATAGGTAAATGGGTAAAGTATAATAGGGGAAGTAATCATATGCCTTTGGTAAACTCATTACAAGGATATAATACAGGGTGGTGTACGGCAGGAGAAGATACTGCAAAAAATCAATTATCCAATGGGGATTTTTATGTATATTACACTTTAGATGAAAAAGATGAGTATAAAGTACCAAGAATTGCGATAAGAATGGAAGGAAATAAAATAGGTGAAATAAGAGGAGTAGCAGAAAATCAAAACATCGAATCTGAAATGGAAGAGGTAGTAGAAGAAAAGATTAAAGATTTCCCAGATAAAGAAGAATATTATAAAAAAGTTAACGATATGAAAAAGTTAACGAAAATATATAAAAAGCATAAAAATAAAGAAGAATTAACAAAAGAGGAATTAACGTTTTTATATGAGATAAATGATAAAATATATGGGTTTGGATATAGAAAAGACCCAAGAATTAAAGAAATTAAAAATGAAAGAAATAATAAAAGAAAAGATTTGTCAAATATTTTTAATTGTGAAGAAAGACAAATAGCATTAAATAAAGAAGAAATAAATGAAGATACTATTTATTATTACGGTGATTTAGATTTAAGCCACTTAACTAATGCCGAAGGATTAAAATTACCACAAAATATAGGTGGTTCTTTATATTTAAGCGGTTTAACTAGTGCCGAAGGATTAAAATTACCACAAAGTATAAGCGGAGATTTAGATTTAAATAGCTTAACAAGTGCCAAAGGATTAGTGTTACCGCAAAGCATAGGTGACTCTTTATTTTTAGGTAGCTTAACTAATGCCGAAGGATTAGTATTACCACAAAGAGTAGGCGGAGATTTAGATTTAAGCTACTTAACCAGTGCCGAAGGATTAGTATTACCACAAAGGGTAAGTGGATATTTAGATTTAAATAGCTTAACAAGTGCCAAAGGCATAAAATTACCGCAAAGCATAGGAGGCTCTTTATATTTAAGCAGCTTAACAAGTGCCGAAGGATTGATATTGCCACAAAGCGTAGGTGGATATTTGTATTTAAGCAGCTTAACAAGTGCCGAAGGATTAAAATTACCACAAAATATAGGCGGCTATTTATATTTAAATAGCTTAACAAGTGCCGAAGGATTAGTGTTACCACAAAGGGTAGGTGGATATTTAGATTTAAGCAGCTTAACAAGTGCTGAAGGTTTAATTATTCCAGAGCCATTAACATATACGATACATATGAAAGGATTTAAAATAACTCCAGAAAACGTTGAACAATATAGAAAAAGCAAAAGTAAATAAAATTTAAGGATTATAATTAAAGGGTGATTATGATTAAGTAAGAAAATATTTAAATTTTCTTGCTTTTTATTAAAGTTAAATTTATAATAGTAACTCAAAAGGGTGATTTTATGAAAAAACTTTTTACTATCAATTTTTATCAATTTTTGTCTTTATTTGAACTTTCAGTTTTTAATCTAAAAGAAAAATCGTTTTATAAGGGTGAAAAAATCATAATATATAACAAAATGTTAGATCCTGTTGGAGAAGCTTTTTATTGTGATGGCAAAATAACTATTAATGCTTTTTTGGAAAATTCTCATCTTTATGCTAATAGTTTTTATGATGGTAACTCTTTGGGTTATAATTACTCTATTGAAAAAAATAATTCAACTGATAAATTAAATGGTTTATTTCAAACCCAAAAGGGAGAAAAATATGATGATATGGTAATTGAAAATAAAATGTATTTATACAAAAATAATAAATTAATTTCTAAATGTTTATTTAATACCCAAAGAAATGCTTTTATAATTTCTGGTTATAAAAATAAACAAAAAATAAAATATATAAATAATAAATTAATTTTTTTAAATAATTACAAGGAAAATAAAGTAGTTAATGAAAATGGAAAAATTTACTATTTTAGAAGACCAATTTTTGTTGAAAGTATAAATGAAAATATTGATAATTTTGCTGGATATAAACCTTTAGATGTTAGAATATATAATTACGACTATACTCCTTATGATATTGCTATTGTAGATTTAATTAATGAATTAGATGATATGTATTATCCTTTTATTGAAAAACAAAAAGAGTTATTTAATGATTTTTATGAAGGACTATTTGAGACTTTAGCATGTACATCACTTAAAAATTTTAATAGGAAACAACTTATATCCTTGTTAAATATAGATTTTTCTAAGTTTGCTAGTAAAAGTATAGTTAAAAAATAGCTATTTGTAACTCTGTTAAAAAATCTCCATAGAATACTATGGTGATTTTTTTTGAGCGTTCTTTTAACAATTATGAAAATTAATGAATTTTTAAGTAATTATTTTAATTGTGATATATATAGCCTGTTTTCAAATGGGTATTGTTTAGAATATTATGAAATATTAAAATTAATTTATCCAGATTGTAAAATGGTTTTACAAAAAAATAATGATCATTGTGCTTGTTTGATAAATGATGAAGTGTATGATGTAAGGGGTTTATGCGATAAAGAATCTTTTGAGATTGCAAGAAAAAAAGATATAGATTTTGTTTATAGTTTTTATAAAAGATTTGATGATTATATAAAAAAAGATATAAAGCAAGGCATTTTAGGTTATATTAAAGTTTTAAAATGAAAAATAATTTGGTATAATGATAAAAGAAGACAATTTAATTATTTTTAATTTTATATTATTATCGTAGGTGATAATATGAAAGTTAAAGTGTTTGATTGCGACCATGAAAAAGATCTTGAAGAAAGTATTAATGATTTTATTTTTGATAAGGAAATAATTGATATTAAGTATCAGGTTTCAATTGCGATAAACGGAGAGGAACAAATTTATTGTTTTTCTGCAATGGTTATATATATAGATAGGAATTGATGTAGATGAAAAAGGATAGTTTTGTAAATGGAGCTTTAATTGCAACAATAGGAATTGTACTTACTAAGTTTTTAGGTATAGTGTATGTAATACCGTTTTATGCAATAATTGGTGAATCTAACATTGCGTTATATGGTTATGCGTATACCATTTATAATTTGTTTTTAGCATTATCAACCGTTGGGATACCACCTGCAATGAGTAAATTAATAAGTGAGTATAATACTTTAGGATATAATAATACGAAAGAAAGAGCTTATAAATTAGGTAAATTGTTACTTATTAGTCTTGGTATAGTATTATTTTTAATAATGTTTTTTGGAGCGCCGTTTATTGCTAATCAGATAATGGGAGATAATACGGGTGGAAATTCTAAGGAGAGCATAACGTTTGTTATTAGAATTATTTCAACTGCTATATTAGTCGTTCCTTATTTGAGTGTAACAAAAGGTTATTTACAAGGTCATAAAATAATAGCACCATCTTCGATAAGCCAGGTAATAGAGCAGTTAGTTAGAATTTTTGTTATTTTAATTGGTAGTTATTTATGTATTAAAGTATTTAATTTAGGAGTTACTAATGCTATTGGAGTTGCGGTTTTTGGAGCTACTATAGGAGCTTTTATCGCTCTTATTTATTTACTTATAAAAATTAAGAAAAATAAAAAGGTACTAGTTACAACATCAAAGAAAAAAGATGAAGAAAGTAAAATTACCAATAAAGATATTATAAAAAAACTCCTTATTTATTCAGTTCCGTTTATATCATTTGGACTTGCACTTTCTGTATATGATTATATTGACATGACAACTATGATTAATGCTCTTACTAATTTGGGTTTTAAAACTAAGGATGCAGAAAGTGTACTGGGAGTAATTAATACTACAGGAAACAAATTAAACAGTGTTGTTCTTGCAATTTCAACTGGACTTATGACTAGTCTTGTCCCAAACATAACTGCAAGTTTTGTCAAAGGTGATAAAAATGATGTTAAAAGAAAGATTAATCAGTCATTTTTAATGCTATTATATGTTACAATGCCAATGGCTTTTGGGCTTAGTATTTTAGCAGAACCCGTTTTTTATGCTTTTTATGGTGCAAGTAATTGGGGACCTAAAGTATTTTGCTTTTCAATTTTTGTTTCGTTATTTAGGTGTATTTTTACTACTTCAATATCCATTACTCAATCTCTTAATAAGTTTAAAAATGTGTTTTTAAGTATAATTACAGGTATATTAGTTAAACTTGTTTTTCAAATACCACTTATGTCTTTAGCAAGTAAAATTGGTTTATATCCTTTTTATGGTTCAATAAGTGCAACTTTAATTGGACTTAGCGTATCATTTGTTACTAATCTTGTTGTAATAAATAAGACAATTAAATTAGATATTAAGTCGTTTTTTAAGAAAATGTTTAAATTTATTTATCCTCTTATGATAATGATAGTAGTTTTATTGATAATTAAAAGCTTTATTTTGTTTAATTTAACAAGTAGGTTTGGTGCAATTATTACAATAGTTTTATACGGATTTATTGGTGCGATTATATACTTTTTAATAACTATTAAAAACGGAGTATTTAACGAAATATTTGGAGATAAATTATTTAAAAAATAGGTTAATTGAAATAAAATTATATATATGTTATTCTTATAATAAGAGGTGGAAAAATAATGCTAAATAATTTATCAGAAACTATAAAAAAAGATTTGGATAATTATTCTTTAAATAAGAAACAAGAATTAATAGGTTATACAAGGTGGTTATTATCAGAAGCTTATTTTTGTAAAGATGGAGATACTAATACCCATAAGTATGCAAAACAAAAAGGACGTTCTATAATTGATAAAGAAATAAGAAATATGGTATATAAGGGAGATAATTTTCTAGTTTATGATAAACTTTTTTATACCGCAGCAGAAGCTATAGTATCAAATTATTTGAAATCAAATATACAATCTTTTAATGAAGTTATGCAGAAAACCCTTTCTTATTATAGTGATAGTTTTAATCCTAAAGATAAAAATGAAGTAATTTGGTTTGCAAAAGAAATTCTATCTAAATATTTTTATGAAAATAATCTTCTTGTTTTTAGTTCAAAAAATGGTACAAGAGCCTATGTTTCAGAAAAAAGTCCAAGTCAGTTTTTAAATGAAATGAAAAAGGAATTAAATATGATTTCAAGTGTTCCAGAGGCTATAATTGGCATTTATGCTAATAAAGTTGCTAGTGATTGGATTTATAAACAAAACGATATAGCTCTAAATAAAGAAAACGATTTAAATGATGTTATAAGCTTGATTATTAATGAGATTAATAAAGTTAATATAAATGATAGTTTAAAAACTTATTTAATAAATGAATTTCAAAATAATCCAGATATACTTCAAAGATATATTCCAGATGAATTAATAAATGAATATAAAAAATTAAGTTCATCTTTGAACTTAGGTACTCATCTAAATTAAAAAAAGTCTACTAAGGTAGGCTTTTTTTACATCATGTACATTTCACCATTATATCCGGTGTTATTTTGGGTTGTTTGGTATGGAATGCCACTATTTTGACCTTGCATGTTTGGTTGTGTAGTTTGATAATTTTGAGTATTAGTGTTTTGATAAGGATTTTCTAATCTTGATACTCTATTTTCTAAAACTTTTACCTTTTTTTCTAAAGTACTTACTCTATTATCCAAATTAGAATAGTTATCGTTCATGTAATTTGGAAACATCATCATGTTAGTTGGCATACCCATCATTGGATTAAAAGGCATCATTTGGGAGCCTAAGTTATTTCTATCACTTTTCATATTCTTTTCCTCCTAATAAAAAGCTTTCATTTAATTATATGTTTCTTATCTGTTTTGGTGTATAATTATATAGGTGATTAATTTGAGACTTAAAAATGTTAAAAATGCTTCAAAGATTATAAATGTATCTAAATATGTAGTTAAAGATTTTAAAGATAAAAAAGGAAAATGGAGCGAAGAATTTAAAAATAGTAATCCTATACAAATTGAAATAGGTATGGGAAAAGGTGATTTTATAATAGGTATGGCAATTAAAAATTCAAAAGTTAATTATATTGGGATAGAAATGTTTGATAGTGTTTTAGTAAGAGCGGTTCAAAAGTTAGAAAATAAAAATATTCCTAATTTAAAATTAATTAGAATGGATGCTAATTATATTAACGAAGCTTTTGAAAAAGAAATAGATGCAATATATCTTAATTTTTCTGATCCATGGCCTAAAAAAAGACATACTAAAAGAAGACTTACTAGTCATGAGTTTTTAAGTAGATACGATAGTTTATTTAAAGATAAAAAGGTAATAATACAGAAAACTGATAATATTGATTTCTTTGCTTTTTCTATAGAATCACTAAGTTTATATGGTTATACTTTAAAAAATGTTACCCTTGATTTATACAATAATATGATAGAAGGAAACGTTGCAACTGAATATGAAAAAAAATTTAATGAAGAGGGTATTAAAATTTGTAGGTTAGAAGCTTACAAAAATAATTAAATTATTAAAGAAGAAGTTTTATCTAAAAAATATTTATATAATGATTAACATCAAAAGGTTTTACTTTTTGCCTTTTTTTGTTATAATATTCTTAAAGTAGGTGAAGATTAGATGAAAAAAATCTTATTAATACTTTCCGTTTTAATTTTATTATCTGGTTGCGTAGTAACTAGGGTAGATAATTATAATTATGAACAATTAATGGATAAAATTATATCTTTAGATATAAAAACTTATAATATAGTTGGAAAAGGTTATAAGTATTATGCTCCTTATGGTGTGGTTAGAATAGATTCTAAAGAATATAATGATATTTTAAAAAAGAAAGATAATAAGTACTACTTATATGTTGATGTTGTAAGTTATTATTATAAAACTAAATCTGATTATAAAATTGATAATAACGCTTACTTTTCTAAAAGAATAGATAATAACGGAAAAGAAGGTAGTATAACTATCAAAAAAAAGGATGATAAATTATATGTTCAAATGGAGTATAATTATGCTAAAATAGAAACGTACGTAAAAGAATCTGACTTAAAAGATACTATTATGGATATTAGTTATATTTTATCTAGTATTAATTTTAATGATTCTTTATTAAAAAAGATGTATGAATCAGGAAATTTTGATTCTAAGGAGGAAGTATATAGGCTTTTTGATAATAAGGAAAAAAAGGGTAATTTTCTTCAACATGTTAAGGAATTTGATAAATATGATGCAAGTAAACAAGAAACTAAAGAAGAAGAAATTATCGTAGAAGAAAAAGAAGAAACGACTACAAGTAGCGACAAAGATAATCAAACTTCAGGAGCTTAGTAAGAGAAAGGTGTGAATGTTTTTATGGGATTAAAAAGCAAGTTAAATAAAATGAAGAGTTTCTTATTCGATGAGGAAGATGAAGAAAGCGAAGTTAAGAAAACTCCTAAACTTTCCTTCAAAAGAGAAAATAAAAAGGACGTTGAAATAAAAAAACAAGAGGAATTATCAAATACTCAAGAAATAGAAGAATTATACTTTGAAGATGTATCAGATGCTAAAGATTCGGAAATTACTGAAATAAAGTCAAGAACACATAAAAATGAAAAAGAGTTTAAATTTCCAGAGTTTGATGATGATGATTTTATGGTTGCCACCAAAAAACCAGAGCCTGTTATTAAACCAGCTAAGGAAGAAATAAAACCGTTATTATACCAAGGAAGTAAACGAAAAGAAGAGACTAAAAGATTTAAACCTAGTCCTATAATATCTCCTATATATGGTTTGTTAGATGAAGAGGGAAATAAAATTAAACCTAATACTAAAAAAAATGAAAAGAATAAGTATGATGATGAAATAACATTTGATGATGTTAGAAAAAAGGCTTATGGTTCTTTGGATAGAAAATTAGAAGATACCATGAAACGTTTAAGTAAAAAAACGATAGAAGAAGCTGAAAGAGACATGGAAAAAGAAGAAATGGAACTTTCAAGAGAAAAGGATAAGGCAAAAAAAGTAAATGTAGAAAAACCTGTTGTTATTAGTGAGGAAACTAAAGACGATGATGATATGATTTTACCTAATGTAAATTTCAAAGAAATAGACGTTGATAAGGAAAGAACAAAGGATTTTAAAAAAGAGGTAATAAAGGAAAAAGAATTTTCTAGTGATGTAGATGACGATGATGACGATGATACAAAGGAACAAGATTTGTTTAACTTAATTGATTCTATGTATCAAAAGGAGGAAAGTGAAGAATAATGCAAGCCTTTTTGAATGAATATTTACCTATTTTGATTTATATATTATTATGTATCTTAATTGTTTTACTTATCATAATATGTATTAAAGTAATTAAAACTATGACTAGGGTTGAAAGAATCGTTGATGATGTAGATGATAAAGTAAAATCATTAAACGCAATATTTAACATTGTTGATTCCGTAACTGATAAATTATCGGCCCTAACTGAGGTTATATCTGATTCAATAATATTATTTATAAAAGGTATTTTTAAGAAAAGAAAAAGAAAAATTGAGGATGAAAAACAAAAGGAGGAAGAAGTTAATGAATAAGAAAGAAGTTAAAAAGAAAAATTCTGGAAAATTTGTTTTAGGAGCTGCAATAGGGGCTGCTATAGGATTTTTATTTGCTCCTAAGTCAGGAAAAGAAACTAGAAAAGAATTAGGGGAAAAAGCAAATGATTTGATTTTAAAGGCAAAAGAAATTGATGTAGAAGAAGTTAGAAATAAAATTGAAGAAAAAGTAAATGACATAATGAATGAACTTAAGGATTTAGATAAGGAAAAGGCTTTAAAAATAGCAAAGAAAAAAGCCTCTGATTTAAAAGAAAACGTAGAAGAGTTAGTAGCTTATACTAAGAAAAAAGCAACACCAGTTGCTCAAGAAGCTGCTGAAGCATTAAAACAAAAAGCAATTGATGTTACAAAAAAAGTATTAAAAAAATTAGAATCTGAAAAATAAAGTGCTAAAATTAGCACTTTTTTTAGTTAATTAGCATAGATTAAAACGAGGAGGGGATTCTAATGTTTAAAGAAATAGTTACTAAAGCAGTTATTGGAAAAGGTAAGAAATACTTTAAAAATAGTTATAATCTATTAGCAGAAAATAATGCTAATACAATATTAGGTTGTTGGGTAATTAATCATCAATTTAAAGGTGCTGTAAGTGGTGATAAAGTAGTTATTGATGGAAATTTCGATATTAATATATGGTATTCATATGATGATGATAAAAAAACTGCTGTTGCTAGTAAAAATATATCATATAGTGAAACCGTTAATGTTAAAACAAAAACTGGAACTTCGCTTTCTGGAAGTGACATAATTGTTAGGGCTCTTAAACAACCTAGCTGTAGTAATGTAAATGTAAAAGATGATGTAATAGAATTTGATATTGAAAAAGAATTAGGTATAGAAGTTGTTAATGACGAAAAGGTTAAAATAGCAATTGAAGAGGAAGAAGAACCATGGGATACAATTGAAGATGATGAAGAAGTAGTAGAAAAAGCAATTGAAGAAGAAGTTAAAGAGGATTTTATTTAGAATCCTTTTTAAATACAAGAAAATCATTTGTTAACAAAAATAGTTGACAGTTAAACTTTAGTATGTTAAAATTATTTTGTAATGAAGGAGGATTTAAATATGGCAGTTAAATTAAGATTAAAAAGAATGGGAGCTAAAAAAAGACCTTTTTATCGTATTGTTGCAGCTGATTCAAGAAGCCCAAGAGATGGTCGTTTTATAGAAACTATTGGAACATATAATCCTTTAGTTACTCCAGCAGAAACTAAAATAGATGAAGAAGTAGCAATGAAATGGTTAAAAAATGGTGCAACTCCTACTGATACGGTTAAAAATATTTTTTCTAAAGCTGGAATAATGACTAAATTTGCTAATGAAAAACAAGGTAAGTAATTATGAAATTAGTTGAATTAACAGAATTAATAGTAAAAGGATTAGTAAGTGATCCTGATAGCATTAGTGTAAAGGAATTTCCTAGTGAAAACTCTGATGAAATAATTATTCAGGTTATGGTTCCTAGTGAAGAAATGGGTAAAGTAATTGGCAAAAACGGAAATTTAGCAAAAGCTATAAGAACCATTGTTCAAGCAAGTTCTTATATAAACAATAATAAAAGAGTAAATATTAACATAGATTCATATTAAGAAGCTTTATAAGCTTCTTTTTGTTTGAATTGTTATTTTGATAATAACTAATAAATTAGAAATGTTATTTGTAAAGTACTATAATTTAATTAATTAAATTACACATTAAATTAATAATATCATTGTTAAAAAATATCAATTGTATTATAATAAAAATAGGATAAAGGATGTGATTATATGAAAAAAAGAGTAATTAGTGCAGCAGTAGCTCTAATTATATTCATTCCACTTATTTATTTAGGAGGAACATGGTTTAAAATAGCTGCTACTATTTTGGCTGTATTAGCAATGAAAGAATTTTTAGGATTACCGGGAGTGGAAAAAAGACCAAATTATGTAGATTTAATTTTATATGCTTTAGTTATACTACTTACTTTTATGGATAAAAATCGTACTTCGTATTATTTTTTAACAATATTATTACCAATGCTAGCAGTTATATATTGTAATGATAATAAAAAATATAACGCTGATGATGCATTTAAACTTATTGGTATGACAATTCTAATCGGAACTATATTTCATCAATTTACAGAAATAAGGGAAGATAGTTTAATGAAGTTTATTTACTTATTTTTAATTACTACATTAACAGATACTTATGCTCATTTAGGAGGTACATTAATTGGAAAACATAAATTAGCTCCTAAAATTTCTCCAAATAAAACTTGGGAGGGTAGCATAATTGGTGGTATCTTTGGTACTCTTTGCGCCGCAGTTTTTTACTTTATTTTTGTAGATGGTACGGTTAATGTTTTAGGTCTTTTAGTTATAACCCTTTTCTTGTCTTGTTTAGGACAATTAGGCGATTTGTTTTTTAGTGCGGTAAAAAGAAATCATAACATTAAAGATTTTTCTAACATAATGCCGGGTCATGGTGGAGTGTTAGATAGACTAGATAGTATTATTTTTGTTGTTATTGGATATATTTTATTAGCAGGAATAATCTAGGAGGTTAAAAAATGACACTAATATATTTTATTTTGATGCTTGGAATAATTGTTTTTATACACGAACTAGGTCATTTTTTCTGGGCTAAAAAATCAGGGGTTTATTGTTATGAGTTTTCCATTGGTTTTGGCCCTAAGCTTTTTTCTTTTAAAAGAAAAAATGATGAAACCTCATATTGTTTAAGACTTATACCAATTGGTGGTTATGTTGCTATGGCTGGTGAGGAAGTTGATGATGATAAATCTGTACCTAAAGATAGAAAAATGTATAATAAGCCATGGTATAAAAAATTAATTATAGTTTTAGCTGGTGTAATAAATAACTTTATTTTAGGCTTTGTGGTTTTGTTTATTATTGCTCTTATTTATGGTTCGTATACAACTAAACCTATAATTGGTACGGTAACAAAAGGTTCGGCAGGAGAAAAGGCAGGGCTAGAAGTTGGTAATGAAATAATTAAGATAAACAAAGAAAAAATAAAAACATGGGATGACGTAACTTTAAAGCTTACTTTAGCTAATAACGAAAAGGAACAAATTTTTACGGTTAAAACTAGTGAAGGTCAAAAGGAAATAAAAATTAAACCTACAAAATTAACTGATGAAGAAGGTAATATTTCATATTCGTATGGAATAAGTCTTTATAATACTAGGTATTATGGAATTAAAAATGCCTTTAATTATGCTTTTAGTAAATTTGGTTCAATTTTTAATTCTATGATTGTTACGATAAAATCACTTATAACTGGTAAAGTAGGATTAAATTCATTATCTGGGCCAGTTGGAATTTATACAATCGTTGGTTCACAAAGTAAAGCAGGACTTTCAGGCTTACTTTATTTACTTGCTTATTTATCAATAAACGTAGGATTTATTAATTTACTTCCTTTTCCAGCTTTTGATGGTTATAGAGCAGTAGTTATAATAATTGAGAAAATAACTGGTAAAAAAATTAATGCAAAAGTTGATGCAATTATAAATAGTATTGGTTTATATTTATTATTTGCTCTTATGATATACATAACTATAAAGGATGTTTTAAGACTTTTCTAGGAAGGGATTTATAATGAAAAACGTAAATGTAATATTTATGGGAACACCTTCGTTTTGTGTTCCCATACTTGATGCTCTTGTAAAAGAATATAATGTGCTTGCGGTAGTAACCCAACCAGATAAAAAAGTGGGTAGAAAAAAGGAAATTATTTATTCTCCAGTAAAAATGAGAGCTTTAGAATATGGTTTAATAGTTTTACAACCAGTTAAAATAAAAGATGAATATAAAAAGATAATAGATTTAAATCCTGATATAATAGTCACTTGTGCATATGGTCAAATTATTCCAGAAATCATTTTAAATAACCCAAAGTATGGATGTATTAACGTTCATGCATCTTTACTTCCAAAGTTAAGGGGAGGAGCTCCTATTCATAAAGCAATCATAGATGGGTATGATAAAACGGGTATAACCATTATGTATATGGATAAGGGCATGGATACTGGGGATATGATATCAAAAGTTGAAGTTAAAATAGAAGATACAGATACTGCTGAAAGTTTACATGACAAATTGCAAGAAGTATCTGTACCTCTTTTACTAAAAACTTTGCCAACCATTATTAATGGTACTAATAAAAGAGAAAAGCAAAATAATGATCTTGCTACTTACGCTTATAATGTGTCAAGAAATGATGAACATGTTGATTTTAATAAAACTTCAAGAGAAGTATTTAATAGAATTAGAGGACTTAATTCTTGGCCTGGAGCTTATGCTATGTTGGAAGATAAAAATATTAAACTATGGTCTTGTAAAATAGGAGAAAAAAAATATAACAAAAAACCAGGTACAATAGTAAATTTAGATAAGAATGGTATGGAAGTAGTAACAAAAGATGGTAGTATTTTAATTATAGAGTTACAATTACCTGGTAAGAAAAAAACCAGTGTTAAAGATTTTATAAACGGAATAGAAAAAGAAGATTATATTGAAAAGGTGTTTATGTAATTTTCTTTTTTATTAAATATTTAAAAACATGCTATTTGGTTAGCATGTTTTTGTTTTTATAGATTATTTTCTTTCTTTAAAACTATCACAAATTGTTTCTTTTTTATGTGCGTTACAATTATCGCATGTACAACTTACTTTAATTTCATTTAACGTACAATATTTATCTGTATTATCATTATATTTACAAGATGAAACATCACACTTTATAGATTTATTATTCTCATCCATTTTATTACCTCCATTAATATTATTTCTAATTTAATTTAAAATATTCTTTTTATATCAAATAATGTAAAGGTTGTTATAATTAGATTGGTTATTAAATTATATTTGCCATAATTTTATTAACCTTTATCTATATATTTGGTATAATTATTATTAGTTAAGGAGATTTTTATGAAAAGTATTTACGATTATCCTTTAGTAGATTTAATAAACTATTTTGAAGAGATAGGAGAAACTAAATATAGAGCTAGTCAGGTTTTTCAGTGGCTTTATGTTAAAAGAGTTAAATCGTTTGAAAAAATGACAAACTTAAAAAAAACATTGACAAAATTTTTAAGTGAAAATTTTAAAATAGATGAACTAAAATTAATAAAAAAACAAGAAGATGTTGATGTAAAAAAATACTTATTTGAACTTTATGATGGCAATATAATTGAAGCAGTATTAATGAAACATGATTATGGTAATAGCATATGTGTTTCTAGTCAGGTTGGCTGTAATATGGGTTGCTCTTTTTGCGAAAGTGGAAGGTTAAAAAAAGCTAGAAATCTTTATGCGTTTGAACTTGTAGAACAAGTACTTAAAGTAGAAGAAGATATAAAAGATCGAATAAGTCATGTTGTTTTAATGGGAATCGGAGAACCTTTTGACAATTATGATAATGTAATGCGTTTTATTAAAATAATAAATGATCCAAAGGGAATAAATATTGGAATAAGGCATATTACTATATCTACTTGTGGTATAGTTCCTAAAATAAAAAAATTTATGGAAGAAAAAACGGGTGTAAATTTAGCAATAAGTTTGCATGCACCAAATAATGAAATAAGAAGTAATATAATGCCAATTAATAAGGTTTATAATATAGAAGAAATAATTTCTAGTGTTAAAGAATATATAAAAGTAACAAATAGAAGAATTACTTTTGAATATATTTTATTAAATGGGGTTAATGATAGTGAAGATTGTGCTAAAGAATTAGTTAAATTATTAAAGGGTATAAATTGTTATGTTAATTTAATTCCATATAATGAAACAAGTAACATAAAGTATAAACCTAGTAAAAAAGTGACAATTAACAAATTTTATGATATATTAAAAAAGAATAGCATAAACGTAACAATAAGGCGAGAGTTTGGTTCTAAAGTGTCTGCAGCGTGTGGACAATTAAGAAGCCAACAAATTACCAGAAAGTGAGCGAAGGGTATGAAATCATATTATATAACAGATACAGGAAAAGTTAGAACTCATAACGAAGATTCCGTAATGATTGTAAAAAATTTAACTGGAGAATACTTAATGGTGGTTGCTGATGGTATGGGTGGTCATAAGGCTGGAGAAATAGCTTCATCCATAGTTGTTAATGGTCTTACCGATAAATTTAAAACCTTGGAATCTATTGGAGAAAAACAAGAAGCAGTAAATTGGATAAGAAAAAATGTAAGTGATCTTAACGAGTCGATTTTTAAATACACGGATGAATTTCCTGAAAGTAAAGGAATGGGAACAACCCTTGTTTTGTCAGTAATAACTGAAAATTATATATTATTTGCAAACGTTGGAGATTCTTCTGGATTTGTAATGAAAAAGAAGGTTTTGTATAAAGTTACCAAGGATCATACCCTTGTTAATTTACTAGTTGAAACTGGTGAACTTACCCCTGAAGAAGCTGAAAATCATCCTAGAAAGAACGTTTTAATGAGGGCTCTTGGTGCAAATAATCCAATAGATGTTGATATTTTTGATGTTGATACTGAATGTGATGCAATTCTTTTATGTAGTGATGGACTTACTAATATGCTTACTAAAGATCAAATAGAAAAAGTTTTAAATAGTGAGTTAACTACGGAGGAAAAAATAGTTAAATTAATAAGAAAGAGTAATTTAAGGGGTGGTACTGATAATGTATCCATCGCGTATTTGGAAAAAGAAAGTGGTGAGGTTAGGTGATTATAACAGGACAAAAAATAAATGATCGCTATGAAATAGAAAAATTAATTGGTGAAGGTGGAATGGCTAATGTTTATTTAGCTACAGATACTATATTAGATAGAAAAGTTGCAGTTAAAGTATTAAGAGGAGATTTATCCGGTGATGAAAAATTCGTTAGAAGATTTCAAAGAGAGGCTTTATCAGCATCTTCTTTATCTCATCCTAATATAGTTGAAATATACGACGTTGGAGAAGATGATGGTAATTTTTATATAGTAATGGAGTATATCGAGGGTAAAACATTAAAACAATTAATAAAGAAAAGGGGAGTTTTGACTTTACCAGAAACAATAGACATCATGCTTCAGCTATTAGATGCTCTTGCTAGTGCTCATGATTCATATATAATCCATAGGGATATTAAACCTCAAAATATAATGATTAAGGAAAGTGGTTTAGTTAAAATAACGGATTTTGGCATAGCAATGGCCCTTAATAGTGTGGAATTAACACAAACTAATTCTGTTATGGGAAGTGTTCATTATTTACCTCCAGAACAAGCTAGTGGTAAAGGTTCTACAATAAGAAGTGATATATATTCCCTTGGAATACTTATGTTTGAAATGTTAACTGGTAAAATGCCATTTAAAGGAGATAGCGCGGTTGAGATTGCTTTAAAACATATGAAGGAACCTTTGCCTAGCGTAAGAGAACTTAATCCTGTCGTGCCTCAATCAATTGAGAATATAATACTAAAAGCTTCAGCTAAAAATCCTAAGAATAGATATCGTGACGTAAGACAAATGGCGGAAGATATAAAAACTTCTTTAGATGCTGAAAGACAAGATGAAGAAAAAATAACATTTAAATATCCTGAAACTGATTTTTCAGATACTAAAACCATAAATGTATTAAAAGAAGAAAAAAAAGAGGTTAATGAAGAAAAGCCGGTGGCAAAACAGATAACAGAAGAAGATAAAATAGAAAAATCTAATAAAAAGAAAATGATTATTATTAGTTGCATAATTGGTGGTTTTGCTTGTTTGATGATGTTTATTATAATACTTTTACCAAAGCTAACAGAATCAGAGGAAATAAGAGTGCCTGATATATATGGAATGGAAATATCTAAGGCAGAAGAAATGATAAAAAAAGCTGGGTTTAAAATTAGTTCTAGGAAAAAATCAAGTGATGAAATAGATGCAAACTTAGTAATTGAAACAGAACCTAGTAAAAATAGATATGTTAAAAAAGGAAGTACGATAACAATTTATTATTCTTCTGGTTCTAAAAAAATCTTGATTGAAGATTATGTTGGACAAAATGTTTATGAAGTAAAAGCTAAACTTGAATTAGAAGGAATAAAAGTAGAAATTGAGGAAAAAGAGGTTACGGAAGCTGTTAAGTATGAAGGGAAAGAACAACTTATAATTGAACAAAGTATTAAAAAAGGAGAAAAGGTTACCTCAGGACAAAATATAACTTTATATATTCCTAAAATACTATCTACTTATCCAGATATGGTAACCGATGCTTGGACTTTAGAAAGAGCAACTGAGTTTTGTGAAAAATATGGACTTACTCTTAAAGTTACTTATAAAGAAACAAATGAGGTTCCAGCGAATGTGGTTCTTGCTCAATCTCCAAAAGCAGGTGAAGAAATATTTGAAAATGTTACATTTAAAATTGTTGTATCAAAAGAACAACCCACAACAACTACTACTAAAGCTCCAACTACACAACAAAGTGAAAATAATGAAAATGATGGTGAATAATGGTTGGTAGAGTAATAAAATTAATAAGTAATAAATGGACTGTTGAAATAAAAGATAAGTTATATGAGTGCTCTTGTATTGGTAAGTTTAAATATCTTAAGATAACTCCTTTGGTTGGAGATATGGTAGAAGTTGATACTGATAATAACGTCATAACTAAAATTCTTCCAAGAAAAAACGAACTAATAAGACCTCCTATTACAAACGTAGATCAGGCAATAATATTAGTAAGTTGTAAACAGCCTGATTTTTCAAGTAATTTACTTGATAAGATGCTAGTTGTAATAGAGTATAATAATATTAAACCAGTTATTTGTTTTACAAAGTATGATTTATTAAAAGATACAAAAAAAATAGATTATATTATTAATTATTATAAAAAAATAGGATATGAAGTATATATAAATAATGAATTGTTGAACATTAAAAAGATTATGAAGGAAAAATTAAGTGTTCTAACAGGTCAAACAGGAGTGGGTAAATCTTCTTTGTTAAATAAGTTAAAAACTGAATTAAATCTTCCAACTGGAGAAATATCAAAGGCTTTGGGAAGGGGAAGACATACCACTAGGCATGTTGAATTACTTGATATAGAAGGTGGTTTAGTCGCAGATACTCCTGGTTTTTCATCCCTTGATTTTATTGGAATGGATAAAAAAGATATTAAAGATAATTTTATTGAGTTTTATGAAAATGAAGATAAATGTAAATATCAAGATTGTATTCATGTAAAAGAAGATGGATGTTATGTAAAAGAACTTGTAGAAGAAGGAAAAATATTAAAATCACGATATGAAAATTACGTGAAATTTATTGATGAGATAAATATTAATAAGAGGTAAAGTATGAAAGTATCAGTATCAGTATTAAGTGTTTATGATAGGCTTATAAATGCTGTTAAAAAGGTAAATGAGTCTACCGCGGATTTTTTGCATATTGATGTAATGGATGGAAAATTTGTTTTTGACAAAAAATTTCCGATTGAGGTATTAAAGGATGTTAAGTTAGTTAGTACTAAACCTTTAGATGTACATTTAATGGTAGATGATTACGATACGGTAAAAAAGTATGCACAATTAATGCCAGAATATTTAACTTTCCACGTTGAAATTATTAAGGATTATGAACTTATTGATTACGTTAAGTCACTTGGTATTAAAGTTGGATTAGCAATTAATCCTGAAACAGATATTTCAAAACTTACTAAGTATCTAAATGATATAGATTTAGTTTTATTCATGAGTGTAACTCCTGGTTTAGGTGGGCAAAGTTTTAAAGAGGATGTAGTAGAGAAAATAAAAAGTATTAAGAAAATAGCTCCTAGTGATCTTATGATTAGCATTGATGGAGGGGTAAACGATAAGACTATAGAACTATGTAAGTATGCTGGATGTGATATGGTTGTATCAGGCTCTTTTGTAACTAATTCTGATAATTATAATAAGCAAATTAATAAGTTAAGATAGTTGGGTAGTTATATATTGTTATAAAAAGCTTTACAAATCATAAAATATGTTGTATACTATTTGAGTAATTTTGATATGAAGGAAAGAAGATTGTATTTATCTCACCCGATTACAAATAGTAATGGGTTAAACGCCAGCTTTAGAATTAACATATATTTAAGCGTTTTTTAAGGTGAATACTAATCTCGTATTCACTTTTTTTATGGAGGTGCTTTAATATAGCAAAGGAAAAAGATATGCCAATTAATGAGCAAATAAGAGCAAAACAAATGCTTGTAATTGGACCAAATGGTGAACAATTAGGTATTAAATCAAAGGATGAGGCATTAACACTTGCATCTTATGCTGGATTTGATTTGGTTTTAATCAATGATAAAGCAGAAAATCCAGTATGTAAGTTAATGGACTATAATAAGTTTAAGTATGAAAAGAAAAAGAAACTAAAAGAGTCCCAAAAAAAACAAAAGGAAAATAATGCAGAAACAAAAGAATATCGTTTGTCACCAAACATTGATGTGCATGACTTTAATACGAAATTAAATAATGCAAAAAAATATTTAGAAAAGGGTCATAAAATTAAGTTAACTATCCGTTTTAGAGGCCGTGAAATGCAGTTTACTGATAAGGGCAAGGAAGTTTTGCTAAAATTTGCTGACGCATTAAGTGATGTGGGAGTATTAGAAAATGCTCCAGTACTTGATGGAAGAAATATGTTGGCTATGATTAACCCAGTAAAAAATAAGTAAAATTTAATATAGGAGGAATAAAAAATGGCAAAGAAAACACAAAAAACTCATAAAGGTACTAAAAAGGTATTAAATGTTAGACAAAGTGGAACCATTACGATTGGTCATCCTGGTTCAAGACATAATACTGGTTCAAAAAATGCTGCTTATAATAGAAATAAAAGATCTAAGTCTAATTTAAGTGGAGCAGATAAAAATAGATTAAAGAGAATAATTGATACTTTATAATTTTAAGTAAATAAGGAGGAATAAAAAATGGCAAGAGTAAAAAATGGTGCTACAACTAAAGCACGTCGTAAGAAAGTATTAAAAGAAGCTAAGGGATATTTCGGAAGTAAACATCGCTTATTTAAAACTGCAAAAGAACAAGTAATGCATTCATATATGTATGCATATAGAGATAGAAGACAAACCAAGCGTAATTTTAGAAAGTTATGGATTGTTAGAATTAATGCTGCATGTCGTGAAAACGAAATCAGTTATTCAAGATTCATTAATGGGCTTGCAAAGGCTGGTGTAACTGTTAACCGTAAGATGCTTGCAGAAATTGCAATTGATTCACCAAAAGCATTTACTGATTTAGTAATAATTGCAAAAGATGCATTAGAAGGAAAAATGCCTAAAGAAGCCAAGGCTTCAGTTAAACAATCTGATAAAAAAGAAGTAAAAGAAGCTCCAGCTAAGAAAAGTACTACTAAAAAAGAAGATATATCAAAATTAACCGTAGCAGAATTAAAAAAATTAGCAAAAGAAAAGAATATTGAAGGGTATACTTCAATGAAAAAGGCAGAATTATTAGAGAAACTAGCTTAGTTTCTTTTTTTATTGTATAATTATTTTGGTGGTATTAATGAATAATTTATATTTAATATATGGTAATGATTATGGATTGATTAAAAGAGAGATAGAAAAAATAACAGGTACTATTAAAGATGTAATTAATTATGATTTATCTATAAGTAAAATAGATGAGTTATTAGATGATGCATCTTGTATATCCATATTTGATGATAAAAAAGTTTTAATAGGCGAAAATGCTTTATTTTTAACAACAAATCAAGTAAACATAAACCATGATTTAGATTATTTATCTAATTACATTAATGATTCTAGTCATAATAATATTGTTATTTTTACGGTAATTAGTGATAAGTTAGATGAAAGAAAAAAAATAGTAAAATTACTAAAACAAAATGCAAAAGTTATTAATAAAAGTAAAATAGATGATAAAAATTTACCAGATTTTGTTATTAATGAATTTAAAGAAAGTGGTTATAAAATAGATTTTAAAACAGCTAATTATTTTGTTGATTATATAGGTAAAAACGTTGATATTTTAATTAGTGAAATTAAAAAAATGATTATATATAAAGAAAATGATAAAGATATTTTAATGCAAGATATTAAAGATATTTGCTCTAAAGGTTTTAAGGATAATATTTTTGAATTAACTGATGGAATAATGAAAAAAGATTATAATAAAGTATATAAATGTTATAATGATTTAATAATTATAGGAGAGGAACCAATAAAAATTATCGCTCTTTTAGCTAATCAATTTTTATTAACATACCAAGTAAAATTATTAAATTCTAGAGGAAAAACAATCAGTGAAATAGCTGATATTTTAAAGGTTCACCCTTATCGAGTTAAAATTGCTTTAGAAGCAGATTATCTAATATATGAATTATCTGATGTTTTAAAAAAATTACACAATTTAGACTTTGAAATAAAAAGTGGTAAGATAGATAAAACGATTGGTTTAGAAAATTTTCTTTTACATCTTTAAGTTGAAGTTTTAAAAAAATAATGATAAAATAAAAACATAATATGGAGGGTACTATGAATAGTTTAAATGATAAAGAAAAAAAGAGTGTTATAACAAAGATAGTTATTTGTGTGGTTGTTTTATTAATTATAATGTTAATAGGTTTATTGATATGAAAAGAAGATTCAAATGAATCTTCTTTTTATAAAAAAATTATTACAAGTAATCCAACAATTAAGCAATAAATAGAAAAGTAACCAAGTTTTCCTTTTTTCATTATGTTTATAAACCATTTGGCACTAAAGTAGGTAACTATCATACTAGCTATCATACCTAATGTATAAGGTAATAACATACTAGAAAAGTTAGGAGTATTAATTAAATCTTTTATCCCTAGTATCATGGTTGCTAGACTAATAGGTAAATATAACATAAAAGAATAATCTACTGCTACTTGTCTTTTAAAATCCCTTGTCATAGCACCTACTACTGTAGCACCACTTCTTGATATTCCTGGGAACAAAGCTACTACTTGAAATAGCCCAATTACTAATGCATCAAAAAAGGTTATTTCTTTTTTTTCTTTTTTTCCTTTTGTATCTTTTATTAAGAATAGTGCACATGATGTTATTAAAAGAGCAATTCCTACTAATTTTACATTATTTGATATTAAATCTATTTTATCTTTTAAAATTATACCAAATACTCCTGCAGGTATTGTTCCAACAACAATTAGCCAAGCATACTTATAATTTTCTTTATAAGATTCATTTTTAGTTTTTATAAATTCAAAAAAATCAGTTATTATTTTTATAATTTCTTTTCTAAACAAAAATATAATTGCTAAAAAAGAACCAAAGTTAACAACTATTTCAAAATTAATATCATTTAACATATTAAAGTTAAATAAATTTTTTAAAATTAAAAGATGTCCACTTGAGGAAATTGGTATTGGTTCTGTAAAACCTTGAATTATTCCTAGAAAAACATATTGTATTACTTTTATTATATTCATTATA
>CANQBL010000006.1 GCA_947589105.1 uncultured Bacilli bacterium | reverse complement strand
CTAAAGTTGTTAATAAAGGCTCTAATAATATGATAGCTATTGTAATATAGTTATCTTTTTTTTAATTTGTAAAAAAAAATAATATATACTATAATTATATTAGGTGATGTATTTTGGGAAAAAAAAGAATACTAATTTCTTCTTATAATTTGGATTTTGGCGGGATAGAAATATCATTAGTTAATCTTCTTAAAAATTTTAATTATAAAAAATATAGTGTCACTCTTGTTTTAGAAGAAAAAAAAGGAGTTTTTATAAATGATATTCCTAAAAATGTTATTATAAAGCAGTATAAAGTAAGTAATATAAAAAATATTTTTATAAGAAAAATTATAAATTTATTTAATAGATTTAAGTTTATTATACGTAACTATAAAAAATATGTTGTATCTATTTGTTATGCAACTTATTCAGGACCTTGTGGTTTTGTTGCAAGAGTATCATCTAATAATAGAATTTTGTTTGTACATAGTAATTATTATAAGCTTTATAATAAGGAAGAAAATAAAGTTAGAACTTTTTTTGATAAAAGAAAAATACAAAAGTACAATAAAATAGTATTTGTAAGTAATGAATCAAAAGATGATTTGTGCAAGATATACCCAAATATAAAGAATAAATCAATTACCATTAATAACATAGTAGATTATAAAAAAATAATAAATTTATCAGAAAAAAAAGTTAACTTAAAAAAGACTACTAAAAAAGTTTTTCTATTTGTTGGAAGATTAGAAGAATCATCTAAAAGACTTTCTTTACTTTTAGATGTTGCTAAAAAGTGTCAGAAAAACAAAATTAATGCAATGTTTTGGATAGTTGGTAATGGTCCTGATGAAAAAAAATATAAAGATTTTGTTAAAAAACAAAAATTAAATAACGTCTTATTTTTTGGAGCTCAAAAAAATCCATATCCATATTTTAAAGCTTGTGATTATTTAGTATTAACATCAAAATATGAAGGATTCCCTGTTGTATATAATGAAGCTATAATACTTAAAAAGCCAATTATAACAACCATTGATGTATCGGATGATTATATTTCCATTTCTAATAGATTTGGTTTTATAGTTAATGAGAAAAATATTTATGATAAGATAAAAGAACTATCATTAAAAAAACAAAGAATAAAAGAAAAAGTAGATTTTGATTTATTAAATAAAAAAAGAATGAAGTTAATAGAACAAATAATGGAGAGTAAATAATGATTAAGTATAGTTTTATTGTGCCCGTTTATAATACTTTAAAATATCTAGATAAATGTCTTAAATCCTTGATTAATCAAACATACAAGGACTTCGAAATAATAATTGCAAATGATGGTTCAACAGACGATAGTAAAAGTATTATATCTAGTTATGAAAAAAAGTATAATAATATAAAAGTTATAAATCAAAAAAACGAGGGCCTTTCATCTGCCAGAAATAATGGTGTTAAAAAAGCCAGAGGTAAGTATTTGCTTTTTATTGATAGTGATGATTATGTAGAAAAAGATTTGTTAAAACAAATAGATGAAAAAATAGATGATTGTGATGTATTAAGATACCAAGCTGTAACAGAAGATGAAGATGGTAATAACATAAAAGTATTTAATGAAAAAGCTTTTGACACCCTAAATGGATTTGATGCCTTTAAAGAATTATCAAATTATCGTTTTGTTGAATTAGCTTGCTTATATGTATATAAAAAAGATTATTATTTAAATAATAATTTTGAGTTTAAAAAAGGTGTTTATCATGAAGATTATGGACTTATTCCATACGTTATTTATAAAGCTAAAAAAGTAAAAAGCATAAGTTATGCAGGATATCATTACGTACAAAGATGTGGTAGTATAATGAATAGTAAAGATTATAAAAAAACTGTTAAAAAAGCTTTTGATATGTTAGAACAATATAAGTCTCTAAGATTATTTTCTAAAAATGCAAGTAAAAAAAATAACTTAGATGATTATTATTTAAGTTACATATCAAACTGTGCTATTGTAAAGGCAAGAGAACTTAAAGGTAAAGAAAGAAAAAAATATGTTAGTGAATTAAAGAAATTAAACGTTTTTGATGGTGTGCTAGTTAATACAAATATTAGAAAATTAAAAAAGAAATTAATGAAATTAAATTTAAACTTATATTTAAAGGTGGCCAGATGAAAAAAGTATCAGTTATAGTTCCAGTTTATAACACGGAAAAATATTTAAGAAGATGTTTAGATAGTTTGGTTAATCAAACTTTAGAAGATATTGAGATAATCATTATCGAAGATAAATCACCTGATAATTCAAATAAAATATTAGATGAATATAAAGAAAAATATAAAGATAAAATAAAAGTTTTCCTTAATAAAACTAATAAAGGAATAGGATATAATAGAAACTTTGGAATAAAAAAAGCAACTGGGGAGTATATAGCTTTTGTTGATAGTGATGATTGGGTAGATGAAACTATGTATGAAAAAATGTATAATAAGGCCATAAAAGATAATTTGGATTTGGTTTTATGTAACTTTCATAAAATGCTAGAAGAAAATGAAAATCTTAATGAAATAGAACCAGAATTTATTATTACTAATTTTAAAAACACTTCATTAAAAAAGCATGCCGATTTACTTTTAGAGGTAAATTTAGCACCATGGAACAAGTTATATAAAAAAGAGTTGTTAATTGATAACAATTTCCCAGAAGACTTAAAATATGAAGATGCCATATTTGTGGTCAAAGCATTAGCAAGAGCTAATAAAATAGGAGTGATATATGAAAAATTAAATTATTATTTAGTAAGAGATAAAAGCGAAACAACAGTAATGGACAAAAGAGTATACGATATTTTAAAAATAACACAAATGATAATAGAAGAATTAAAAAGTCATGATTATTATAAAGATATAAAAAAATACGCAGAAGCCATGACAATTAGAAATTTATTTAGATATACTTTACAGCAAAAATATCAGAAAGATAAAAAGATCGCTAATGATTTTATAGACAAAGTATTTCATTATTTAAATACGGAATTTCCAAACTGGAGGGAAAACAAAATATGGAAAAAAAGGAATTTCATAAAACGATTTATAGAGAAAAATAAATTATTAACTAAAATATATTGCCGTTTATTTTAAGAAAAATCACTGTAAATAATTATTGGGGAAAGTATAAAAAAATTTTAAAATCATTATTTATATTAATTGTAAAAAAGAACATTTATCTTTTAAAATTAAATGTTCTTTTTTTATTTGGCTATATATGTTATAATTATTTATGTAAAATTATAGAGGTGTATTAATGACAAAAATAAAGGGAATATTTAGCAACTTTAAAAGATATTGGTTTTTGATGACACAATTGATAGGAAGAGATTTTAAAGTTAAGTATAAAAGAAGTGTTTTAGGAATATTATGGAGTCTTTTAAATCCTATTCTTACAATGACTGTTATGGCTGTTGTATTTTCACAAATGTTTAGATTTAAAGTGGAGGGAGTAAACTACATTGTTTATTTAATGACCGGTATTATAATGTTTAATTATTTTAGCGCGGCGTCAAATGCTGGTATGACTTCTGTTGTTGAGAATTTTACATTAATAAATAAAGTATATATACCAAAATATATTTTTCCTATGGCTAAGTGTTTATTTGTTGGAATAGATTTTTTATTAACATTAATACCATGGTTAGCAATAATAGGACTATCTTATGTTGGATTAGGTCAATATACTTGTCATTTTAATGTTTATTTTTTAATATTACCATATATATTTTTGTGTATGTTTTTATTCACTGTTGGTATGAGTCTTCTTCTTTCTTGCTTATCAGTATTTTTAAGAGACGTATGGCATATTTATGGTATTATTCTTACTTTATGGAATTACTTAACTCCGGTGTTTTATAGTATAGAAATATTACCGCCAAAATTACAAACACTTATGAATTTTAACCCTATGTATCAGTTTTTAACGGCAGCAAGATCAATAGTTTTATATGGTCAAAGGCCATCTTTTACAACATTAAGTATCTTAGGATTGATAGGAGTTGGTATGCTTGCTATAGGATCATTTGTATTTAGAAAAAAACAGGATAAATTTATTTACTATATATAGGAGGTTGTTATGATTAAGATAGATAACGTTTCAATGAAATTTAATCTTGGTATTGAAAAAGATTTTTCCATGAAACAAGCTTTTATTAATTTATTTGCTAATAGAAAAAAAAGAAAAAAAGATGAGTTTTGGGCTTTAAAAGATGTTGATTTTCATGTTGATAAAGGTGAAGTAGTTGGACTTATAGGAAGTAATGGAGCGGGAAAATCAACCCTTTTAAAAGTAGTAAGTGGAGTTATGAAACCAACAAAAGGTAAAGTTGTTGTTAATGGTGTTATATCTCCTATGATAGAATTAGGAGCAGGTTTTGATCCTGATTTAACTGCAAGAGAAAATATTTATTTAAATGGTGCAATATTAGGTTATTCAAAAAAATTCTTAGATGAAAAGTTCGATGAAATTGTTGAGTTTTCTGAATTAAGAGAATTTTTGGATGTGCCAATTAAAAACTTTTCTTCTGGTATGACAGCTAAATTAGCTTTTTCAATAGCAACAATAGTTAACCCAGAAATTTTAATAGTTGATGAAATTTTATCTGTTGGAGATATAAAGTTTCAGGAAAAAAGTAAAAATAAAATGATGGAAATGATTAAAGGAGGAACAACCGTGTTATATGTTTCTCACTCGCTTCAATCAATAAAAGATTTATGTACTAAAGTTGTTTGGTTAGAACATGGCAAAGTGATAAAAATGGGGAATACTAAAGAAGTATGTGATCAATATTATAAGGAACAATTAGGATAGAAGGAAGTAGATTATGAGTTTTGATTTTAAAGTTACACCGATAAATAAGAATATAAAAGAAGATGTTAAAGAAATTGAAAAATTTAAACCATTAGTATCTATTATTACCCCTTTTTATAATTCAGGTGAATATATAGTGGATACTGTCAAATCAGTTTTAAATCAATCTTTCCCATGGTTTGAATGGATTATTATTGATGATGGGAGCAAAGATAAATACAGTTTAGATGTATTAAATGAATTAGAAAAAAAAGATAAAAGAATAAAAGTTTACCATAAAAAAAACGAAGGTCTAGCAATTACTAGAGATTTTGGTGCTTCTAAAGCTAGTAAAAGTAGTAAATATTTGGTTTTTTTAGATGATGACGATTTAATTGAGCAAAACTATATTGAATGTGCTTTTTATTCATTAGAGACTAACCCTAATGCTTGTTTTTCATATACTGATTCTGTGGGTTTTGGTGAAATGGAATATTTATGGAAGCAAAAATTTGATATTAAAAAAGAAGTTAATCAAAATATATTAGTTGCTACTGCAATGATTAGAAAAGAAGATTTTTTTGCTGTAGGTGGTTATGGAACAAAAGAAAAAGGAATAAATGAAGATTGGTATTTTTGGCTTAAACTATTTTCTATGTCAAAAATACCTTTGCACTTAAGTTATTATGGTTTTTGGTACAGAAGAAAGAAAAATGGAGAATTAAAAAAATCAGAATCTAAAAAAAATTGGCAAATAACAAAAGCACTTTTAAATAAATATAAAGATAAAGTTGATTTTGATTTACGAGCAATTGAATACCCAAAAGATGATTATGATTGGGATGATGTATTTAGAGTATCTAATCCTTTTAAAGTTTTTTCTAAAATAAAATCTAAGAAAAAAAATATAATTATGATAATGCCACATGTAGTTATTGGGGGAGCAGATAAATTTAATATAGATTTTTTAAAGGGCTTGAATAGGAAATACTGTGTTACAGCAATATTTACTAATATTAGCGATAATGATTGGTTAAATGAAATTAAAAAGTATGTTGATACTTATTATATTTTGCCTTCTTTTATAGATAGAAAATACTGGCATTTATTTTTAGAGTATTTAATAAAAAAGAATAATACAGAACTTATCTTTAATTCTAACAGCATTTATGGATATATGTCTTTACCATATATAAAAAGCAAATTTAATGATATTAAAATATTAGATTATGTTCATATGGAAGAATGGTATAATCGCAATGGGGGATATTCTAGAGATTCAAGTGCTGTATCTTCTGTTATAGATAAAACCTTAGTTTGTAATAAGCATTCTGAAAATATTTTAATTGATTATTTTAAACGGGATCCTAAAGAAGTATCAACGGTATACATTGGAGTAGATGAAGAAAAATTTGTTAATGATTATACTCAAGATCAAATAATGGCAATAAAAGATAAATATAATTTGCCATCAGATAAAAAAGTAATATCATTTATTGCTAGAATTGTTGATCAAAAAAGACCATTTTTGCTTTTTGAGATAATTAAAGCTTTTACTCAAAAACATAAAGATTCTATTTTTGTTATTTGTGGTGATGGACCTTTACTTAATATATTAAAGGGAAAAATAAAAAACGCAAAACTTGATGATTTTGTATATTTTCTTGGTAGTGTTAAAAATTCAAAAGAGATTTATGCAATAAGTGATTGTACAATAAATTGTTCTATTAAAGAAGGTTTAGCTCTTACAACTTATGAATCTTTATCTATGGGAGTCCCAATAGTTTCTAGTAATGTTGGTGGTCAAAATGAAATAATTGATAAATCTGTTGGATATGTTATTGATACAAAACAAAAAGAAGAAGATGTTAGAGATTATCGTTATGATAAAGAAGAAATTTTTAAATTTGTCAAATGTTTAGAGCACGTTCTTACAAATGATAATAAATATAAAGTAAATTGTCGAAAAAAAATATTAAATGGCTTTACGATAAAGCAAATGAATCAAAATATGAATAAAATTATCGCTAATTTATTGAAAAATAAAAGTAATAAAAAGTTTGAAAATAATGACATTGCTTTAGAATTATTAAATCAATATTTATTAGAGTCAAAAGAAGAATTTAATTATTTTATTAATTATTATAAAAATATGGGAAACGGTATAATGAATTGTTTTAAGAAACAATACATTAAGGATTTATTAATTAATTGGTTAATAAAAATGCATATATATAAAGAAGCGGTAATTTTATATAGAATTTTTAGTAATTTAAAGGGAATTATATTAGTACCTTTCTATATTTTAAAATTGATAGGTCAAATAATTTATAGAATAGTTAGAATAATAAAAAAACTAATTGTAAGGGGCTAAAATATGAAATACGGATTACTTTATTATAAAGATACAGATAATATTGGTGATGATATACAAACTTATGCCCAAAAAAGATTTTTGCCGAGTATAGATTATTACATTGACAGAGAAAAAATAGGTATGTTTATACCAAAAAAAAGAGAATGTGTATCAGTTATAATGAATGCTTGGTACATGCATAATAAAGTTGCTTGGCCCCCATCTCCTTATATAAATCCATTGTTAATTTCTATGCACTTTACAACAAATTCTAAACTAAATGGAGATTATAGTTGGTTAAGTGATTTGGGTGGTCAATATTTAAAAGAAAATGGACCGATAGGTTGTAGAGATGAAAACACATTAAAATTGTTAAAAAAGCATGGTATAAAAGGGTATTTTTCTGGTTGTATGACTCTTACTATTAAGCCATTTAATAATTTAAAAAAGAAGGATTATATATGTCTTGTTGATGTTGATGAGAAAATAATTGAGAAAGTAAAAAAATCTACAAAAAGAGAAGTAAAAGTAATTTCTCATTCTTTAAACCCTCATGAATATTCAAAAAATAGTATTGAAAACAGGATGGAAAATGTAGAAAAATTATTAAGAGTTTATCAAGAGGCTCATTTGGTAATAACGACAAGATTACATGCTATGTTGCCATCCGTAGCTTTAAAAACTCCGGTAATTTTAATTCAAGATGAAAAATATGAAAAAAATAGATTAGGTACTTTCACTAAGCTTGTATCATGTTATTCGTCTTCAAAATTTAAAAAAGATAATATAAGTGATTTACTTGAGAATCCAAAACAAAATAATAATTCATATATTAAAATAGTTAAAGAATTAGAAAATAAATGTAATGCTTTTGTTACTGCTGAAATTAGAAATAAGAGTTTACCAAAATTATCTGATTTTGAAGAAAAAATAAAAGAAAAGAATTATTATTATAATTTATACAACTCTTGTATGAAGCAATCTTTAAGTAATATTAAAGAATCTGAATTTTATTATAATGAAAAAGAAAAGAGAGATAAATTAATACAAGATTATAAAAAAGAAATCAGTAAGCTTTCCAATTTAATAAGAGAAAAAGAAAATTATATAAATTGTTTGTTAAATAGTAAGTCTTATAAACTGCTTTTAAAAATCAAAAAGATTGTGAGGCCGTTTGTTTTTGAAAGAAAAAAATAAACAAAAAATTTTTATTAAAAAGAAAAGATTTAATTATGATGCATAAGTGAAAGAAAATAAGTATTGCTAAGTATATTCATTATTGTTGGTTTGTGGATAAATCATTGTCTAAATCAGCTAAGAAATGTATAAAAAGTTGCGAAAAAATTTACCTGATTATAAAATAATTAAATGATCTGAGCAAAAAGTTGATTTAAACGAATGTACTTTTATAAAAGAAACTTATAAAAATAAAAAATAGGATTTTGTTTTAGATTATGTTATAATAAAGTCATTAAATGAAATAGGAAAATATATTTTGATACTGATATGGAAGTTATAAAAGATATTTAGGAATTGTTAAAAAAATACATTTTTAGGGGTAGAAGATACTGGTTATGTAGAAGTGAGATTTGGTTTGAAAGGCGAAAAAATAGTAGTGAGGTGAAATTTAATGAAACAAAAACTAGATAAATTTATGGAGTGTATTAAAGAAAATAAAGTATACATCATAAGTTATATTATATTTTTTTCATTATTATATTTTTTGATGAATCAAGTTGTTATGTATGCGGATGATTTCATTTTAAAAATAAGTAGCGATAAGAATTTTTTTGAAATTGTATCATATATGATAGATCATTACTTTAATTGGGGTGGTGGGCTAACACCGTTATTTGTAATAATAGTATTTAAGCTAGGTTTTGGAGCTTGGAAGATTTTAAATACATTACTTATTACAACGATGTTCTTTTTATTCGCAAAATTAGTTTCGAAAAATAAAGGAAAATTTGCCGTTAATTTTTCTCTGATTTGGATGTTATTTTATATTATTAATATAGCTATAGTAAGGGAATCTGTTTATTGGTTAGATGGAAGTATGGCATATGTAGTTTCTACATTCCAAGTATTTATGTTTGTGTATATGATGTATACAAGATTTATACAAAACAAAAGTAAAAAATACGATGCTGTATTACTTCCAATAATTGCTTTATTATCAGGATGGAGTGGAGCACAAACCAGTGCTATAACGTTGATATTAACAATTTTATTTACAATTTATTACTTATTAATTAAACGTAACAAAGTAAATAGGAAATTTTTGGTATTTACAATCTTAGGACTTACAGGATCTCTTATTTTTTTATTATCACCAGGTAACGGTGCTAGAATGGACACTTTTGCAGAATTTTCAAAAATGAGTTTAATTGATAAAATATGCTATAGAGTATCAAATGTAAGTTGGTCAACATTTAAATTTGATCCAGGTTTATTTACAGCTGTGCCGGTATACATCTATGCATTTTCATATTTATTTCTTATTTATAACTTTTCTTTTTATAAAAAATATAAGAAAAAAAACAAATGGGTATTAGGGATTCTTTTGTTAATTCAATCATTATTCTTATTTGTGTCATTATTAGTTAAGTTTTCACAACTGGGATTTATTAATAAATTATTATTTAATTATGAAAATATATATAATTTAAATATTACAAACATAGGTGAATTAACAAAACTTATTCCTTATATATTTATGGTGTTATTTTTACTTTCTAATTTTTTGACATTACTATTTAGAAAATTAGAGGGTAAAAATTTATTACTACTTATAATCGTAATATCTGCATACTGTTCCCAATTTTCAATGGTATTATCACCATATATGCCTTATAGAACATGCTTGACAGCAATTATTTTCTTGATATTTGGAATAGTATTCTTAATGAATCAATTGGATGAAGAAAAAATAGATTATGAATTAGTAATTCCTTTATTAATTGCATATGTAAATCTTCAAGTTTCATTACTAATGGTACTATTTAGTGTGTTTATGAATAATACAAAATTATTTGAAACAAAAAATATTTTCTATTTCATATGTATTTTTCTTATAGTTGCTATGTCATTAAATAATTACAAGGATATGATATATGGCTATAGGGAAAATAAAAAAGTATTTAATGAAAATATAGAGGTTATTGAAAATTCAAAAGATATTGAAGACGTAATATATTTGAAAAAAACACCATATCCAACATATGAATTTACTCCATTAGCTGGATTTGAGTGGATAGAAAAGGACATTAAAGCTTTATATAATTTAAAAGAATCAGTTAAATTTGAATATGAAACAGAAAGCACAAGTTAAGGAGGTTCAATATGAAGGGAATTATTTTAGCAGGAGGTAAAGGCACAAGACTTTATCCTTCTACAATAACAGTATCAAAACAATTATTGCCAATATATGATAAACCAATGATTTATTACCCTATATCAACATTGATGTTAGCAGGAATCAAGGAAATTCTTATAATATCAACACCACATGATATAGAAAATTATAAAAAATTATTAGGTGATGGTTCTAAATTAGGAATGAGTTTTTCTTACAAAATACAAGAACAGCCAAAAGGACTAGCGGAGGCATTTATTCTTGGAGAAGAATTTATAGGCCATGAAGATGTTTGTTTGATATTGGGTGATAATATATTTTATGGGACTGGGTTTAATGATATTTTCTCAAAAATCAAAAAAAGAAAAGGTTATGCAACAATATTTGGATATCAAGTTAATAATCCAAGGGAATTTGGAGTTGTTGAATTTGATACAGATGGTAATGTACTTAGCATAGAAGAGAAACCGGAAAATCCAAAATCTAGATATGCTGTTCCGGGTTTATATTTCTATGATAATAGTGTTATAGAAATAGCTAAGAACGTTAAACCATCAGCAAGAGGAGAGCTTGAAATAACTTCAATAAACAATGAATATTTAAACCGCAACAAATTGAAAGTTGAAGTTTTAGGAAGAGGCGTTGCGTGGTTAGACACAGGAAATCCTAGCAATATGCTAAAAGCAGGAATGTTTGTTGAAACGGTTCAATCAAGACAAGGATTTTATATTGCTTGTTTAGAAGAGATAGCTTGGAGACAGGGTTTTATAAATCGTGAGCAGTTAAAGGCTTTAGGTGAAGAATTAAGACAAACTGAATATGGGAAATATATTTTATTAATATCAAATGAGGAGGAAAAAATATGAAATTTTTAGTAACCGGTGGTGCAGGATTTATCGGTAGTAATTACTTACATTATGTAGTAAATAAATATCCCGAAGATGATTTTATATGTTTAGATGCTTTAACATATGCAGGCAATTATAATAATATAAAAATACTTGAAGAAAAACCAAATTATAAATTTGTGAAGATGGATATAAGAGATAAAGAAGCGGTGGAAAAGTTATTTAAAAAAGAAAAATTTGATTATATAATTAATTTTGCTGCCGAATCTCACGTAGATAATTCAATAAAGAATCCTAATCTTTTTGCAGAAACAAATATTATAGGAACAATGAATCTACTTAATGCTGCTAGAAAAATGAGAGATGAAGAAAACCATCCAATAATTAGATATCATCAAGTATCAACAGATGAAGTATATGGGGATTTACCTCTTGATAGACCAGATTTATTATTTACAGAAGAAACACCAATCCATACATCGAGTCCTTATTCATCTTCAAAAGCGAGTGCAGATTTATTTGTCTTAGCTTATGCAAGAACATTTAAAATGCCAGTAACAATTTCTAGATGTTCAAATAATTATGGAGCTTATCAGTTTCCTGAAAAATTAATTCCAGTAGTTATTAGTAAAGCTTTGAAAAACGAACCGATTCCAGTATATGGTAAAGGTGAAAACGTTCGTGATTGGATACATGTGCATGATCATAATGTAGGTGTAGATTTAATCGTTAGAAAAGGACATAATGGAGAAGTCTATAATTTAGGCGGTCATTCAGAAAGAACAAATTTAGAAGTTGTAAAAACAATCTTAAAACAATTAGGAAAACCAGAAAGTTTAATAACTTATGTAACTGATAGACCAGGTCATGATTTAAGATATGCAATTGATTCATCTAAGTCTGAAAAGGAATTGGGATGGGAGAGAACCTATAATTTTGAGACTGGTATGAAAGAAACAATTGACTGGTATGTTAATAATGAAGAATGGATAGAAAGTATTGAATCAGGGGCCTACAAAGAGGCTTATAAGCATTAATTATGAAAAAGATAGTAATAATAGGAGCAAATGAATTTCAAAATAAATTGATATTAAAGGCAAAAGATATGGGGTATGAAACTCATGTTTTTGCCTGGGCTTCAGGTGATATAGGGGAAAAAAATGCTGACTATTTTTATCCAATTAGTATTACTGAAAAAGATCAAATTTTAGAAGAATGTAAAAAAATTAAACCTGATGCAGTAATCTCTATAGCGTCAGACTTGGCAGTAATAACAGTTAACTATGTAGCTAGTAAATTAGGTTTAACTTGTAATAATCCAAATAATTCATTAATTTGTACAAATAAATATGAAATGAGAAAAGCTTTTAAGAAATATGGAATTAAAACACCAGAGTTTCAAAAAGTTAAAAGTATAGATGAAGTTACAATTAATAAATTTCCATTAATTGTAAAACCAACAGATAGATCAGGAAGTAGAGCAATAGCTTTGGTAAATAATGAAGAAGAATTAAAAATTGCAATAGATAATGCAGTAAAATATTCTTTTGAAAAGCATGCTATAGTTGAAGAGGTTATATATGGAAATGAATATAGTTGTGAATGTATTTCTTACAAAGGGGAACATCATTTTTTAACAATAACAAAAAAGTATACTACAGGATTCCCAAAATGCATAGAAACAGGACATATTCAACCTAGCGATTTAACTAAAGAACAAATAGAAGAAGTTAAAAAAACAGTATTTGAGGGGTTGAATGCATTAAGTATTGAAAATGGTGCTTCACATTCAGAATTTAAAGTAGATGAAAATGGTAATATAGGAATAATAGAAATAGGAGCTAGAATGGGTGGGGATTGTATAGGATCCGATTTAGTTAAAATTTCTACTGGATATGATTTTGTTGGAATGGTTATAGATGTAGCATTAGGTAATCCACCTCGTTTTGAAAAAGTAAGAGAACCTAAAATTGCAGTTATTAAATTTATTTTTTCAAAAGAAGATTATTATAAATTAGAAGAAATAGCAAATAAATATCCAGAATCTTTATACTATAAAAGTGAAATAGAAAATATGGATCACGATATTATTGATAGTTCATCAAGATATGGTTTTTATATTTTTGCATTTAAGAATAAAGAGGAATATCAAAAACAATTTAAAATTAATATAGGAGGAGAAAATGATACCGTTTAATAGAGCATCAATAACTAATTTGGAAGAAAAGTATGTTTTGGATTCTCTAAGAACTAAAAAAATCTGCGGAGATAATAAATATACTAAATTAGTTGATGAAATACTTGAAAAGAAATTTAATTTAAGAGGATTATTAGTAACTTCTTGTTCTACAGCGCTAGATATGACAGCTATTTTATGTGATTTAAAAAAAGGGGATGAAGTAATCTGTCCTTCTTATACTTTTGTTTCTACCAGTAATGCTTTTGTATTAAGAGGGGCAAAACCTGTTTTTGTTGATATAGATAAAAGAACATTAAATATGGATGCTGATAAAATAGAAGAAAAGATTACTGATAAAACTAGGGCTATATATGTTGTCCATTATGCAGGTGTAGCTTGTGATATGGATAAGATTTTTGAAATAGCTAAAAAATATAATTTAAAAGTTATAGAAGATGCAGCTCAAGCTATAGGTTCATACTATAAAGGCAAATTATTAGGAACTTTGGCTGACTATGGTTGTTATAGTTTTCATGAAACTAAAAATATAGTAATGGGTGAAGGTGGTCTTCTAATAGTAAAGGATGATAAAGAATATGAATTAGCGGAAATGATTAGAGAAAAAGGAACTAATAGGAAACAATTCATTAAAGGATTTGTAGATAAATATACATGGAAAGTTCCTGGTTCTTCATATTTACCTTCAGATATTTTAGCGGCACTATTATATGCACAATTAGAAAGATTTGATGAAATACAAGGTAAGAGAATAAGTATATGGGAAAAATATAATGAGGCTTTGGAATTATATGAACAAAAAGGAATTATTAATAGACCATATATACCAGAATATGCTACTAATAATGCACATATGTACTATGTTATATTAAAAGATAATGAAACAAGGACTAGACTAATTCAAAGATTTAGAGAAAACGAAATAGAAGCGCCTTTCCACTATATACCACTTCATATTTCTCCAATGGGTAAAAAATATGGGTATAAAGAAGGGGATTTACCTATAACAGAAGAATACGCATCAAGATTAATTAGACTACCTTTATATGCGGATTTAACTGATCAAGAAGTTAATAAAGTAATAAAAGTATTAACAGAATTTTTGGATGAAGAAAATAAAAGAAAATAAAAGTAATTATAAATAGTAGGAGGTAAAATATGATATTACTTGCAGGAGCAACTGGTTATGTTGGGCGTTATTTATCAATTTATTTGAAAGAGAGGGGTTATGATGTTTTAGCATTAGGAAGATCCAAAAAAGTAGAAGAATTTTTTAAAGAAAATGATGTTCCTTTCCAAACATTTGATATAACAAATCAAGAGGATTATAAAAAATTACCAACAGAAAATGTTCAAGCTATTATAAATTTAGCAGGAGTTATAGCAGAACATGAAACCCCAGTTAATAAATTCTTTGAGATAAATACTTTAGGAACTTATAACATATTAGAATTTGCTAGAATAAATGGAATAAAAAAAGTTATTATGAGTTCAACTCATAAAGTATATAATGATTTAGCAAAAACTGAAGACATTAAAGAAACAGACGGAATGTCTTATACTGGGGATCATACACCATACATTATTTCTAAAATAGCAGCTGAAAATTTTATGGAATATTATAATAAAGATTTTGGATTAAATACTATTACTTTGAGATTCACTGGTGTGCATGGGTATGGAGAAATCTTAGGTTTTTTAGCTAAAGATGGGACATATAAGAAAAGTACTTTTGAAATATTTGTTGAAAAAGCTCTAAATGGAGAAGATATAGAAGTATGGGGAAATAGTAAAATTAAAAGAGATCATATTTATATAAAAGATGTTTTAAGGGCTATTGAATGTGCGGTAAATGCTGAAAGTGCACATGGTATTTATAATTTAGCTTCAGGAGTAGGGTATTCATTATATGAAGAAGCCAAATATATTGCTAAAGTATTTGCTTCTGAAAAAGGGCAATCAAAGGTTAGTAAAGATGAAACTAAGCAAGGGTTAAAACGTGGATATATTTATAACATAGATAAAATAAAAAGTGAATTAAATTGGAAACCACAATATGCGAATTATGAAGCTATGTTAATTGATTATAAAGAAGAATGGAAAACGAAAAAGTTTAAAAATTATCATGACATTAGAGAAGATCAAAGACCGGTAACATTTTAATGAATATTTTAAGTATTAAAAAAAATTATTCTATAGTTGGTAGAGCATCTTCTGGAATATATTTAATATTAAGTAAATATATGAAAAATAAAGAAGTAATAGTTCCTGCCAACGTATGTTATGCAGTAGTATATCCAGTAATATATTCTAATAATAAACCTGTATTTGTTGATGTAGATCCTACAACAGGGAATATGAATTTAGTAGATATTATAAAGAGTATTAATGAAAATACAGGTTGTATTATTTTTCCTCACATGTATGGAAATGCATCACTTGAAATAATAGAATTAAGAAAATATTGTGATGAAAATAATATTCTTTTAATAGAAGATGCAGCTTCTGCTATGGGTGCAATGGTAAAAAATATTCCAGTGGGAAGCTTCGGTCATTTCAGTATATTTAGTACAGGACATGCAAAAATAGTAGATATAGGTAATGGTGGTATTGTTATTTCTGATAATGATTTAACTTTTTTAGAAGATATGAACGATGAATTAAAAGAATATAATAATAAAATAGAAGAAAGTAATAATTTATTTTCATCTGAATATAGAAGATTAAGGAATTTAAATGATGATTATAAATTAAAAGAATTCTTTTCTCATGATTATAAAGATAATTTTTTATACAAGATAGATAAAGAAACAAAAGAAAAAATAAGAGTAGAAATTAGTAAACTAGCTAATATATTAAAAAAAAGAATAAATAATTATAAAATTTTTTTAAATAATTTTGAACCAAATGATTATTGGAAAATTCTAAATTATTCTGAATCTTCAACCCCATGGAGATTTAATATTTTAATTTCAAATGAAGAATATAGAAGAAAATTAATAAATCATTTTCTTAATAAAAACTTATTTATTAGTGATTGGTATCCAAATATAGCTAAATGTTTTGTAGATAAAAAATATATTAATGCGGAAAAAATGGAAAAAGAAATAATTAATTTTTCTTTAACTATATCAAAAAACGAAATAAATAAAATATGTACAGAATTTAATAATTTTTGGAGGAATATATGTCAAAAAAATTAATTAGTTTTGTAATACCATGTTATGGAAGCGAAAAATATATAACTAAAGTTATTGATGAAATTGAAACGGTGGTATTACAAAAAGATAAATATGATTATGAAGTGATAGCAGTAAATGATCAATCACCAGATAATGTTTTAGGTGTATTAAAAGATATAGCAAAAAAGAATAAAAAAGTAAAAGCTTTAAGTTTAGCCAAAAATATGAATAGACCTGGAGCAGTTATGGCAGGATTATCACAAACAAAAGGTGATTATATAATAATTATGGATGACGATGGTCAATGTCCAATGGAAAATTTGTGGAAATTAATTAAACCATTAGAAGAAGGTCATGATGTTTCTATGGCTAAATATACTGAGTATAAACAAAGTTTATTTAAACAATTTGGAACAATGATTAATAGAGAAATGACTAAAGTTATTATGAAAAAACCAAAAGATGTTAATTTTACAAACTTTATGGCTTTGCAAAGATTTATAGTTGACGAAATTTTAAAATATAAAAACCCATATCCATATTTAACAGGGTTATTATTAAGGACAACAAATGATTTCGTTAATATTGAAATGGAAGAAAGAAAAAGAATACAAGGCGAAACAACATTTACTTTTAGAAAAATGTTAAGTTTATGGATTAATGGTTTTACGGCTTTTTCTGTAAAACCATTACGTGTAGCAACATTTCTTGGTTGCTTGACATCATTTTTTGGTTTTATTTACGGTTTAATATTAATAATAAAAAAAATAATTACACCATCAAGGGTATTAATTGGATATAGTTCATTAATGTCAGTTTTGCTCTTTATAGGTGGAATTATAATGATAATACTAGGTTTAATAGGTGAGTATGTTGGTAGAATATATATATGTTTAAACAATCCACCTCAATATGTAATTAAAGAAAAAATAAATTTTAAGGAAAATAAATATGAAAAAGATAAATAGTTATGTTTTACTTCATGTTTTATTCATGATTTATTCTTTTTCGGGGATATTATCTAAAGTTGCAGCACATTCGGCTTTTTTATCATTAAAATTTTGTCTATGTTATAGTGGTATATTATTGTTGTTAGGATTATATGCAATATTTTGGCAGCAAATTATAAAGAAATTAAGTTTAACAAGTGCATATGCAAATAAAGCAATAGCTGTTGTTTGGGGGATGCTTTGGGGATTAATATTTTTTGGTGAAATAATAACTTTAAAAAAGATAATAGGGGCATTAATAATTATATTAGGAATAGTAATATATTCTATATCAGATAATAAAAAGGAGAATAAAAAACATGAGTAAAACGATTTTATTATATTCTTGTTTTTTATTATTTGGGGTTTTTATTAGTTCCATATCTCAAGTTATGTTAAAGAAATCTGCTATGAAAAAGTATGATTCGAAAATAAAAGAATATTTAAACCCATTAGTTATATTTTCTTATATCATATTTTTTGTAGCAACATTTTTAACAATATTTGCATATAAAGGTATACCCCTTTCTATGGGACCTGTATTAGAATCAACAAGTTATATATATGTAACAATATTTGGGGTTAAAATTTTTAATGAAAAAATAACAAAATTTAAAATAATTGCTCTTATTTTAATATTATTAGGAATATGTGTTTATTCAATATAAAAAATATTAAAAAGTTATCGTAAAAGATAAAAAAATTCACGTTTAATCGTACTAAAGTGAACAAATAAGCGCAAAACAGTACAAAAATGTGTATTTTCAAAAGAAAGTACACATTTTTTTAATTTTTGTATAATATTTAATTTGTAAAAAAAAAATAGCTTTGTTATAATAATAATAATAATAATAAAGATTAATAATGAGAGGTAATAAAAATGAAATGTATTCATTATTGTTGGTTTGGAGATAAACCATTGCCTAAATTAGCTAAGAAATGTATAAAAAGTTGGAAAAAATTTTTGCCTGATTATAAAATAATTAAATGGTCGGAACAAAATGTTGATTTAAACGAATGTACGTTTATAAAAGAAGCTTATAAAAATAAAAAATGGGCTTTTGTTTCAGATTATGTTAGAACAAAGGCATTAAATGAAATGGGTGGAATATATTTTGATACTGATATGAAAGTTACAAAAGATATTTCAGAATTGTTAAAAAATGATACATTTTTGGGGCTAGAAGATACTGGTTATGTAGCGGTTGGGGTTTGGTTTGAAAGGCGAAAAAATAGCTTTTTAACTTCCGAATTACTTAAGATCTATAAAGCGTTTGATAAGTTTGACGTTAGTAAAATAGATGAATTTATTATTCCAAGATTAATTAGCAAAATACTAGATGATTATGGTTTAAAAAAAGGTTCTAAAGAAATACAAGTATTAAAAGATAATATATTTATATATCCTCGTGATTATTTTTATCCATATTCTTATAATTGGGAAAATAATGTATTTACTGATAATACATGTATGATTCATTATTATGATGCAAGTTGGATCCCTTTAAAGGATAGAATTGAAATAAATATGGTTAGAAAAATAGGCAAGAAAAGAACCTTTAAAATTCTTGATTTATATAGAAAAACTAAATATTATATTAGAAAAATTATAAAAGCTATATTATTTCCACTTGTTTTGTATAGAAAATATCGATTTAAAAAGAGTTTAATAACTAACGAATATCTAAACAGAATTGAAAGTACAAAGCAACATATAATAGATAATTCTAATGAAAAATATATTGTGTTTTATAATAGTAATTGGTTAGGAGCCGCTTCTGCCACTAAGGAATTATTTGAGAATCTTGTTGATTGTGGAGAATTATATAGAAAAGAAGATATTAAGAATATAGGTAATGTAATATTAAAATCTAATATAGAACAGATTATATTTAGTTCTTTTGCAGAAGGATGGAAAAATTTAGCTATATATTTAAAAAATAATAAAAAAAATATAAAACTAAAAACATATTGGCATGGTAGTCATTCCCAAGTTTCTGATGAATATGGTTGGAAAAGGAATAAAGAAATAATAAAATTGCATAATAAAAACATTGTAGATGTGATGGCTACTTGTAAAGAAAGTTTATTAAACTTTTATAAAAAAGAAGGGTATAACGCTTACTTTTTAACAAATAAAGTTACTATAGAAAAGAAAAAGAATATTAAAAAAGCTTCTAAATTAGTAATTGGTTTATATGCTGCTAAATGTGATGATTGGAGAAAAAATATGTTTTCTCAGATGGCTGCAATTTCTTTAATAGAAAACGCTGTTATAGATATGGTTCCATTAAATGAAACTGCTGTAGAGTTTGCTAAAATATTAAAAGTTAAAATACAGGGAACTACCGTTTCCTTACCAAGAGAAAAATTAATAGAGAGAATGTTAAAAAACAGTTTAAACTTATATGTTACATACTCTGAATGTGCCCCAATGCTTCCCTTAGAAAGTATGGAAAATAACGTTGTTTGCATTACTGGTAATAATCATCATTATTTTAAAAATAGTAAGTTAGAAAAATATATAGTCGTAAACAACGAGGAAGATGTTCTTGAAATAAAAAATAAAATAGAAACAGCTTTAAATAATTCAGAAAAAATAATTAAAATGTACAATAATTTTAGTATTGATAATAGGAAAAATGCTGAAAGGATGACCAAGGACTTTTTAAATAAGTAGGTGATAAAATGAATTATAATGACGATGTTATACATAATAAAAATTATTTATTAATAATTCCAACTATTAGCAAGCAATATTTTAAATATTTAAATTATTCCTTTAATAATATAATTCTTTTTAATAACAAAAAGGATTTAGAGAGTATTATTAATTTTATTAATAATAATAACTTCAAACAATTGATTTTTGTTGATTATGTACCTGAATATTTGGATATAATTAATTCAATTAAAAATAAACATATTTATAAGATATTATTCACATATTCACTAGGAGGTTTTTCTAATAAAAGCATTTATTCCGATTTTAAAAATATTATGCATTTATATAATACTAATAAAATAAATTCGATAGGATTTATAGATAACAACTTATATGAAACTTTAAAAAATAAAAACATAAAATTGTTTCATATATCATTAGATGTTCCAAAGAATAATTTTATTAATAATGAAAATAAATCATTAAATAAAACTATTGGTATACTTTCAGATGAAAATCAGTTAACACATAGTTTTTATAATTCGCTTAGTGCTTTAAAATTCAAGGATTATACTGCTAAAATTTTAAAAGCTAGTAAAGTTACAAAAAACTTCCTAAAATTATTTAAAATTAAGTATATAAATTGTAAAACAAATCAGGAGTTAATGGAAAATAATTATGCTAACTTATATGTTAATTTTACTGATAATAATGATTTAGTTTTTATTGAAAGTATGGATAGAGGGGTACCATGTATTCTGGGTAATAATGGTATATTAAAAAAAGGCTATTTGAAGGATATGCTAGTCGTAGAAAGTGACGATAGTGTTGATGAAATATCAAATAAACTATTTAATGCTATAAAAAATAAATCTAAAATTTTAAATGAATATAAAAATTTTAGAATTAAATATTCAAAGCAATCTAAAAAAGAAATAGAAGAATTTTTAGGATGTAGAGTAGAAAAAAAATGTATTATAAGTGATAGCAATTTATTATTATCAATAGTTGTACCTGTTTATAATACAGAAAAATATCTAGATGCTTGTTTAAAGTCAATTTTAAAAGCTCTTCCTAATAAAATTAGAACAAAAACTGAAATATTAATTATAAATGATGGATCTAATGATGATTCAGAAGAAATTATTTTAAAATATAAAAATAAATATCCTATTTTAATTAATTATATAAAACAAAATAATCATGGTTTAGGGAACGTAAGAAACGTAGCCTTAAAAATTGCCAAAGGTAAGTATATTGCATCTATAGATTCGGATGACACAATTAATAAATCATTTTTTAAAGAAGCATTAGAATATATGAAAAATGATGTTGATATTATTATATATGATTGGTTATCTGTAACAGATAATTCTAAGTTTGAAACATCAGCAATAGAGTGGGTTTTTAATGATTTAAATAAGTATGAGGGTCTGCTTTATACAACAATAATGCCTTCAACTTGCAATAAGATTATTAAAAAGAACCTTTATGATAATCTGAAAATTAAATTTATGGAAGATAAATACGAAGACTTAAGTACTAATCCCTTTGTAATGTTGTCAGCAAAGACAATAAAATACATTAATAAACCATATTATGAGTATTATATAAGAAGTGATTCTATAATGCGAAGTAGTGCAGGTTATAGTATGATAGATGTATTAAAAGAGGTTGATTGTAGATTAAATAATTATAACAAATATGTTAATGTAGATATTAAAAAATTTAAGTATTATACATATTCATGGCGTATAGAAGAATTTATATTTAATCAATTATATGAATTAAACGATAAAGATTTGGAAGATTTTATAAATTATGTTTATGATAATTTGTATGATGTAGTAATAAATATATTCAATAGTAATTATTATTGTAAAATGTTAAATAGTTTAGATAGTGATATAACAAGTTATATAATTGAAAGAAATAATTATTTTAAAAATAAAAAATTAAAAAGTTTTATCAAATCTAAGGCTAATAAAGAATTAAAATTAAATGCTTATGTAATTTATTATGGAAAAAAGGGACTATTGCAAAATTAAGTAATTAATTTTAGATAGTTTCTCTTTTTATGTCAAATAAAAAATTGAAATCATAAGTAAATCAGGATAAATTATGATACTATAGTTTTGTGTAAGGAAGGTTATGACACACGATACTGTTTATATAACTACTTTTATAATAATATTTTTGTTAATATCTTCTATAGATATTATTAAAAATTGTTATAAAGAAAATATTAATATTATAAGATTATTGTGAAAAGGACAAAATTTACATAAAAAGTATATATAACGAAGGATATTTTTGTGAAATTGTAGGTGATGAGTGGATTGAAAATGATATTAAAACATTATATAAATAGATAAAGTTGTTAAGTATATTGAAGGAAAATAAAAAATATATTATTTTATAATTGAGATAGTGGAAGTAAAATAAAAAGACAAATTTCCTAATTTTAATTTTTTAAATTTTATTACTTTTTAATGTATCGATGTTAAATGCATTAAACTAATTTTGTACAATAGATGTTTTGAATACAAATGCATGGGTATTAGTTTTTACTTTAATATGTCAGTTAATTCAAATAATTTTTAATTATTTAATAAGTAAACTTTTGGTTTTTAAAAAATAGTAAATGAGAGAAAAATATTATTGGTGACAATTGACACCAATAATATTTTTTGTTATAGTTATGTTAGCAGTAAAAGTATTTATGAAAGGAGTTTTTAAGTGCTATCAACTCAAGATGAAACTGCGGTAAAAAGTTTTTTAAAAATTAGCAAGGATTTAATTAGAAGGAAAAAAAGATATATAGAGCCTAGAACTTATGATATAAATGGGAAAAAAGTTAATTATAAACAAGCTATTATTGATATAGGAATTATTAATAAAGAAGATATATGGAAATATATATTAGAATTAAATGAAGAAGATTGCTTTGATGTATCATTCGATAGAAATATAAAAAGAGATACAAATTCAGAAATTTTTGAATTTAAAAAAGAGATTAATAAAAAGAATGTATACATAAAATTAACATATAGAGAAACTAATCAAGGATTAATTGTATGTTTATCTTTTCATGAGGATAGTATAGAAAGGAGAAAATAATTTTATGGAAAAAACTTATTGTTATAATTGTGATAAAATGGTTATTCCTAAAAAAATAAAAAGTAAAAACAAATATAAAGTTAACGGGGAATACGTTTTAATTGATGAGGATATTTTTAAATGTTCCATCTGTGATAATGAAATTGATGTACCAGAATATGACCAAATACAAAACGTATATGATGAGTATTTAAAGATGTATGATTTAACTTTTGATGATTTTAAAAAAATAAGAAATTCATATAATTTATCTCAAGAATCCTTTTCTAAAATATTGGGTTGGTCAAAAAAAACAATAATAAGATATGAAAATAAAGAATCATTTCCTCAAAAAGAATATTTGGATACATATAAAAAGTTAAAGGATTCAAAAGAAGAAATGGTAAAAATAATGTTATATAATAAAAATCGCCTTAAAGATGATTATTATGTTTTATTAAAGCAAATGGGTCTTTATGAGCATGTAAAAACTATTAACTCCTTTTTATACATGTTAAGTAATAATAGTTTATATAGTACTAGTCTTATGAAAAATATGTTTGCCCTTGATTTTGAGCATAATAAAATATTTGATAAACCGCTTACCACTTTAAAATATGCTAAAGCTCCTTATGGCCCAATAATAGATAATCATAATGAAGTGATCAATTATTTATTAAATAATGGATATTTTAAAGTGATAACTACAGATGAAGAAAAAATTATGTTCGAATCTAATAGTGATTATGATATTAATTTTTTTAATGAAGATGAAATAAGTATAATGAAAAGAGTTAAAGAAAAATTAAAAGGTAAAACTCCAAAGCAATTATCTGATTGGTCTCATAAATTTAAAGGCTGGGAATCTACGATTATTGGTCAAATAATTGATTATAAAAAATATAAGAATGATTTTACTTTAGATATTTAAAATTATCATATGTATGAAATTAAATCATATGAATAATTTAATTACAATAGAAAGTATAGAATTTTTAAAAATAAAGAAATTATTACGTATTAGTTGAAAGGAAAACTTCAAAATTTTTTGAAGTTTTTTTATTTTTGAACAAAAATCTTATTATTTCGACAGAAGTGATGAGTATAGTAGGTGCCATTAATTTGAAAGGAGGAAAGTTTATGTTTATATTTGCATAAGATTAAAGTTTAACTATATTTAAATAAAATATAAGGGGGTTATATGAATAAGAATATTATTAAATATAAAATGAACGTTAATGATAATGAAATAAATGTTATTAAAATTGGAAAGAAGGAATATATTTCTTTAACTGATTTGGCTAGATATGCAAATCCAGAAGAACCAAAAATCCCAATTCAAGTCTGGATGAGAAACAAAGATGTTATTGCCTATTTAGGATTGTGGGAAACATTAAATAATGAAAATTTCAAAGGTATCGAATTTACGACCTTTGAATCTGCATCAGGTAAAAATAGTTTTTATATGTCTCCCCAAAAATGGATTAGAGAAACTAACGCAATCGGAATAATATCAAAGTCAGGTAATAAAGGCGGAACTTATGCGTGTAGTGACATTGCTTTAGAGTTTGCAAGCTGGCTATCACCAGAGTTTAAATTATATGTCATTCAAGAGTTTGAAAGATTAAAGAAAAAAGAAGCATATCAAGAAAAAATTGATTGGACTATAGGAAGAATGCATGCAAAATCAAATTATCATATTCATACTGCATCAATTAAAGAAAATATTATTCCTAAATTAACTAAAAAACAAAAAGAATACGTTTATGCTAATGAAGCGGATGTTTTAAATGTAGCATTATTTGGTATGACATCCAAGCAGTGGAAAGAAAAAAATCCAAATTTAAAAGGTAACATAAGGGATTATACTGACTTAAGACACTTACTTATTCTATGTAATTTAGAAAATACAAATGCTGAACTAATTAATGATGGTATCCCTCAAAAAAGAAAGATTAATTAAACTTAATAATTCAGCAATTAGACAAATGAAGGCTTTAGAAAATGATAAATCCATAAAAGAACTAGAAAATTTAAATGAAAGAGGATAATAAAAGAAAGGAAGAATAAGATGAAAAATAAAAAGAAAAAATATACCATGCTATTAAAATTATTAGTGATCATGATACTTATACCATTTATAAAAGTTAAGGCGGATTCTATGGATTCATACATAGATTGGAACCTGGATAGAACGGTTTTTGCGCATCAGTACAGAGATGGCACTGATCATATAACAAACCTAGCCATGATAACGGCAAATGGTAAAATTGCATATTGTATCGAACCTGGAGTGGTAGCAGACAAAGGTGGTACGTATAATTCTACTTATGACATTAATGATACTAATTTAAAAGGCAAGGATGTAAAAAGACTTAGTCTAATTGGATATTATGGTTATGGGTATAAAGATCATAATAGTAAGGAGTATTACATGGCTACCCAAGAACTTGTATGGAGATTAATGGGAGTTGAAAACGTATGGTGGACGGATAGTAAATATGGCGGAAACGTATTAGACATAGAAAGTTATAAAAATGAGATATTAAGTTTAGTTGATTCTTATGAAATAAGTCCTAAGTTTAATTTTAAGGATAAGTATATTGTAGGTGATGAAATTACTTTAAAAGATGTTAATAACGTACTTAGTGAGTATGAAATAGTGGGTAATAACAATGTAAGTATAAATGGTAATTCAATTAATATTAAGATAAAAAAAACAGATAATAATTTTACCTTAAGAAGAAAAAGCAATGGTCAAAAACCAATCTTTTATTATAAATCAGGGTATCAAACAATAGGTAGTTTTGAATATGCTTATGATTATAGTTCTAATTACAACGTAATATCAGAATATGGCAAAATAATAGTTAATAAAAAGGATAAGGATACTAATTCTAAATTGCCTTTTTCACCTTTTGCTTCTTTAGAAGGGGCAGAATATACATTATATGATTTAAATGGAAAGACTGTTGGTGTTGGAGTAACTAATAAAGATGGTACTGTTGTATTTAATAATCTAGTTAAAGGAACCTATTATGTAAAAGAAACGAAGGCTAGTACTGGATATACTTGTGATATAAATAGTTACCAGATAAGTGTCTCATCAGATAAATTACAAACCGTTATAGATTCTTATGAAAAAATAATTAAAAATAAAATCGTGATAACCAAGGTATTAGAAGATAAACAAAATGGTACTATTATTCCTGAGGAAGGAATAGAATTTGGATTATATAGTGAGGATGGAACACTAATAGGTACTTATGTAACTAATGATCAAGGTATCATAGAGCTAACGTTACCATATGGTAAATACGTACTAAAACAACTTACTAAAAAAGAAAATATAAGTGTTGCAGAAGATAAAAAAATAGAAGTTATTGAAGAAGGTCAAACCCAAAATATAACAATTGTAAATCATAAGCTTAAAAATATTGTTTTACAGGAATTACCAAAAACTGGTAAGAAGAGTTATGTGCCTTTATTAGGTTTATTTTTATCACTATTAGTTATTTATCATGAGAAAAAAAGTATTTAAGTTTATAATTATTATCGCTTATTTTTTAATTACGTTATATACTATTTATTCTTCTTTACAAACTCATTGTTTTAATAAGTATGAACTTAGTACTAATAATAAAGCATATATTAATATAAAAACTATAGAAATACCTAAAATTAGTCTTTCTTCAAATATTATAAGGGCAAGTGATAATTTTGATAACTTAGATTATAGTTTGGTTTATTATAAAAATTTTAACCCTTATAATAAAATTATAATATTTGGACATTCTGGAATGGGAGCTGGGACCTATTTTAATAGATTAAATGAACTTGATAAAAAAGATTTGGTTTATATAAGGTACAATAAAAAGTCATATAAATATGTTGTTAAAAAAGTATATAAAGTATCAAAATATGACATTCATATTCTAGATGAGGAAGAAAACTCGAAGAAATTATTACTTGTTACGTGTACTAAATTCAATAAAAATAAGAGGTTAGTGGTAGAACTTTTTTTAAAAAGTATAAAAAACGTTGAAAAATAAACAAAAAATAACATTTTTATTGTAAAAATGCTTGCATTATTCTTATAAAAATGTTAATCTTATATTGTAAGCAAGATAGCTTATAAATGAACATAAATATGGAGGTTTATTATGTCAAAACAACAATTAGTAGAAATGATTGCTGAAAAAGCAGGTTTAACAAAAGCTGATGCTACACGTGCTTTAGATGCAACAATGGAAAGTATTACTGAAACACTAAAGAAAGGTGGAAAAGTTTCACTAGTTGGATTTGGTACTTTTGCTACTTCTAAAAGAGGTGCTAGAGAAGGACGTAATCCAAGAACTGGAGAAACAGTTAAAATTGCTGCAAGAACTGCAGTTACATTTAAAGCTGGTTCTAAATTAAAAGACGCTGTAAATTAATAATAAAAAACCATGAAAATGGTTTTTTTATTTGTAAAAATGATATAATTATAAAGGTGATTAACTTGTTAGAAAAAGCACTTGAACTATTAAAAGTATTGGAAAGTAATGGCTATGAGGCTTATTTGGTAGGTGGGTTTGTAAGAGATCTCTTAATTAATAAAAAAAGTAATGATGTTGATATATGTACAAACGCAACCCCAATGGACATAAAAAAAATATTTAATGATGTTAAACTTCCGTTTGAAGGATATGGATCAGTTCATTTAACGTATAAAAAAGTTGATTTTGAAATAACTACTTATAGAAAGGATTTAGAGTATAATAATGGAAGGTCTCCTTCTAAAATAGTTTATACTAATAGTTTGTTAGATGATTTAAAAAGACGAGATTTTACCATAAATACTTTGTGTATGAATAGTAACGCAGAGGTTATCGATTTAATTAATGCAAGAAAGGAAATTGAAAAAAGAATTATTAAATCGATTGGTAATGCTGATAAAAAACTAAAGGAAGATAGTCTTAGAATATTGCGTGCAATAAGGTTTGCAACTGTTCTTGATTTTGAAATAGATGATGAATTAAAAACAGCAATTTTTAATAATGCCCCAATGTTAGAAAAACTATCTTATTACCGTAAAAAACAGGAGTTAAACAAGATTTTTTCATCTTCTAATAAGATGAGAGGAATTAGTATTTTAAAAGAATTAAAACTGGATAAATACCTTGGGATTAATTTGGATAAGAAAGTGGTTAACACCAATGATCCTATTGGAATATGGGTTCAGGTAGAACCTAATTTAGAATATCAATTTACTAACAATGAAAGATTATATATGAGGTCTATTTCTTCAATTTTAAAGGACAAAAATATAAATGATATGCAATTATATAAAAATGGAAGTTATGTTTGTTATATAGCAGCTCAAATACTTAATATTAATGAAACTAATATATATGATAGATATGATAGGTTACCAATAAAAAATCGTTCAGAAATAGCTTTAAAACCTATTGATATTATTAAATTATTGAAATTAAAAGACAAAGCAAAAGTTAAGTTAATTATAAATGATTTAGAAGATAAGATAATTAATAAAATTCTTATAAATGAAGAAAAGGTATTAGAAAAATATTTAATTGATACGTATAATGTTAATATGTTATAATTAGTTTTAAAGAAGGTGAGTATATGGTTAAGAAAAAAATACTAGATTTAGTTAATAACAATAATCATTTTACGGTAGATAAATGTGTTTTAAAGTGTGCTAGACAAATGAATTTGGATATTAACTCACTTATTCTTTTAATATACTTATTAAATGGTAGGGATAATATTTTATTTGATTATAAAAAGATTTTAGATGATTTAGATTTTAATGAAAAGGAATTATTAGAAGCAATTTCTATTCTTAAGGATAAGAAACTTTTGTCTATTACAATGAAAAAAAATGAAGAAGGTATTTTAGAAGAAAGACTAAGTATAAGTTCCTTTTATGAAATATTAACTTCTAAAATATTAGATGATAATCCTGAGGAATCTAATAACAAGGATTTATATGATGATTTTGAAAATGAGTTTGGAAGAACATTATCTCCAATGGAGTATGACATAATAAATAATTGGATAGAAACAGGTATATCTAAAGAACTTATATCTTTGGCTTTAAAAGAGGCCGTATTTAGCGGTGTTAGCAACTTAAGATATATTGATAAAATATTATATGAATGGAATAAAAAAGGTATTAAAACAGCTTCTGATGTAGCTAAAAAAAGACAAAAAAAAGAGGAAAACCAAGAATCATCATATTATGAGTATGACTGGCTTAATGAAAATTAGTATGAAAAAAAGGCATCGAAAATGCCTTTTTTAATTTGCAGCACTTGTTGTTGTCGTAGTGCTTGTCGTAGTTTTTGCTTTAACATTTATGGTTATTGTAAACGTTTCAGAAATTCCTTGATAAGTTACTTTAATTGTTATTGTGTGCTTTCCTGGAGTATTAAACTGGTTATTAGATACTAACTCTATTGTACAATTATCAGTAACATCTATTGAGTTATATAGCACGGTAATATTATCTTTTTTGTATTCTTCGAATGTTGTGTTTTGCTCAACTTCATTATTAGATGTATGTAGTTCAAAATTAGTTGTAATCCTGTGTTCAACTCCCTTACTTCTGTTTCCTTTATAGTTAGAGTATGCAGTATATATTACGTATATAGGATTTTGATAATTAGTTGTATGTGTATATGAACTAGCGGTTGTGGTTCCAACGTACGTTTCTGAATCATTAGGTCCATTTTTTACGTATATATCATAACCAAGTTGTCCAAAGCTTTCGTCAGAGTTAAGATTTAACATGTCCTCAGCACTTAACCCAGTCCAACTTAATTGAATCGTCTTACCTGAAACTTTACTAGTTACATTTTTTACACTAGGTAAAGTATCATAATCTGGAGCAGTTTCTTTAGGAGCGGTTCCTTTTCTAAAGTAGCCAGTAACTTTCATACTATCTGGAGTATTAGCACTAGCAAGTTTTAATGGAATTGAGTTCTTTAGTACTTGTACGGCCTCGATACTTGATGGAACTTTAAACGTAGCTCCGTTTTTATCAAATAGGTTGTCCGCTAAATTACGATAAAATCTATCACGAATACTCCATGTTGCCGTTGTACTATAATGACCTATATTTAAGTCATTATATCCGTACCAAAACGTTATTGTTTGCGTTGGCGTATAACCACATACCCAAAGCTCTGCAACAGCCTTACTTGATAGACCTTTTCCTCTTATGGTTGCTGAATCATAATTACTAGTTCCTGTTTTTGCTGCTACTTGAACACCGTTAATATTGGCAGCGGTTCTAGCAAGACCTTCGGTTGCAGACCAGTTAAGAGCATAATTTATTATATAAGCGGTAGAATCGTTCATAACCCTTGTTTTTGGTTTATCAACGTTTACTACTTCATCCGTTTCTTTATAAACGATTTTTTTAATTGTGTGTGGTTTTATATAGTATCCTCCGTTAGAGAATGCTTGGTATGCACCAGCCATTGTCATCGGACTTGTTCTTGATTTTCCTTCTTCGGTAGAACCTGTAAATGAACCTATACTATGAGCTTCATGCACTTTGCCATTTTCAGACTCAGGAGTAATTCCTAGGTTAGTAGCAAATTCATATATTTTTTCATTACCAACCTCACTAGATACTTGTTGGAAAGTTTTTAATGCGGTTATGTTTCTTGAAAGACCAAGAGCTTGATACATTGGAAGTATTCCTCTATATCCTCCATCTGAGTTAGAAATGCTTTTACCATTACTATAAGTATGTGGCTCATCTTTTATGTAATTTACTGTTCCCCATCCAAGGTATTCAACCGCTGGTCCGTAATCAAATATTGGTTTTGCTGTTGAACCTATTTGTTTATTAGTTTGGGTTGCGTAGTTAAATGACATTTGTTTATCTCTATTTCTTCCTGCACCAACGGCGATAACTTCTCCAGTTTCACTAGTTGTCATAACGATTCCAGCCTGTACAACATCATTTTCCCAGTTCCAAGCTTCACCACGCATAACTTTATTTACGAAGTCTTGTTTATCTTTATTCATTGCCGTGTAAATCTTAAGAGGTGTTGTATAAGGACTTAGGGAATATTCTTCTTTTAATTCTTCAATAACAGTTTCAATATAATCTTGATATTCTTTATAATTATTGTTTTGTTGCTCTTGTTTTATAAAAGATGTAATAGGATTTTTTTGAGCTATTTTTCTTTCTTCTTCTGTTATGTAACCATGTCTTTGCATTAAATAAAGAACTGTTTGTCTTCTTTTTTCTGCTCTTTCAGGATAATTATAAGGATTATAATATATAGGAGATTGGTATAATCCTGCTATAAATGATGCTTCTGCTAAGTTAAGTTCGCTAACAGATTTTCCAAAATAGTTTTTAGAAGCTTGCTCAACTCCATAAGCATTATTACCTAAGAATGAATCATTTACGTAAAACTCAATAATTTGTTTTTTGGTGTATTTTCTTTCTACTTTAAATATTGCCATATATATATCAGTAAATTTTCTTAAAATACCCGCAAAACCCTTTCTTTCAATTTTTCCATCTTCTTTAGCGGTATAATTATTTCTTACTATTTGCATTGTTAGTGTTGATGCTCCACCAGCGCTACTATTACCTAAAACTTGTCCGATACTTGCTTTAACGAATCTTGCTAAATCAAAACCATTATGTTGAAAGAACTTTGAGTCTTCTGTTGCGATAATAGCATCAATTAATACTTCTGGTAAATCTTCATATGTTATTTCACTTCGGTTTTCATTACCAAGTCTTATAATTAAATTTTCGTTTGAATCATATACTTCTGTCATTTGGTTATATTTTAAATTGTTTGGATCAAACTTAGGGGCTTTAATTATAACGTAAGAAAAGAAAACTAAAATTACTACTACAAAAACTATTACACATATTAAAAGTATGTTTAGTAAGGCTCTTTTTTTCTTACTAATTGATTTTTTTCCTTTTGAATTGTTTTTATTTTTAGTAATTTTGCCTCTTACTTCTTTAGCTTTTGCTTTAATATTTTTTGAAATGTTACTACCTTTTTTAATTCTTTTCTTCATCATGATTATTACCTCCAAAATATAAATTATTTATTACCTCAAGATAGTCTATTCTAGGAGAATATTTAATTTTAATTATTTTACCATATTCTTTAAAAAAACTTAAAGGAATAGATTTCCTTTCGTAATTTTTAATAAAATGTTCTAGGTTTTCAGTGCTTAAAAAATATGTTTCATTTAAAATAGTGAATCTTACTAGTAAAAAAGATATTGCTCCATGTCTTTTAACGTTTATTAAATGTTCTATTTGGTGTTTATGAATATTAGATAATGAAAATGACGTTTTACTTATGGTTTCTTTAGCTTCAAAATCTATGTATTTTCCTTTATATATTCCATTATAATCAGTAGTAGAAGGCGTTTCAAAATAAGCCTCTTTTATTTTACCTGATTTATAATCTACTCCAACTAATTTTATTGGGGTAGGTTTTTTATAAACATAAGCTATATCATTAATTCTATAATATTCGTTAGCTAAATTTATGTCGTTTTCAAGTCCTAAACCACGATTAGCATGACCCTCTTTTATACGGTAATGGTTAATTTTCATTATTCTCACCATGTTAATTATACTACAAAACTTTTAGTTTTGTTATATATTTTGAAAAGAATTGTCGAAAATATTAATAATTGTTTTTTATGTGTTATTTTTATTAAAAAGGGAGGCTAGTTATGATTGATAAAACACTAATGTTTGTAGTTTTTGATGAAATAATAGAAGAGATAACTAATTTAGAAGAAAACCTCGTTATTATGCATACGATTAATTAGGTGATTTATTTGGAAGAAATAAAAAATTTATATATTTTATTACCACATATTTTTTGTGTATGGATAGTTTTAAATATTTTAGGTAACACCATAAAGATGACCTTTCATGTTAATAGTAAGTATATTGTTTGGATTCTTTTAGTATCTAGTATAATAATAAATTTTTGTTTTTTTGGTGTTAGCTTTGAAAGCTTTTTTATAGGCTTTGTAACTTTTAGTTTTTCAGTATCATCTTATGATCTTGTTAAATACTTTGGAAAAATAAGAAAAAAAGAATAATGTTAAATAAAGGTAATCCACTTGTAAATTGACAAATAAATAAAAAATTGCGATAATGTTTATTGCAGAGGTGGTAAATATGTTTGGAGGAAGAATTACTTTAACTCCACAAGATATTTTTGAAAAGGATTTCAAAATTGATACTCGTGGGTATAGGCTTCAAGAAGTAGATAAATATTTGGATCAAATTATAAGGGATTATGCTGAGTTTGTTAATATAATTAGAGAATTAAAAAACGAAAATAAAGAACTTTCTAACGAAAATTTAAATTTAAAGCACGAACTTAGAAATTTGAAAGCTAATATTGACATAGTAAAGAAAAGCGAAAAAGAAATTACCAACGTAGATATATTAAGACGTTTATCACAACTGGAAAAATATATATATGATAAGGATGAATAATTATTTTTACGCAAACGCTGCTAATTTTAATTAGTAGAGGAAAGTCCACGCTCACACGATCCTGAAATTGGACGTAGTGTTCATGCAAAGGGAATAAATAACCTTTGGTAGGTAATACCTAACGGCGCTAAAGTAACCTATAGTCTTTTAGATATGGTTATGGTAAGCATAAAGTGCCATAGTGACGATTTAATTTGGAAACGAATTAGGTGGAACGGGTAAACCCCATGAGTGAGAAACCCAAATTTGGTAGGGGAACCACTTTGAAGGAATAAAACGGATAAGTGGATGCGTAATGCATAGATAAATGTTTGCGACCATGTATATGGTACAGAACGTGGCTTATTAAAATGATTATTTATAAATAAAGGAGTGAACATTTTGGAAGAAATTGGTCAAGAGTTAAAACAAGCCAGGGAAGAGCATGGAGTAAGTGTTGAAGAAGCGGCTGAGGATCTTAACCTAAGAGTATCTCAAATTGAAAACATAGAGGCAGGTAATTTAAAAGTATTTAAAGACGTGTTTTATTTAAAATGTTTCATTAGGGATTACGCAAAGTATTTAGGTCTTGATGAAGAACGAATAATGGATGAATTTAACGAATTCTTCTTTGAGAAAACTTCAAAAATTCCGATTGCAGAAATAGAAAAAGCATCAAAGGAAAAGCAAAAAGAACAAAAATTAGAAAAAAAAGTAGTGTCTCCTTACACAATGGAGGAGAAAAAAAGTTCAAAAATTATTCCGGTTATAGTGTCATTAATTATTTTGCTTTTACTTACTTTAATTGGTTACATTGTTGTAACTGAGTATATAAGACCAGCTGAAGAACCAGATAATAACATAACATATTTAGAATATTAAGGGGTGAAATTATGAATTTACCAAACAAATTAACAATGATTAGAATATTTTTAACGGTGGTTTTAATAGCCGTGTTACTTTTTCCTTTTTATATGGTTAATTTAGAGTTTCCAAAAATTTTAGTTGGAACGATAACAGTTGATACCAAATATTTTATTGCTGCAGGAATTTTTGCAATTGCCTCAATAACAGATTTTTTAGATGGGCATATAGCAAGAAAATATAATATGGTAACGGATTTTGGAAAAATGGTTGATGCTATTGCGGATAAAATGCTTGTTAATTCAACTCTTATAATATTAAGTGCGCAAGGTTTTGTATCACCTATTATAACCGTTATAATAATATTTAGGGATACCGTTGTTGATACCATAAAAATGATTGCAGGTAGTAAAGGAAAAGTAGTGGCAGCAATTAAATCAGGAAAGATTAAAACAACGTTTTTGATGGTTGGAATAGTATTAACTCTTTGCTATAATTTGCCATTTGAAATATTTAACCTTGATATTGCTAGCTTCTTATTAGTATTAGCTACTATATTTGCTACTATATCTGGAATTCAATATTATATTATGAATAAAGACTTAATTTTTGATAAAAACGAAAATAAATAAAAAAATTGATTAATAAATAATTTAGAAAAATCCTTTTTTGATAGGGATTTTTTTAATTATTGTAAAAAAAATTTTACAATCTTCAAACGTTTGTTCGAAAAAGTACTTGATTTTTATATTTTTATCATTTATAATGTTGTTGTATTACATGATTGGAGGATATTAATGACAAAAAAAATAGAACAAGATAAAACTTTAGAACAGGTTCTTGCAGATATAGAAAAACAATTTGGTAAAGGTTCTATAATGAAATTAGGAGAAGAAACTCATACTGAAATAGATGTTGTATCAAGTGGTTCTCTTACTCTTGATATAGCTTTAGGAGTAGGAGGATATCCTAAAGGAAGAATTATAGAGATATATGGACCTGAGTCATCTGGTAAAACAACGTTTGCGCTTCATGCTATAGCGGAAGTTCAAAAAGCAGGAGGGAAGGCTGCGTTTATAGATGCTGAACATGCGTTAGATCCTATTTATGCTAAAAATTTGGGAGTTAACATAAACGAGTTATTGTTATCCCAACCTGATACAGGAGAGCAAGCTTTAGAGATTTGTGATGCTCTTGTTAAAAGTGAAGCTATAAACATAGTTGTAATCGATTCGGTTGCAGCTCTTGTTCCACAAGCTGAAATAGAAGGCGAAATGGGTGATTCGCACGTTGGACTTCAAGCAAGATTAATGAGTCAGGCACTAAGAAAATTATCTGGTACTATAAACAAAACAAATACGATTGCAATATTTATTAACCAATTAAGGGAAAAAGTTGGGGTTTTATTTGGAAATCCTGAAACAACTCCAGGAGGAAGAGCTCTTAAGTTTTATTCAACGATAAGACTAGATGTAAGACGTGGTGAGCAAATAAAAAATGGAGATAGCGTAATAGGTAATAAAACTAATGTTAAGGTAGTTAAAAATAAGGTTGCCCCTCCATTTAAAACCGCATCTCTTGAAATAATGTATGGTGAAGGTGTTTCAAAAGAGGCTGAAATACTTGATTTAGCATCAGAAATAGGAATAGTTGATAAAAGTGGTGCTTGGTATGCGTATAAGGGTGAAAAAATTGGACAAGGTAAAGAAAATGCTAAGCAGTTCTTAAAAGATAATCCTAACCTTGCTAAAGAAATTGAAGATAAAGTAAGAGAAAGCCATGGAATAAAAAAAGATAATAAAAAGGCTAGTAAATAATAAAAGTTATGAACTTCGTTTAAAAAAACGAAGTTTTTTATTTTTATAAAAATTATGTATATTAAAGTTAAAATAGAGAATACTATATAATGACAATGTAAATACATTGTATTGACAAAATATCATTTTAAATGCTAATATAAAAATGAAAGGAAGTGATATAATTGAGTAGTATTTCCAAGCAATCTAATTTAAACATAAGATTAGATAGTAATTTAAAAAAAGAAGCAGAAGCACTTTTTAAAAGTTTGGGGCTTAATATGACAAGTGCGATAAATGTTTTCTTAACCCAAAGTGTAAAAGAACAAAAAATACCTTTTGAGATAAAAGAAAAAAAGCCCTCTAGAAAATTAATTAAAGCTTTAAAAGAAGCTGATAAAATAGCTAATGATCCAAACGTAAAAGCATATGATAACGTAGATGAAATGTTTAAGGATATATTAAAATGAATTATAAAATTAAATACACCAATGTTTTTAAAAAACAAGTTAATAAGATGGCTAAACGTGGTAAAGATATTAATAAGTTAATTGATGTTATAAAAAAAATAAAAAATGGTGAAAAATTACCGATTAAATATAAAGATCATATGCTAAATGATAATAAAAAATATAATAACTGTCATGAATGTCATATAGAACCAGACTGGCTTTTAGTTTATAAAATCTTTGATGACATAGTAGTTGTATCACTTATAGAAACTGGTTCACATAGTGATATCTTTAAATGCATATTATAGTTAATATGCTTTTTTTAATTGTAAGCGAATAAAAATATATGTTATATAAACATTTGTTTGGTATAATTATTTTAGGAACATTTAATGTGAGTGTCGCTCTCCAATCTTGAAAAAGAAAGGAGGTAGATATTAATGAAAAAAAGAACTTTTATTGTAAAAGTCCTGAGGCTCATTGCTATCATTTTGTTACTTTCTACCTTATTGGTGTTAGCAATAAAAAAATAGACACTCAATCAGCATTGATCGAGTGTCCCATCATTGATTGAGTGTCAAACTCAGTTTAAAAGGCGACATTCACTTGCGAATTTAAATGCTCCTCTTTTTTATTATATGCAAGGCCCTTGCTAAATACATATTAACATAAATGCGTAATTTTGTCAAAAATATAAGTAAAATAAATTATAATTTATAATGTTATAATTAAACATAGGAGATTACAAATATGAAAAAAGTTTTAGAAACAAGTTTATGTAAGATTAATTATTCAGAAAGTTTAGAAGATTTAGCAGAAGCAACTGTTTCATTACTTAATCAAAAAATAAAAGAATTTAAATTGTTTTTTGATATTACTAATGATGAACAAATAGTTGTTAATTATTTTGATAATGTTGAAGAATTTAGAGAGTTTATATATTCTATAAGAGGTGAAAGAGATTCGTTACCTAAATATGCTAAAGGGACTTATGATAATGAAATGATAAATGCATGTATTAATCCTAAATATCAATTAAAAAAAGTATATAACGCTAGTCATGAATTATTTCATATTTTATATATGAAATATATATTGAATAATGATTATTCAAAAAGAATAGTTTGGTATGATGAGGGTATGGCACAATTTATGTCAGGAGAAAAGAATTTATTAAGTCAATCTGATGCTTTTAATAGCTTTTATTTAAAGGTAAAAAAGCAAACAAAAATTATACCTAAAATAAATAGCTTGGAACACGGAACTTCGTTTGTTAACGAAAATTACAATGGTTATGATTTAAGTTATTTAAGCATTAGATATTTATCAGAAATATTAAGTTCTGAACAATTTAAAAACTTAAAGTCGGATTTTTCAATGATTAATAAATTTGGTAATGATATAATACAGAAAATGTTTAGTTATTATGATGAAAAATTACAAGTAGCTATAAAAAAATAAAATTAAATCATCTTATTAAGTTTAATAGAAATTTTATAGGATGATTTTTGTTTTAAATTAACTTTAATAGTTAACCTTTTTATAAAAGAATACGTAAAATATGTTATAATAAATATATAAAAGCTTAAGAAGGTGTGGTTTTAATGAATAATAACGAAATATTAAATGAGAAAATGATACAAGAAAAAGTAAAAAAAGTTAACGGGGCTATGGCACAAGAGGGTATGCCATTAACTAAAGAATTAAAACAAAAACTTTATAATTGTATAATTGGTAGAACTACAACGAAAATAGAAAGAAAAAAAATAATAGAAAAATATAGAGGTCTTTATGGATAATAAATATTTATTGTTCAGACGAATTAAGAAAATTATTTAATATATAGTGATATCTTTAAATGCATATTATAGTTAATATGCTTTTTTTAATTGTAAACGAATAAAAATATATTGTTATATAAACAATTGTTTGGTATAATTATTTTAGGAACATTTAATGTGAGTGTCGCTCTCCAATCTTGAAAAAGAAGGGAGGTAGATATTAATGAAAACCAAGACTTTTATCGTAAAAGTTCTGAGGCTCATTGCTATCATTTTGTTACTTTCTACCTTACTGGTGTTAGCAATAAAAAAATAGACACTCAATCAGCATTGATCGAGTGTCCCATCATTGATTGAGTGTCAAACTCAGTTTAAAAGGCGACATTCACTTGCGAATTTAAATGCTCCTCTTTTTTATTATATGCAAGGTTTCTTGCTAAATACATATTAACATAAATGCGTGATTTTGTCAAAATTTTGCTTCTTAGGCTTTAATAAACATTTTTTAATTGTTTGTTATAAATAGAATATGTTATAATTATTATGGTGATAAAATGGACGACATAAAAAAAAGAATGGATGAGTTAATTAAAAAAATTAACAAAGCAAGTTATGAGTATTATGTTAATGATAATCCTAGTATTACTGACCAAGAATATGATGATTATTATAGTGAATTATTAAAATTAGAAAGTAAGTATCCAAACTTAAAAAGGAATGATTCACCAACTTTAAGGGTTGGGGGAAAAGTAATAGATAAATTTTTAAAGGTAACTCACGAATCACCAATGCTTTCATTTGATGATATATTTAATGAAGATGAAATAGTTTCATTTGATGAAAGAATAAGAAAAACTTGTCCTAACGCAAGTTATACGTTAGAACCTAAAATGGACGGGTTATCTGGTTCTTTATTATATGAAAAAGGTGTTTTAGTAAGAGCTGCAACAAGGGGAGATGGACTTGTTGGAGAAGATATAACGCACAACGTTAAAACAATAAAATCAGTTCCATTAAAACTTAATAAAGAAATAGATATTGAAGTACGTGGTGAAATTTACATGAGTAAAAAATCCTTTGAAAAGTGTAATAACCAAAGAAAACAAGATAAAGAACCTTTATTTGCTAACCCACGTAATGCTGCGGCAGGATCAGTAAGACAATTAGATAGTTCTATTGCGGCTAAAAGAGGACTAGACTTTATGGCGTATTTTATTCCTAATCCAGATAAGTATGGAATAAAAACTCAAAAAGAAAGTTTGGATTTTTTAAGAGAACTTGGTTTTGCAACAAATTATAAACTAAATGGTTTAGCTAAAAACGTAAATGAGATAATTAATTATATTAATGATTTAGAGCAAAAAAGAAAAGACCTTCCATTTGAAATAGATGGAGTGGTACTTAAGGTAAATAACTTAGATGATGAAGCAAAATTAGGTTTTACCCAAAGGGTTCCCCGTTGGGGAATAGCTTATAAATTTCCTGCGCTAGAGGTTTTAACAACCTTAAAAGAAATAAAGTTTACCGTTGGTAGAACTGGTAAAATAACCCCTAATGCGATATTTGACCCCGTTCATGTTGCGGGATCAGTTGTATCAAAAGCAACGCTTCATAATGAAGATTACTGCTTGGAAAAAGATGTTAAAGTAGGTGACGTAATATCAATTAGAAAAGCGGGAGACGTAATACCAGAGGTAGTAGAAGTAAAAAAAGAAAGAAGAACTGGTAAGGAAATTCCTTTTAAAATGATTGATAAGTGTCCTATGTGTGGTTCTTTATTAGTAAAAGAAGATGCAAATTACTTTTGCAAAAACGAAATGTGTTCTAAAAGAGAAATCGAAGGATTGATTCATTTTGCGTCCCGTGATACAATGAACATAGAAGGTTTAGGCGAAAGAATAGTAGAAGACTTCTATAATATGGGATTTATTAAATCCATTTCTGATATATATAAACTTTATAATCACAAAGAAGATTTAATAGAGCTAGAAGGATTTGGAGAAAAAAGTGTTAATAACTTATTAGAAAGCATTGAAAACTCTAAAGGTAATTCATTAGAAAAAGTTTTATTTGCTTTAGGTATAAGGCACGTTGGCAAAAAAACTGCTAAAGTGTTAGCTAAAGAGTATAAAACAATTGATAACTTAATTGATGCAAGCGAAGAAGAACTAACCGTAATAAATGACGTTGGGGAAATAATTGCAAAAAGTGTTAAAGAGTATTTTTCTAATGAAAAAAACTTAAGACTAATAGAAGAGTTAAAAAAATTAAACCTAAATTTTAATTATATAAATAGTTCACAAAACGATAAGTTAGAAGGAAAGACGTTCGTTCTTACCGGGACTTTAAAAGAATATAAAAGGGAAGAGTTAACGAATATTTTAGAATCATTAGGTGCTAAAGTAACATCAAGTGTTACTAATAAAACATCTGGTGTTATCGTAGGAGATAAACCAGGTAGTAAATATGATAAAGCACTAAAACTAGGTGTTAAAATATATAAGGAAGAAGACATTAATACCTTAATAAACTAATGATTTTAAATATAATGCAAACGAAACTTGACAAAATAAAAATTTATGATAGTATATACGTCGTAATTTTTATTAGTGTTTGCTTGTATAGGAACATTATATGCAAGCAAAAAAGGGTTTTGTTTGCATACAAAACTCTTTTTTAGTTTACTAAAAAAGATATAAAAGAAAGGAAAGAAAAAAGATGAAAATAGCAGTAGGGAAAAACGAATTAAATAGATTAGGAAATAAAGCTAGTGAATTATTAAATTTTTTAAAAAAAGAAAATGAAGTGATAGTTATCGATGAGAAGGAAATTACTAATGATTTTATTAAGAAAGAATGGGTAAATGTTGTAATAACTTCTGACAATAATATTATTAGGAATATTTTTTCATCAATTTCGTTAAATACATCAACATATGTAATTAGTAATAGTGGTACTTTATTACAATATCCATATAATCATTATTTAACTGATATTGATAATGTTTATGATATTTCAAATGTTTTACATATAATTTCAATAAATAGAAAACCTTCTAAAGAAAAAATATGGAATAGATATTACACTGATCAACAATTGGATGTTAAGTTCCCAGAGATGACAGAAACAGATTATTTAAGAAGTATGAAGTTAGACCCTAATTTGTGTGCTTACGAGTATTTTGGAAAAAGAACAACACATGCAGAACACGAAAGCGAATTATTAAAATATGCTGGCAGATTATTAGAATTAGGAGTAAAAAAAGGAGATTTTGTTTCTATATGCATGCCTAATTGCCCAGAACTTGTTAAATTAAAGTATTGTTTGGAGGATATTGGATGTACAGCTAATTTTATAGATCCGAGAGTAGATTCTAAAACTTTAGAGCATTGCTTAAAAACTGGAGATTCTAAAATTTTATTCATTCTTGATTCAAAATATAAACAAGTTGAGGAAATAATAGATTCAACAAAAATAGATAATGTATATTTAATGACTCCTTTTGAATCATTAAATGGTAAGAAAAAAATGTATTGTACTTTAATGCGTTTTAAGGGTAATAAAGTTAGTAATAGCGGATATAAAACATTTGATGATTTTTTAAAGGTAATACCTAAACAATTTGAAAAAGTTAATTATGAAAAAGGTCATATATCTTCAATTCAATATACAAGTGGTACAACAGGAGCTCCAAAAGCAGTTATGATAGATGGAAATTCATATAATTGTAGAGTTTCTCAATATAGATTTAGTAATGATGAGATAAATTTATCTAAAGGCGAAAGACTATTACAAGCACTTCCTTTAAGTGGTTTAGCTTTTGGAGAATATGCTATGCAATTAGGTATGTGCAAGGGGATGGAAAATGTTTTAGTTCCAACATTTAATCCTAAAACTTTAGCAAAAATGATTGATAAAACTGGTGTAAATGCTTTTGTTATGCCACCATTAGCCTTGTATGAAATACTTAATTCTAAACATGCAAAGAAAATGGACTTTTCAAAACTTCATACTGTTGCTATTGGAGGTGAAGGTATAACTAGAGCTAAAACAAATGAAGCTAATGGCATGCTAAAAAAATATGGTAGTCCGGGTCATATAATAATGGGTGGAGGATGTACTGAAGGAGTAGTTTGTAATACAACTGAAACACATTCGTTTACTGAACCTGGTACTGCTGGATTCCCGCTAATAGGTAACAGCATAGTTATATCTGATGAAAATGGAAATGAATTATCATATAATGAACGTGGGACAATTAATTATAATCCTATTGCTCCTATGCTAGGTTATTATAACAACCCAGAATTGACTAATGAGGTTGTAACTAAAAATGGTATTGATTTAGGTGATGCCGGTTCAATAGATGAAAAAGGATTTTTAACATATTTAGGTAGAAAAAGTCAAATATTATATTTTGATGATATGACAATTTATCCACATGACATCGAAGAAAGAGCAATGGAATTAAAAAGTGTAGATTTTTGCGTAGTAGCTGGTAAAAAAGATATTAGATTGTTTTTCACTGTAAAGAAAAATCATAATATTGAAGATGCATTATTTGAAATTCAAAATTTAATTGATAGCGAGTATAGCAACATTAAAAATTTAATACAAGTGATTCCACTAAACAGTATTCCATATACAAAAAATTGCAAAACTGATAGAGAAAAGTTATCAGGAGACATAAATAATCTAGATCTATATGTTGACAAAAAGCATGTATTTACAAAAAAGAAGTTTGGTTTACATAAATAGTTAAAATATAGTGACATTTACCTTAAAATATTTTAAAATTTAGTTGGAGGTATTAAATATATGGATAATACAATTATGCTTACTTTTTGTAGTCTTTTTTACAGTTTTATATTATTGTTTTCTGTAATTAAAAAAAAGTATGAAAAACAAAAAGAAAAAAGAATTTTAAAATATTTGGTTGTTTCTAATTTTTGTGCAATACTTGCTGAGATAAGTTGTTGGTTTTGTGCTACAAATTTAGGAATAAAAAGTATGTTTACAGTTATAACAACTAGAATATTCTTAGTATTATTATCTATATGGATATCATTATTAACCATTTATGTATGTGAGATATCTTTAAAAGAAAATAATTCATTAAGAAAGGTTATAGCAAACTTTGTTAAAGTTTGCATGATAATATTTATAATATTAGAATTAATATTACCTATGAAATTAAATATAAATCCAACGTATGCTTCTGGATTGGCTGCAAATACAATTTTCTATTTTTCTGAATTCTATGTTGCATTAAGCTTTTTCTTGATGCTTAAAAATGGAAAAGATATAGATTTTAAAAAATATGCCCCTTTATTTATATATTTTGCAGGTGGATTGTTGATGATGATTTTACAGTCAATGAGACCAGATTGGCTTCTAGCAAATGCAATCGATACATTTGTAACATTTTTAATATTTTTAAATATTGAAAATGAAGTTAGAGACAAAAAAGCAGGTGATAAATAATGCAACAAAATGTAAGTAATACTCTTAGCTTATTTGATAAGTTAACAATTAGATATTATGATTATTTATATACAGCATCTATTGCAAAGGAAGCTACAACTGGTAAAGAAGGTAATGGCGGAATCCTAATAGTTGGGATGATAATAGTAATAGTAGGATTAGTAGGATTTATATTAACTAAGAATAAGAATTAATTATAAGGTATTTATATACCTTATTTTTTTTATTTCCAATATGTTCGATTTGAAATTTTTTTTAAATAATTCACTTGTTTAACAAAATTAAATTTATATCATCAATATATATTATTTAAAATTAAATTCGATATCGGAGATAGGTATTGAGATATTTTTATCATAAAAAGATATTTTATTATTATGCAATAAAGTAGCATTATAAATTTTATATTCATGTGAATCATTCCAATGTCTTTCATCTTTTACATATTCATTATATTTTTTTTTATCTCCCGGTAAAAATTTATAATGTAATATATACGTGCAAAATTTAGCTTTATCATTTATTTCCCAAGGGTAATAATAATGATCATTTGCATAAATTTCATTACCCGTATATAAAATAAAAGGTATTTTTTGTAAACTTGGATTTATTCCAAAAATTCTAGATCTTGGGCCACCATAAAAACGCTGTTTATAAGGTACAGAGTTTATAATTTTATATGTTCCTTTATCAACATAATTATAGTCCTCGAGATTTCCATCAAAAACTCTTTTATTAGTATAAACATCAAGCATTAATGTTTTAATAAATGGAGTGTTTTTTTCTCTTAAAAATTTTTCTAATTTAGTATTTTTGTAACCTTCATATATAAGTAATTCATCAGAATCAACTATTAAGAATTTTCGATAAGCTCCATAAAATTCTAAAATTTGTTGTTTCCAACCACACATTTTATAACAATTATATTTTTCATTAATTTCCCAAAATGAAATATTAACTTTTTTATTATAACTTTCTAAAATTTTTGTTGATTTATCTTTAGAATTGTTACTAACTAATACGAAATTTTTAATGCCAATATTAATATAGTGATTTATCCATTTATCTGCAAAATTTTCAAAATTATTGTAAAAACAGATTAAAATTACACCATTATCAAAATTTGAAGATTTTTTTTGATTTAAATTTTTGGTACTTATTCCATCTATAAAATTAGAAAAGTAATTATCTGAAAATTCTATATTATTGAATTCCTTTTTAACTAATTTAATTAAATTTTTTTTAAGATTATTACTTATATCTAAAGATTCAATTTGTTTTATTCTTTCCTTTATTTTTTGATTTTTAATACTTTTTAGTTTTTTCATATGTTTAAAAAGTGGAGAAAAATCAACATTAATGAATTCTTCTATCTTTCCTGTTTTAATGTGTGGTGTTTTAATATTTAGTATTCTTTTCATATAAGAGGTTATTGAACCATGAGAAATAATTATTACTGTATTGTCATCAAAATTATTTTTATAAACATCATTCAAAAAATCACATAATCTAGTTTCTATATCAAATTTATTTTCACCATATTCACCAAATCTTACAAAATAATCTCCATCAATTTGCTTTAGTCTAGTATTATCAAGATCTTCATTATTTTTTTGACCAGAATATTTTCCGTGATATATTTCATGTAATCTTTTTTCAATTATTACTTCTGTTTTAGGAAATTTTTTGGAAACAAAATGAGCAGTTTCAATTGTTCTTGGAAAAGGGGAAACGTATATTTTATCAACCTTTTTTGGAAGATTTTCTATGGATTCTAAAACAATATTTTTTCCTTTTTTAGTTAACACAGACCAATATATCTCTTTGTCCGATATTAATTCATTAACGTTATCAGTTGCTTCACCATGTCTCATAAAAATTATGTTCATTTTAGCACCTCCAAAATTTCTTGGGATTTTTTCTTTCTTTTATAAATATACTATACTTTTTTGTAATAAATTTTGCAATATATAAATTTCTAATATATAATAATTATAATGTTGTATATTTACTTTCCATATTGAAAATTTTATAATTGAACAATTAATAATAACATGATAAAATTTATACATAAAGATAATGTTATTATTTATACTAGAGCTTGAAAGAAATTCAATAGAAAATATGAAGTAAGATTTTTTTAATTTCTCTAAAAAATACAAAGATAAAAAACCATTAGATAAAATTTCAACTTTAAAATGTAATGGAAAAAATTTTGAAAAGACCTTTCAATTTAACCCCCCCAAGCTTGAGTATGATTTTTACTTTAAAAAAATCGATGGAAGATTTAAAATCAAAATAACTAAAGGAGAAAATGTTTCTAAGAATTATGTAAAGTTCAAGGAAAAGAAAAAATAAAACAAGAATTAATTATGATACCCCGCAGATAAAATGTTTAGTAATCAATTGAAAATATAGAATTTATCTTTTTGAGAAATAGGTTTAGATATTGATTCTTATTACGTGAGAGAAGATTCTCATGATGTATTAAAAATACAAAGGAGAAAATTTTATGGTAGAAAAAACAGTTTTTTTAGATGATAATGAAATTATTAAAATTATAAAAGAAAAATATGGAATAAATATTAATGATATAAAAAAATTAAATCGTGGAAGTGCTAACATATATTCACTTAACAATGATGAATTTATTTTAAAAGAATTTCAATCAAGGTATAGTAAAGAACAAATTGAAAAGGAAATTAAAGTAATAAATCATTTGAAAAAAAAAGATATAGTAGTTCCAGAATATGTAAAATGTCTAGATGGGAATTATTCATTTTTATATAAAGAAAAAACAATGATAGTTCAAAAATTTATAGAGGGTTATACAATTGATCCTAACAATGGAAATTATAATCAGACTATTGAATCAGCATATTATTTAGGAAAGATTATAAAAGGTTTAGAAGATATTGATTACAATCTTCCTACAAGTGATATTTCTTCATGGTATTCAAATGAAAATTTTGATAATGCTATTAATACTTATAATAATATTTTAAATAATTTAAATGATAAGGATGAAATAAGCATAAAAATAAGAAATGATTTGGAAGAAAAAATATATATGATAAATGATGTTAAAAAGAAATTAAAATTAGACGAAATGAGAAATTTGACTATAAAAGGAACCCATGGTGATTATAGTGTAATGCAATTCATTTATAAAGAAGAAAAGATTAATGCTATAATTGATTTTGTTTCGGCTTGTAAAATGCCAGTAGTATGGGAAATAATTAGGTCTTATAGTTATATAGACAAAAACGCGAAGAATGGTGAATTTAATATAGATATACTTATTGATTACGTAAAAGAGGTTTGTAAATATGTAAATTTAAATAAATATGATTTTAAATATATGCCATACCTTTATATGATACAATTATTAAATAGTTCATATGGTTATAAACAATACTTAAAAAATAATAATAAAGAACTATTACAATTTGGTTTTTTAAGAACCAACATATGTAGATATTTATATAAAAATGCTACAATTATTTCTGAAAGATTAATAAGTGAATTTTAAAATATGAAAGAAATATACAAATACAATAAAAAATGTTATGATATCAAAAGTAATTCCAGAATTTAATAATTGTATGTGCGTAGTAATAAAAGCAAAAGAATAATTAAGAAGAAAGGATGTTATATGAGACAAGATATTAAAATAATAACTGATAAGTATAAGTTTAAAGTAAGAGTTTCTGGTGTGTTTATATCTGATAATAAAATATTAGTTAACAAATATGATGAAAACTCTTATTGCTTACCTGGTGGTTATGTAGAAATAGGGGAAACATCTGAAGAAGCAATGATTAGAGAATTAAACGAAGAAATCAATTTAGATTTTAAAATAGATTCATTTATGGGTGTAATAGAAAATTTCTTTACTAATTTTAAAAAACAAAGAACTCATGGGATTGATTTTTATTACAAAGTAAGTTTAGTAGATAATAATGATTATAATAAGATTGACTACGACAGAATTGAAAATGACAAAGAAGGATTGGTCCATCATCATTTTAAATGGATAAATTTAGATGAACTTAAAGACTGTAATTTATTACCTAAAGAAATAAAAAATGAAATAATAAATAATAAAGAAACATTTCATATTATAATTAGAGAAAAGGATTAAACATATAATAAGGAATAGTATTATGAGTATAATTGAATATAGTGATAAATATACAGAAGATGTAAAACATCTTTTGAAAGAACTTCAAGAATATATTGTATCTATAGACCCATATCATTTTAATATTATTAATGATGATTATAAAGAAAAGATTTTTAAAAAGGATATGGATGAAGTAAAAAATAATAATGGTAAAGTTTATTTGGCTGTAAATCAAGATAAAGTAATAGGTCTAATAATTGGCGTAATTAGAAAACCGTGTACTGATTTCGACTATGAAAGATTAAACAATATGGGTGAAGTTATTGAACTTGTAATTACAAAAAATACAAGAAGTAAAGGTATTGGTAGTAAACTTCTTAAAAAAATGGAAGATTATTTTAAAAGCTGCGATTGTAAAACAATTAACATAGATGTTTTTGGATATAATGATTTTGGAAAATCATTTTATATTAAAAATAATTATCATAATAGAATGGTTACTATGTCTAAGAAAATAGATTATAAAGATAATGGATGGTGATAATCATGGAGCTATTTTTAACAAGTAACATTGGTGGATATAAAAAAATTAATGATATAAAAATTCCAACTTCTTTTGATAACTCAAATAAATTTTTAGAGAATTTAAAATATAAAATAAAAAAATATAATAAATTTATTTATATTCCAAGTGATCCTAATGATTATGAAAAAAATGATAAATATATAGATTTATACGTAGGTGCTTTAAATCTTTCTGGTATAAAATTCAAAAAATATATTGTACTAGATTGTAGAAATTTGGGCCATATTAAAGAAATTTTAGAAGATAGTTCTTTGATTATTTTAGGTGGAGGAGATGCATATAAACAAAATCAATTTTTTAACAATATAGATCTATCAAAATATTTAAAAAATATTGATTGTTGTATTGTTGGAATTAGTGCTGGTTCTATTAATTGCTCAAAGGTTGTTTTTAATAGTCCTGAGACGGAAGAAGATCTTAAAAAGCCATATATTTTAAAGGGATTAGATTTAACTGATGTTAATATCGAGCCACATTTTAATGAAACAAGAAGCAAGGTTCAGCAAGATGCTATAATCGCCGAATCCTTTAATAGAAAAATATATGGTTTAGAAGATGGTTCGTATATATTAAATAATAAAATATACGGAAATTGTTTCTTAATTTTTAAAGGAAAAATTAAAAGAATATGTGATAATGATAAAACAACATATATTGACAATAATTAATGGTATAAAATTGCTTGACAAAAAATATTAATATTGTTATTCTTTTAACAAGAAGTGAGTTTGAGTAAAGATTTATATCTTAGCCTCAAAGGGTATTTACCTACACGTACTAAAGCACGGAGTCACTAAATTAGTGATTTTCCGTGCTTTTATATTTAAAAAAAGAAGGTGCTAAAATGATAAGGTATAGTAATGAAGAAGGTTTTATAAAACCAAAAGGAATAAAAAGATTGAATAATGAAGGCTATGTAAGTAATTTACCTGAAACTGCTGTTGGAGTTTTTTCTAGTCATTTATATGAAGATGTTATAAGTAAATTTCCATGTGAGGCTATTGGGATTTTATCAACTGCAAATATGGAAAGAAAAGTGTACAAGTTAAAATATAAAGATAAAGAAATAACTTTCTTTATGGCTGGAGTAAGTGGCCCTTGGATAGCATCGGACATAGAAGAACTTCATGCATCTGGAGTAAATAAGTTTATAATTTTTGGTAATTGCGGAGTTTTATATTCTAAAATAGAAGATTGTTCTATTATAATTCCAACTAAAGGATTTAAAGAAGATGGAACCAGCTACCATTATGTTGATTGTGGTGATACTATTGATATGAATTTAAAATATAAAGATGAATTTATTGATGTATTAAAAAAGTATAATTTTAATTATACTGAAGGTTATACTTGGACAACTGATGCTATTTATAGAGAAACTAAAGAAAAAATTGAGTATTATAGAAAAAATGGTGCGGTTTGCGTAGAGATGGAAGGTGCTGTTATAGCAGCAGTATGCAAAAAATTAGGAGCTGATTATTTCACTTTTTACTACGCAGGGGATAATTTAGATGCCGCAGTTTGGGAAGAAAGAAGCTTAAATGGATTAACAAAGCTGGATAAGAAAAAAGAGGTTATGACCTTAGCTTTAGAATTATCTAAAAAAATATCTAGATAAATATATGGTAATTTAATAAAAAAGAAGGGTGATAAAATGAAAGATTTAGGAACAAAAAATTTAGAAACAAAAAGGCTATTATTAAGAAAATTTAAAATAGAAGATGCTCCATTAGTATACGAAAATTGGTGTAATGATCCTGATGTTGCTAAGTATGTTACGTGGCAGCCACATAAAAGCGTTGAAGAAACTAAGGAATTGTTAGAAGAATGGATAAAGTCTTATGAGAGTAATAAAACTTATAAATGGGTTGCACAGCTAAAGGATACTAGCGAAATAATAGGTTCCATAGATGTTGTATCTAAAAAGACTTTAGATCATGGTGCATGCGAAATAGGTTATTGTTATGGTAAAAAATATTGGGGTAAAGGATATGCTAGCGAATGTTTAGATGCTGTAATAAAGTATTTATTTGATGAATGTGATGCATATGTTATTTCTGCAAAGCATTGTTCTTTAAATCCTGCAAGTGGCAAAGTAATGCAAAAGTGTGGCCTTAAATATGAAGGCACTTTAAGGGGTAGGTTTATTGATAGTGATGGTAAACGTAATGACATACTATCATATTCTATAACTAAAGAAGAATATAAAAGTAAATTTAAACGCTAGTTTTAAAAAAGTATATTAATTATTTTAATATATTTTTTTTAAGCTTTTTTACAAAATAAATTTAAATATTTTGTCTAAATTTGTTATAAATAAAGACTTTTTAAAGGTTTTAAAATAAGTTTTGTAATGAAAAATATAATTAAAGTGGAAATAATATGCATTTTATAGTATAATATTTATCGTATAGGAGGCTGATTTAATGGTGCCGAAGATAAAAAAGTTTATAAAAAAGTACAATAAACAAGTTAAAATAGGTTTATTGGTATTGTTGGTGCTTATAATACTTTTTGTATTATATAAGTCATTGTTTTACTCAGATTCACAAAAAGCTACTTATGGGGTTAGATTAAGGGATATAAAAGAAAATGAGTTTACTAATAAGGAAAAGAAAGAAGTTATAAAAAAATCTTTTGATTTGCAAGGTGTTTCCTCTCTTAAAATAAATGTTAAAGGTAGGTTAATAAAGTTTTTTGCTACCTTTGAAGATGGGGTAACTAATGAGGATATAAAAAATAGTTTTAATGAAATGTTGGGGTTTGTTAGTGATAAAGTTAAGAACTATTATGATATTACTTTTTATGCAATACAAAGTAAAGAAGGAAGCGAAGTTTATCCAGTAATAGGTTATAAGCATAAGAATAAAGAAGCAATAACCTTTGATGAACTTTAAGAGGTGATTAAAATGAGAAAGAAAAAGAATAGTAAATGGCTAGCGGGAATTTTAATTGCGGGACTTGTTGTTATATTAATTCTCCTTATTAATTTTAGTAGGGGTTCAAGTAAAAATACAAAATTAAATTTAGTTGAAAAGAAATGGATAGAAAACAATAAAAAAGATGTAATAAATGTTTCTATTGCAAATAATATACCAGCTTTTAGTAGTGAAGGTGAAGGAGTTTTCTTTGACTATATAAAAGAACTAGAAGAAAAAACAGGATTATCATTTAATATGATTTCTTATGATGCTCAATCTGATGTTGTTCAAAATGATTTATATTTTGAAGTTATTAACGGAGAGGAAGTTAATAAGTTAAACGATGATGATATGGTATTTTTTAAAGATTATTATGTACTAGTCGGTAAAAAGGAAGAAAAAATAACTGATCCTAGTAGCATTGTTAATAAAAAAGTAGGAGTTTTAAGTAAAGATTTGGCACAAGTAAGTTATTTTGTACCATCTATTAATTCGGTAACTTATACTTCATATCAAAACGTTGATGAAATGAAAGATGCTCTTTCTAATGATAGTGTGGATTATATTGCCATTCCAAAAACTAGATATGTATCATTTATAATATCTAATTCTTATCATGTAGTTTATAATATGACTGAGTTAAAAGAAGCATACGTATTAAAAACTTCTAAGGACACTGATAAGAATTTATCTAGTATTATTAGAAAAAACTTTATAGAATATAAAAATAATAATCTTGAAAATAAGTATAATGAAGCTTTAATGGAATTATTATTAATTGAAAATAATATATCTGAAAAATCAAAAGCTGATTTTCTAAGTAAGAAATATGTTTTTGGTTATTTGGAAAATGAACCATATACTAATACTATTAATAATAAATTAATAGGATTAGATAGTACTTTTATAAATTCTTTTGGTAAGTTAACTGGTGCAAGTTTTAGTATTAAAAAATATCGTTCTATTAAGGATTTAACTAAAGATTTTAATGTTGGTAAAGTGGATATTGCTCCTAATTATTATAATTATTCTTCGTTAAGTGGAAATTATTCAAAGACTATTTCTCCTTATGATGAAGAATATGTTGTGCTTGTTTATAATACAAAAACTAATGTTGTTGTTAACTCTATAAGATCTTTAAATGATAAGAGTGTTGTAACAACTAATAGTACGTTAGCGAAGTATATACAAAAACAGTCTAAGGCAAAAGTTAAGTCTTTTGATAGAGTTGAACAACTAATTAATAGTTTGAATAAAGATAGCATAATTGTTCTTGATAAAAACGTTTATGAAATGTATAAAGATGGTAAGTTATCTAATTACCGTGTTATATATAATGATAAAGAAAATCTTGATTATGGATATTTAATTAGGGATGTAAATGAAAATAGCACCTTTAAAAAATTATTTGTAACATATATGGAAATCATTAATTATAAACAATTATATAATGTTGCATGGAAAGATTTTAAATCTCAGTCTAAAGAAATAAGTTATAATTATTTATATGTTATTGCAATTGTATTATTGTTATTTATAGTTTGGCTTTTTGCAAAGAAAAAAATAAAACTTAAAAAGAAGGTAAAAAGAGAAGAAACTATTAGATATATTGATCCTCTTACTTCTTTAAAAAATCGTAATTATTTAAATAAAAATTTTAAAAGCTGGGAAAACAATTCTATTTATCCTCAGGCAATAATAGTAGTTAATTTAAATAATTTACGTCATGTAAATGATGTTTATGGCCATGAAGAAGGGGATAAGTTAATTCGTCTTGCTGCTAATGTTTTAATAAAAAATCAACTAGATCAAAGTGATATTATAAGAACTGATGGTAATGAGTATTTAATTTACATGGTTGGTTATGAAAAAAGTAAAGTTGTTTCTTACATGAGAAAATTATATAAAGAATTAGGTGAATTACCATATGGTTATGGTGCAACACTTGGTTATAGTATGATTGAAGATGATATAAAAACAATAGATGATGCTATAAATGAAGCTGTTTTAGAAATAAGGGCTAATAAGGAAATGAATAATAACAGTAAGTAAGGTGTAAAATGAAGGAATCAAAAGAAAAAATTAAAGGTTCAGTAAAGGAAAATATTAATTTAATGAGTACTCCTTTAATGGCTATTTTACCTGGACAAATATCATTTTTTGTAATTTTATCAATCATTCCACTGGCTAGTATATTAGTTATGGTAATATCAAAGTTATCTCTTAATTTTGACATTATAATAAATTTTATTAAACATTATACTCCAAGTGGTGTGGATAGTATAGTTACATGGATTTTAGAACAGCAAAAAGCTGGTGCAATTGATTTTATATTTATTATAATGGCGTTTTATCTAGCTTCTAAAGCAACTCATTCAATAATAGTTGCATCAACTCAAATATATAATGGTAAGCAATCTAATTTTCTAAGGACAAGGATAAAGGCTATATTAATTCTTGTTATTCTTGTATTTTTAGTGGTTGGATTAGTTGGAACCTTAACTGTTGGTGGTAGGTTAGTTTCTTATTTAGCAGAAATAAATAAAAGCGTACATCCTTTTATTAATATAATTTATACGCTTGTAAAATGGCCTTTTGTGTTTTTTATAATATTTTTCTGTGTAAAAATTATATATACAATAGCACCAAATGTTAATATTCCAAGTCATAGTGTTAATAAAGGGGCACTTTTAACTACCATAGTATGGGTTTTATCTACTTTTGGTTTTTCGTTTTATGTTACTAATATAGCAAATTACTCAAGGTTTTATGGTAATTTATCTAACTTAATTATTTTAATGATATGGATATACTGGCTATGTTATATATTTGTTTATGGCATGACTATTAATAAGTATAAGTTTAGTACTAAAAATGAATTAGATAATAATGAATAAGGTAATGGTGATTAATATGAGAAAAAGTTTGTTATTTAAAATTATGATTTTAATTATGCTAATTTTTCCAATTTGTGTTAAAGCAGAAAATAAAATAAGATTTGATGTTGATTCTGCTAATATAGCGCCTGGTGGTACTAAAAAGTTTGACATTATAGTTGATTCTGATGAGGATTTTACGAAGGTTAATTTTAATTTGATTACAACATCTTCTTACGTTGGTTTTTATTCGGTAGAATATAATGATTCTTTTGTTAGAAACACAACAACAACACCAGGAAGTAATTATGAATTAGAGTCTAAAACCCCTCAAAAATCTGGTACTGTAGTAGCAAGTGTTACACTAGTTTCCAAAGAAGGAGCACCAATAGGTTCTGAAGGATACATAAGATTAACTAAAGCGTCAATTACTCAAAATCAGTTGGTTAATTTAGAAAATGCTCAGTTAAAGATAACGATTAGTAACAAATTATCTGATAACAATTATTTATCTAGTTTAGAGTCATCTTTAGCTAACTTAGAATTTAATAAAGATAAGTTAGAGTATAACGTAACGGTTGATAGTAGTGTTAAAGAACTTGATTTAAAGGCAACCGCAGAAGATGCTAGTGCAAGTGTTACAGTATCTAATCAAAGCTTAAATAAAACTAAAAATACAATAACGGTAACCGTTAAGTCTGAAGATGGAAAACAAAGGGTATATAAGGTTAATGTAACTAAGAAAAAAACTGATAAGACAACTAAAAGTAAAGTTGTAAAAACAACTACTTCAAATGATGATAAAGAAAATAATCATGGTATTAAAAATGGATGGTATGGTGTTTTAATAATTCTTATTATCTTTTTAGTAGTAGATGTTTTATACATAAAAAAGAAACATTAAAATAGGTTTAAAACCTATTTTATTTTTATAGTAATTAATCATATTTTATGATATAATTACCTTACGGGTGATTTTATGAAAGTTTTTAATATAATTTTTAGTGTTATATTATGTTTAATTTATGGTTATTTATCATATTTATTAAATGATTTAGGTTTGTTATCTAATAAAGTTTTAACGTTTGCCTTTATTTTTGTATTTTTAATTATAATTGCTATTATAGTATGTTTATTAAAACTAAGAAGTAAAATCATTAAAATAATTTTATATATAATAAGCACTGTTATAATGATAATTAGCATATTAGGTATTTATTATTTGAGTTCAACCATTAATTTTATTGATAATTTTGGTAATACGAAAAAAGAATATGACTATTATTATGTAATTGTTATGAAAGATAGTAAGTATAATACTATTAGTGATTTAAAAGGAAAATTAATTGGTACCACAGATGAAATAAATCCTAATGTATTAGATAAGATAAAGATTAATTATGAGAAAAAAGTTTATGAAACAAATAATGGGTTAGTAAGTAGTTTATATAGTAAAAAAATAGATGCTATAATAATAAGTGATATAGGTGAATATTCATTTGAAGGTGAAGATGATAGCTTTACCAAAAAGGTAAGAGTAATAAAAACAATTAAATTACCTAAAGATGATGTTGTAGAAAAAAGCGATAAAAAAATAGTAGATGAACCATTTATTCTTTACGTAAGTGGTATTGATACTAATGGAGCCATATCAAAGGTAAGTAGAAGTGACGTTAATATAATTATAACGGTTAATCCAAAAACCAGGCAGGTATTATTAACATCAATACCAAGGGATTATTACGTACAATTACATGGTACAACTGGTGTTAAAGATAAATTAACTCATGCTGGTATATATGGGATTAATAAATCAATTACTACCATAGAAGACTTATTACTAATAAACATTGATTATTATGCAAGGGTTAATTTTGATACGGTTGTTAACTTAGTTGATCAAATAGGCGGAATAAGTATATACTCAGATCAAAATTTAAGTTTTTGTAACATAGAAAAAGGATATAATAACGTTGATGGTAAGTGTGCGCTTAGGTTTGCAAGAGAAAGACATTCTTATCAAACAGGAGATAGACACAGAGGTGAAAACCAAGAAGAGGTAATAAAGGCGATAATAAGTAAGGTCCAATCTTCAAGTGGCATCCTAACTAAGTATAGTAGTATCTTAAACAATTTAAGAAATAACTTTGAGACGAACGCTTCTAATGACGTTGTAAAAGAGTTTATAAAACTTCAAATGAAAGATATGAAAAGCTGGCAAGTTGAATCATTTAATTTAAATGGTTATGATTCTCATAATTATACTTATAGTATGGGAAGTACAATGCTTTATGTAATGGAACCTGATATGAACACGGTTAATAAAGCAAAAGACGTAATAAATATGATAATAGAAGGTAAGACCTTTTATGATTTAGGAATGTAAGGAGTGGTTAGTATGGAAACTATTGATATTAAAGAAATGTTAAATTATTTTAAAAATAAAATATCTTTAATTATTTTAATAACACTATTAATAGGTATAGTAGGATGTTTATATGGAATATTTATAGAAGTTCCTTTGTATAAATCTTCTTCTACGATCGTACTTGTTAGTGATAATAGTGAGCTTACTTATAACGAGGTATCACTTAATAAAAACCTAGTTAGTACTTATGCTGAAATAGTTAAAAGTAAAAGAATATTAAACCAAGTAAAAAATAATTTAAACTTAGATTATTCTTATGGTGATTTATATAATAAAATTGAGGTTTCATCAGTTACTAATACGGAAATAATAAAAATAACGGTAACGGATACTAATAAGAAAAACGCAAAAAAAATAGCAAATGAAACTGCTAAGGTATTTGAAGATGAAATACCAGAGTTATATAGTATATCAAATGTTAATATATTAGATGAAGCAGAAGAAGCAACAACTGCTTCTAACATAAATATTCCAAAACAAACCATATTATTTTTAATGGTTGGTTTGGTATTGGGGCTAGGCCTAGTATTTGTTTTATATTATTTTGATAGAACAGTTAAGAATGCTGAACAAATAGAAACAAAGATTAACCTTCCTGTGTTAGGAACCGTTCAGGATTATAAGAAGGGGGCTAAATAACATGAGAGACGAATTAATAGTTTATAAAAGACCAAAGTCTACTATTAGTGAAGACATAAGAACCATTCGTACTAACTTAGAGTTTTCTTTAGTAGATGATGATGCGAAAATAATAATGGTAACAAGTTCAGTACCAGGAGAGGGAAAGAGTTTTATTAGTAGTAATTTAGGTATTGCCTTTGCACAAAATAATAAAAAAGTATTATTAATAGATTGTGATTTAAGACTTGGTAGAACTCATAAAATATTTGAAGTATCAAATAAAAAAGGATTATCTAACCTAATTGTTAAATTAGATGAAGACGTTGATTATAAAGATTATATTCAAAAAACTGAGATAAAGGATTTATACGTATTACCTCGTGGTGTTGTGCCTCCTAATCCTTCTGAGTTACTTTCATCAGAAAGATTTAGTAAGTTAATAAATGATTTAAGAAAAGTATTTGATTGCATAATATTAGATAGTGTACCAGTTAATGGGCTATCTGATGCTTTAGTAATATCAAAAAAAGCAGATAAAGTAATAATAGTAAGTAAGTATGGATCAACGGATGTTGCAGATTTAGAAAATACTAAAAAGTTATTACAAAACGTGGGAGCTAAATTAGCGGGCGTAGTAATTAATAGTGTTCCTAAAGCAAGAAGTAAGTATGGAAATTATTACTATGAATAGGAGATAAATACATGATAGATTGTCATTCACACGTATTATTTGATATAGATGATGGTTGTAAATCTATTGAAGATTCAGTTGAAACAATTAAAAACCTAAAGAAAATAGGATTTGATAAAATTATATTAACTCCTCATTATATAAAAGGATCTAACTATGTAAAAAATAATAGTGATAAAAAACAAAGACTAAATGTTTTAAGAAAAAGATTAATAGAAGAAAACATAGATATTGATCTTTTTTTAGGTAATGAAGTATACATAACTGAGGATATTAATGATTTAGTTATGTCAAAAGAAATTACAACTTTAAATAAATCAAGGTATATATTAATAGAGTTCCCTTTATATAATAAAGTAAATAACGTAGAAGATTACATATATGAATTAAAATTAAAAGGTTATATACCCGTAATAGCTCATCCTGAAAGATATTCATATTTCCAAGAAAATTATAAGGAAGTAGATAAATTATACGAAAGTAAGGTGTTATTCCAATCAAATTACGGTAGTATAATGGGAAATTATGGAAAAGAAGCTCAAAAGTTAATTACGTACTTATTAAAAAAAGATATGGTAACTTTTATGGCAACTGATGTACATAGAAAAAACTCATCTTTATTTGATAATTTTGATGTTATAAAAAAGAAGATACAATTAATTATTGGAAAAGAAAAGTTTAAAAAATTATCAAATGATAATATTTTAAAAGTAATAAATGATGAAGAAATTTAATAATTAAATTTAGCTAGAAAAAAGTCTGTTACTACTCAGACCTAAATAACAGAAAATAAATAATCTCTGTTATTTTTTCATACCAAAATTAGGCAAATAATCCT
>CANQBL010000005.1 GCA_947589105.1 uncultured Bacilli bacterium | reverse complement strand
TTTCTTTTTTCATAAGCATCACCACCCTTTCTTTTTTAAGAAAAAGTGGAAAGCTACTAGCCCAATTTATAGGTCCTCTCACCTTAATTATTCTTCTTTTATTTAAAAAACTCCCTATAAATTTTAAAAAAAAAGTAAGAAAATATTTTTTTCTCACCTTTTGTTTATTATAAAATTAGACTACTTAGCTTTTTAATATGTCTAATACCTTTTGAACCTTTAAGTCATATTTAAGCATTTCTATACCGCCAAACGCCTTAACGTATTCATCTTTATCCATTGCGTGTTTCTTAGACTTTTCTTCAGCGTCTTTTAAAGCTTCTTCTTCGGTAACTTCTATTTTTTCTAATGCTATTATCTCATCAATAGCAAACCTTAATTTTACCCTTTTTTCAGCTTCTTCATGCATTTGATTTTTTAGTTGTTCCTCGTTTGAATTAGTAAACTTATAGAATTGGTCTAAAGTTATACCTTGCATTTTTAAGCGTTCTTCATATTGACTAACCATACGATCTATTTCCTCATGTACCAACTCATGAGGTACGTCAACACTAGTTTCTTTTAATAAAGCTTCAAATAAATCATCAATATATTTATTTTCTACTTCATAATTTTTTTGCTCTGTCATCGTATCTTTTATTGTCTTTTTAAGTTCATCTACATTTTTAACATCCTCTAAACCTAAATCTTTAAAGAATTCCTCGTTAAGTTCTGGATATACTTTGGTTTTTACCTCGTGAACCTTTACTTTAAATACAACTGGTTTTCCTTTTAATTCTTCAGCATGATAATCTTTTGGAAAACTTATATTTATGTCTTTTTCATCACCTGCTTTAACACCTATTAAAGCATCCTCAAAACCAGGAATAAAAGAATTACTACCAAGTTCTAGAGAATAATTTTCTCCTTTACCACCTTCAAAAGCTTTACCATTATCAAATCCTTCAAAATCGATTATAACGGTATCGCCTTTTTCAGCTTTTCCCTCTTTTACTTGTAAATCAGCGTATTCTTTTTTTAATTTTTCTATTTCTTCTTCAACGTTTTTTTCGGTTACTTTAACACTTTCTTTTTTTACGTTTAAGTTAGTATATTTTTTTATTTTAACATCTGGTTTAGTAGTAAATGTAAATACATAAGTAACACCTTCAGTATCTGCTTTTTCTATTGCAACAGTAGGTTGTATTATAGGATCCTTTTTAAACTTTTCTAATGCTTTTTTATAGGCATCTTGCATAGAAGAATCAACCGCTTCTACTACTAAAGATTGTTTGCCATATTTTTTTTCAAAAACATCTCTTGGAGCTTTACCTGGTCTAAACCCATCAATCTTAACCGTTTTAATAACCCTTTTAAATGTATCATCTAATATTTTTTTCCACTCATCACCAGTTATAGTAACTTTTACTTCGTGGATATTTTTAGCTTTGTTTTCAGCCATAATATTCCTCCTTAAAAACAATTAGTATTATAACTTATTTAAATTTCTTTTACAAGCATTTATTATAATACTGTAAATAAAAAGTAGCAAGCATTATGCTACTTTAACTATTTCTACTTCAAAACTTCCATTTGGAGATTCAACCAAAACTTTATCTTTTTGTTTTTTGCCGATAACAGCTTTGGCAATTGGAGATTCATTTGATATTTTATTTTCAAAAGGATCAGCTTCATTAGTTCCAACTATTGTATATTCTTCTTCTTCTCCATCATCATACTTAATAGTAATAACTGAACCTACATCTATTTGTCCGTTAACTTTATTTTCTATAATTATAGCATGTTCTAAAGTATATTCAATTTCTTTTATTCTAGCTTCCAATTTTGCTTGATTTTCCCTAGCTGAAGAATACTCCGCATTTTCTGATAAATCTCCTAAAGCCCTAGCTTCCTTAATAGCATTTATAATTTCAGGACGTTTAACAGTTTTTGCTTCATTTAATTCCTCTTCTAGCTTTAAGAAACCTTCACTTGTTAAATATATCTGTTTTTCATCTTTTTTCATAAGTTCACCTCTATAAACAAACTAGCTACAATAATACTATATTTTTTTACTTTTGTCAATCTAAAAAGTTGACACACATAATAGCATTTACAGGCATTTTTTCAGCACAAGGAATTCTTATTATTTCATTCGGATGACGTGCCGCTTCTAAAGAATTACCATCCTCATCTTTTATTTCTTTTATTATTATTGGATAATAATCTTTAGTAGGAGAAAAAATAATTGCCCTATCATCTTTTTTAAAATAATTTCTTTGTTCTACTATAATTTCTTTTTTACTTTCATCATAGCCTTTTATTATTCCTAAAAAGTCTTGATTAGAGTCTTCTTTTCTGTTTGCATAGTACTGCTGTTTTTCTCCAGGTTTTTTATTAAAAAACTGAGGTGCAACATCCCTGTTAGTACATCTATATAATATTTTTATAGCTTTATTAATATATGCTTTATCTAACGTTTTTTTACAATACATATCAATTAAACGTCTATAAACATTAACAATTGTTGAAACATAATAAATAGATCTCATTCTTCCTTCTAATTTAAATGATGCAACATTAATATCAATCATTTCCTTTAAATACTTAACTAAAGATAAATCTTTTGGCGCAATAGAAAAATTTGGACCATCAGAAATAAGGTTATTTTTATTATCATACAAGTTAAAATTAAACCTACATACTTGACAGCAACCTCCACGGTTAGCATCACGATTGGTAAAATAATTAGAAAGAACACACCTACCTGATATATTAGTACACATTGCTCCATGAATAAAACACTCTATTTCTATACCAGTAGATTCAATAATATCTTTTATATCAAGATAAGAGCATTCCCTTGCTAGTACTATTCTTTGTACCCCTTTTTTAGCATAATATAAGGCTGCATCTTTATTAAATACCGAAGCTTGGGTACTTAAATGTAAAGATAGTTTTGGAGCATATTTTTTAGCTACATCAATTACTAAAGGATCACTAAATATAATTGCATCAACATTAGCATCTTCTAATTCTTTTAAATAATTTCCTAAACCAGTAACATCTTCATCATGAAAAACAATGTTAACCGTAACGTATACCTTTGCATTTTTTTTATGAGCATAATTAACACCACTTCTTATTTCATCAATTGTAAAATTTTTAGCATTAGCTCTTAAACTATATTTTGTACCACCTAAATAAACAGCATCCGCACCATAATTAATTGCCCATTTTAATTTTTCTAAACTCCCCGCAGGTGCTAAAAGTTCTGGCTTTTTAATCATTATTCTTCACCTTATAAATAGTTTTTTTATTTATAAACCCTTCATTAGCGTTAAAAGTTTTATCTATTTTATCTTTTAAAGAAACATTATTATTTATAAAAGCTTCTAATACCCATTTATAATCTTCTAACAAATATCCATCAAAAACAAAAAAACAATCTTCTATTAATGATAGCTTACCTAATAAATTAATTGGATTAGAACTTAAAATATGGGTTCCAAAATAATCCTCAAAAATAACATATTCATCGTCCTTATTATCTTCTACTATCTTATAAATATCACTTTTTTTTATCTTTTTAAAATGAGTTAGATAATTACTAACTAAGTTTCTTACTGATGTTGATAAATGTGGTAAACCAAACACTTGTTTAAATATTAAAGCATCCTTATTATTTCTTATTATTTCGTTAGTTTCATCAAGAGTTATATCATTTGTTAAAAAAGTACCACAACAACCATTATTAAGATAATATTTTACGGATAGAAAGCTATTATTTAGATGAAGTTGATCTAATATAATAGGTGTTTTTAAATCATATGTTAACGAAGCTATATCCCCTACAATAATTCCGTCTAATCCAATTGTATCAAGTGATTTTAATATCTTTTTATATTTTTCAATTTCGTTATTAAAAATTGGTCTGTTTAAAGAAGCAAAAACTTTTTTATCAGGATTATTTAATCTAATTTTTTCAATATCAGATAAGGTAAATGTTTTACCAAAACATATACAAAAATTTCTAACACCTAAAATATACCCATCACATGGGTATAAGATTTCTTCTTCTTTATTTATCTTTAGAATTATTTGTTTCATTATTATCTAACCTTCTTCTAGAAATAGCAATTCCATCTCCTACATCAAAAAAACGTGTTTTAAACTCTTTATTATTATTCAAAAAATCTATATAATTTTCTAATTTTCCAATTAATTGTCTTAAATTCCTAGATAATTTTGTTTTATCAGAAAAAGCAAGACCATGAAACTTTATATTATCTGTTATAATGTAACCCTTTTGAGTTAAGTTGTTTGAAAACTTATTAAAAAATTTTAAATATTGACTTTTTGCAGCATCTATAAAAATAAGATCAAATTTTTCATCTGTATTAAAATCTAGCGCATCTGCTAACACAAGCGTTATTCTGTGATCTAATTTAGCATTTTTAATATTTTTTACAGCTTCGATATACCTATCTTTATCCCTTTCAATAGTGGTTACCGTAATATCTTCACTTACTAATGCCATGTTAATAGCAGAATATCCAATAGCGCATCCTATTTCTAAGATGTTCTTAATTTTATTTAGTTTAACGAATTCAGATAAAAAGTTAATACCATCTTTTTCCATTATAGGTATACCTTTTTCATCAGCATATTTTTCCATCTTTTTAATTAAATAATCATTATCCATATTAACACCACCTAAATTCTTAAATAATTATAGCATTATAATAATTAAAAAATCAACGTTTTACAACAAAAAAAGACAGTTTATTCTGCCTTTTTATCATCGTTTTCTTCACTTGTAAGAGAAGTTAAAATACCTTCAATTAATTTCCATTCTTCATCAGTTTCAATTGGAAGTAAAACTGGATTTTCTTCTTTTGGATTATAAATAGATGCATATACTTTTGTATTTCCTTCCTCATCTAAAGTGTTATCAGTATAGGCCATATAATTTTTCTTAGTTTTTTCATCTTCATAAGTAAATAAAATTTCACATTTTATTTCTTCCCCATTATCATTTACGATAGTAAATGTATTATCCTGTTTTAATTCTTTGTTTTCCATTTTTCCTTTTCCTTTCTTATATCTAAATAATTTTGTAAAATTATTGTAGCTGCAACAGTATCTACCTTTTCTTTTCTTTTTTTTCTTGAAACATCAGCTTGTAATAATACGTTATTAGCACTAACTGAAGATAATCTTTCATCTTGTTTATGAACTGGTAAGTTATAAACTTCTTTAAGTATATTTATAAAAGATTCCGTTCTTTTAGCAGCTGCACCAATAGTATTATTCATGTTTTTAGGTAAACCAATTATTATTTCCTTAGCATCATAATAACTAATAATACTAGATAACTCCAAGATACATTCTTCTGGCTTATTTTCATTAAATCTTAACGTTTTAAGCCCAGTTGCAATGGTACCAGTTACATCACTTATGGCAACACCAAGAGTTTTTGTTCCTAAGTCTAAACCAATGAACCTCATTAATTTAAATATTCCTTTATTAATATTTCAAGAATTTTACTTCTATCTATTTTAAGAATTTTATTCCTAGCTTCTTTATGATTTGATATATAACCTGGATCACCACTCATTAAATATCCTACTAATTGGTTAACAGGATTATATCCTCTTTCTTCTAAAGCTTCACAAACCTCTTTAATTGTTTCTTTTACTAAAGCCTCATTAATATTTTCAATGTTGAACAAATAAGTTGTAGATGACATCTTATCACTCCTATCTTTAACACGACACTTATATTTTAACATTAATTAAAAGAAATATCAATAATGAGATATTCTAATATTAAATACGTATAAAAAAAATTAGAGAAAAACTCTAATTTTTACCATTCTAACCAGTTTCCTGTAGATTTTAACTCTCTAATTATATTATTATGTTCTTCATAAGTTTTAGAAAAATGTGTTTTACCAGATTTATCTGCAACAAAATAATAATAATCATTTAAGGTAGGCTCTAAAACTGCTTCTAAAGATGATTTTCCAAAATTAGATATTGGTCCTACCGGTAATTTACCATTCATTAAAGGTCCCCTTGTATTGTAAGGATTATAGGTATTTATTTCTGCCTTTGTTAAATCACGCTCTCCTATATCTACTTTAAATGCATAATAAGTTGTAACATCACTACCTAAAGACATACCTTTATTTAATCTATTATAAAAAACTCCTGCAATCATCTTTCTATCTATACTATATATACCTTCTGATTCAACTATCGATGATAATGTAACAATTTCATGTATACCATAAGTGCTAGATTCTATTTTAGCTTTATACTTAGAAAATATTATATCACTTTGGTCTAACATGGTCGTTATTATATCTTCTACTTTCGGATTTTCATTAAAATAATAAGTATCCGCAAATAAATAACCCTCTAAAGGATAATATATATTTTCATTTTTTATATCATCAGTTAAAAACCAATATTTTTCTATTAAAGAATCAATATAATCTTTATCTGCCATTTTAGCATAAAAATCATTTTCACTAATTGATGTATTTTCTGCTATTTCTTTAGCTACCCATCTAATATTTTTTCCTTCTTTAAAAGTTATTTTAATACTTTTATTATTATAATTATCACTTGATAATAATTTTATTATTTTATCTAACGAATAACTCTTATCAATTTTATATAAACCAGCCTTATACTCATTTATACCACTTAGTTTTACATAAAGTTTATAGATAAAATAATTTCTAATTATACCTTTTTCTTCTAACCTTTTTCCAACGCTATAAACCGAAGAACCACTACCTACTTCAAATTCAATAATTTCACTTTTATTTGAAACAGGACTTAGTAAAAATAAGAAAGCAATAATCCCTATTAATATAGTTATAATAAAAGACACAATTAATATAATCATTAACTTAATTTTCTTTTTTAACTTTCTTCTTTTTGGTTTATTCAAACTTTCTAAATTCATGATATACCTCTTACTTCTTTATAAAATAATGTCTTTAACGTAATTTTCTATAATTTCTAGTTTATCAGGTCTTGTTCCTCCGCCTTGAGCAAAGAAAATGCTTCCTCCGCCGTTTCCTTCAGCTATTTTAGATACTTCTTTTATAAGATAACCAGCATTAAAATTATTTTTTAAATTGTTATTTGACCTACAAACAAAATTAACCGCATTTTCCTTAATATTAGAAATAAATACTATACCATTTTGTAACTTAGATTCAATAGCTCCTGCTAAAGATTTAATTGTTTCCATATCATGGTTTTTAAAACTAAGTATTACAACATCTCCATATTTTCCAGTTAATTTATTTGAAACATATTCATTAGCTTTTTTAAGCTCTTTCAAAGTTAATTCTTCTTTATACTTTTTTTCTAAATCACTAATTTGCTTACGTAAATTAATTACCTCAGTTTTATTTTCTAATACTTCTTTATAACATTTAGGTCTTTCATTAGAAATATTAATATCTAAAGATAAATCAATATTATCCTTTTTTGCATCATTTATAATGTTTTTAGCCTTTTTTAACAAAAGGATCATTTCATCATTATATGGTTTAATAATTTTAAACAATTCTATTTCTAAATTTGTATCACAAGCAGCTTCTATTCGATAAACATTAAGACCTTTAGACTCAATAGATTTAATAGCAAAACTCCTTATATTACCAGTATTAGTTACGTGTGTACCACCACATAATTCAATCGAATCACCAAATTTTACAACCCTAACAACATCACCGTATTTTTCATCAAACAAGGCCATAGCGCCCATTTTTTTAGCTTCATCGATACTCATTTGTTTTATTTCAGCAGGATAACAAGCTTTTATTTTTTCATTTACTTTTTCTTCAACTTTAATTATTTGTTCATCAGTAATTTTACCAGTATAATTAAAATCGAAACGTAAAATATCATTATTAACAAAACTACCTGCTTGTTTTACTTCATCACCTAATACTTCTTGAAGACAGCGCTGAAGTAAATGTGTAGCTGAATGATTTTGACAAGTATCAAACCTATGCTCTTCATCAACGATTAAGGTTACCTCATCAGCTACCTTTATATCACCATTTAATATTCTTACATAATGCATGTTTTGACCATTAGGAGCCTTCTCAGTTCTTATTACCTCTGCTTTTAAATTATTAGAAGTTATTACACCAATATCTCCTAATTGACCTCCCATAGTAGCATAAAAAGGAGTTTTATCTGTTATTACTATTCCCTCAGAATATATATCTGATATATTTCCGTTTAAATCTCCTACAAAAATTACCTTTGCATTTGTTTTTAATTCATCATATCCCGTAAAAATACTTTCTTCTTTAAAGTTTACTAAATCACCTTGTACGTTCATTCCAGATGTGTTTTTTACCGAATCCCTAGCCATTTTTCTTTGTTTTTCCATACATTTATCAAATTCTTCTTTATTTATTTCAATTCCTTTTTCTTCTAATATCTCTTTAGTTAATTCGTATGGAAAACCATACGTATCATATAATTTAAATACATCATATCCAGTTATTACTTCATTTTTTTCAGTTAATTCTTTTAACCTTTTTTCTCCCTTATCAAGAGTTTTTAAAAAAGTTTCTTCCTCAAGCTTTATTTGTTTATCCACCATTTGTTTTTTTTCTGTTAAATAAGGATAAAAATCTTTCATTATTTTAATAACACTACCAGTTAATTTATACATAAAAGGTTCATATATACCAAGACTTCTACCAAAACGAGAAGCACGTCTTAAAATTCTTCTTAAAACATATCCTCTTCCTTCGTTAGAAAAAGTAGCCCCATCAGAAAGTGCAAAAACAAGAGTTTTAACATGATCTGCTATTGATCTAATTTCTTTTTGATCAGTATATTTAACTCCTGATATGTTTTCTATTTCATCTATGATTGGCCTAAACAAATCAGTATCATAATTAGTTTTACAATTTTGTAAAGCACATACTAATCTTTCAAGACCCATACCAGTATCTATGTTTTTATGAGGAAGTTCTGGAAAATCTTTTCTATCTAAACCATCAACATGATTAAACTGACTAAATACATTATTCCATATTTCTATATATCTATCATTATCGATTTCTTTTTCAATTAATTCCGGACCTCTTTTATCATATTCTTCTCCACGATCAAAAAATATTTCAGAATCAGGTCCACAAGGACCAGGTCCTATATCCCAAAAATTTCCTTCACATTTAATTATGTGTGACTTATCTAATCCTAACGAAACCCATCTATCATAAGTTTCTTTATCATCAGGATATATCGTTACATATAATTTTTCTTTATCTATATCAAACCAGTTAGGACTAGTAAGAAGTTCCCAAGCATATTCTAAAGCTTCATTCCTAAAATAATCTCCAATAGAAAAGTTTCCTAACATTTCAAAAAAAGTATGATGGTAGGTATCTCCAACACTTTCAATATCATTTGTTCTAATACATTTTTGAGAATTAGCTAGTCTTTTTTTAGGAGGAATTTTACTACCATCAAAATATTTTTTTAATGGAGCTACACCAGCGTTAATCCATAAAATGGACGGATCGTTATCCGGAATTAAAGAAGCAGAAGGAACAATCAAATGACCTTTACTTTTAAAAAAATCTAAAAACATTTTTCTTATTTCATTACTAGTTAAATTTTTCATTATAACACCTCTTTCATCATATTAATTACCTTATTATTTAAATCTTCTATAGACCCATCATTTACTAAAATAAAATCATAATTATCATAATTATCTAACGCAACTTCCGTAATATGCTTTCTTTCATTACTAGTTAAATTATTTTCAAAATTTGGTCTTTCTATTTTAATTTTATATACGTTTTCAAAATTATTTTTAATACTATCAAGTTCTTCTGGTAGCCTTGCATCGCTTATTGTTATAACATCACAATAATAAGAATAAACTTTAATATCTCCTATAATACGTTTAATAAAAAATTCTTTATCTATTTTATTTCTAATAATATCTGTTCCAAGTTCTTGAAGTAAACTTCTTGGTTTGGTATCTTCTTGTCCGTTCCATCCAGATATTTTTTTTGCATACATCTTAATATAAGAAGAAAATTGCAAATTAACCGACATAAGATTTTTTAACTTAACATAATTATTTATTAATTCACAAGTAGTATCTTTTCCACTATTAGCCTTACCTGAAACAATAAAAATTTTAACATCTTTTTTTTCTATTTTCATATTTCCTCCTATAAAAAAGGTACCACACCAATCCTTAGGAACGAGAGGTCGTGGTACCATCCTATTTTATTCTTAATTTTGATAACGGCTTTAACCGGTAGTGTTTAACTACTCTCCAAAAATAGCTTCAGTAATATTAAATATTAGTTTTCACCATCCACTAACTCTCTTTAAAATAATTATTACTTACTAGTTTTTCTTCAACAATTTAACTATAAATACATTATAACAATAAAATTAATAATAATCAATATATCCGTTTATCTATTATCAGTAAACCACTTAGAACTATTACAAGTATCTCCTTTTTTAGAAGTTCCTGTTTTTTTACTTGCAATAATTTCTATATTACTAAGCACATTCCCAGCTCCATCTACAATATTAAATCTTGCTTTAGGATCTGGATTATCAGAACAGCCTGCAAAAACAGTATAAATTCTTTCGTCATTAGATTTTTTATAACTACTATTTGATGATGATGAAGCCCAATGATAAGGATTTGTTTTATTACAATCCCAACTTGAATAATATTCTGTTAAGTTAGCAATTACACCACTTCTATCATCTTTAAATTTAACTGAGTATCCCCATGAATTATAATAATTTGAATCTTTTCTATGGCAATCTACCCAACCGCCTGCACTAGTAACTAATTTAGGTTGTGTATGATCAATTCCAAATTTAACACTATCACAAACAGATACATTTCCAGCTTTATCTTTTACATAAAACTTTATAGATTTAACATCCATTTCAGTATTATATGTATTAGAAATTGTTTTTTTATCCGAACTTAAACCACTTGTTGAATAACTTTTATTATCCCAACTCCACTTATCCCAATCAGAACTCTTATTAATGGTTAATTTAACATCAGCACAGTGCCAATTATTTCTACTATATGATGTATTACAATTTTTGTAATTACTAACATTTACATCCTTTATACTCCATTTTGAAGGACACAAAGGAGATGAATCATCATACTTTATCTTGGTAGAACATTCTTTTAAATTACCAGCTTTATCTTTAAAAGTATAACTATAAGCATTGTTTCCCACACCTATAGAAGGAGTAGCACTTGACTTTCCATCAATACCACTTAAACTATCCGTACCAGTAATTGTTAAAGTAGGCTTTCCGGTATTATTATTATACCAACCAGTATTTGAAGGCTCTTTATTAGTCTTATAACTACACGTTGGAGGGTTAGTATCTACTTTTAAAGTTACCGAAGCTTCAGCAGTTTTTCCCGACATATTAGTAGCTTTATATTTTATAGTTGTTGAAGCAGTATCTTTTATCGTATCAATATACTTATTTTTAATTTCTAAAGGATCATTATAATTAGTACAAACATCACCAATACATTTTTCTATACTTTTTATTACTCCATTATTTTTTGTATTTATTTCTACATTTAAAGTAACATTTTCAACATACCATGGGTCATTACCTTTTTTACCACTTGCTATCATAACTATTTCAGGAGCTCCAGGTTCACTAACCGTTATTTTATAACTGTTATCACATTTATCTCCTTCTGAAAACTCTTTAAAAGAAGACGAATAAACCCCATCTTTTTTAGTTACCCTTACCTGAGTACATGGGTTAATACCTTTTTTATTTCTTGGATCAGTTGCTTTATTTATATAATCTTCTTCAACCAATGTTCCTAAAGTTATTACACCATATGAATTATCGCTTAACCCCTCAAATAAATACTCGTTTGATGAAAAATAATCCTCAGCAGCATCCATTATTTGTTCTTTAACCTTTTCATAAGCGTTTTTCTTTTGTTTATCACTTATTTTTATAAAACTTACTATTGCAATACCTATAATTGTTATTATTAAAAAAATAGTAACTAATAATTCTATTAATGTAAATCCATTCTTCTTTTTCATTTCATATCTCCTACTATTATTATGTTATCACAGCTAATAATTTATTTCAATTAAAAAGAGGAATAAATTTTCCTCATTTACAAATAGTATCTTTTCCTTTATAACCTACTTTAATCTCTATCTTTCCAAAATCATCACTTTTGTTTCCCGCTCTATCTACTGCCGTTCTAACATCTCTCCAAGTACAAGGACTATTAGCTTTTCTATTACCTATAGTATTATAATAACAATAAGTATAATTATTTTTTCCATCATTACCTGTTACAGTCCTATTAGCTTGATAGCTTGCAATACCGCTATGCTCATCAATAGCAACTTCACTATATCCACTAAAATTAAATGAACCAGGTTTATAACCTAACTTTGCAGCATCAATACAAGCGGTACCTTTATATTTACCAGTGTCATCTTTAGTTACAGTAATTTCCTCTTTTTGAACTAACTTTCCCGAGCCGTTCAATGATTTAAATATTATAGTTCCTTTAGAAATTTCAGTGCTATTTCCTTCTTTATCAAACCTTGTATATGAATATTTAGGTTTAGTTTTATCAACATAAACATCAACCTCACATTTTAATGTTTGATTACCATTTACACCAATATTTTTTTCAATATCAGCAGTTTTTTTTGTTTCTTTAAAAGTTTGGGTTTTAGAATCAGCATTTTGATTTTTAAATGTTCCAGTAATAAGCTTTTCATCAAAATATTGTGTTATTGTTACATCTTTATTTGTCCAAGTTGTATTTTCTCCTTCAGTTTTACCACAAGAAGTATAATATAGTTCGTTCAATTGTTTATTCAAAAAGTTTTCTAACCCATCATATTTAGAAACATAAATATCTCTTGAACAATCAGATACGTTACCAGCATAATCATAAACAATTCCGAACCATTTTTTAGTAGAATCATTAGTATACCCTTGAGTTTTAGGAGTAAGATAAGCTACATAATCTTTTTCCACTGGAACTTTTATTTTTTTTGTCAAAACACCTGATATATTATCAGAATAAGATAAAGATACCAAAACAAGAGGGAAGGATCCTAGTTTACTATAAAATACCTTATATTTATTTACCTCTCCGTCACTTATTCCTAAAAATTTTAATTCACAGTTTGGGTTTTCAAAATCAGTTTTTAAAGTTCTACAATCTTCAGTTGAATTTCCGTATTCATTTGTTACTTTATAACAGGTTGTTTTTCCTTTTGTACTTACAGAATAACTTATACTATCTGTTGCAGTTAACACTCCGTTTTTTTCAAATAATGGTATAGAAAAATCAGAATCTGATTCGGTAAAATTGTCATCTCTTTTTTTATTTATTACTTCTATATCTTCTTCTATTTTACTTTCATCTGAAACGGTGATTTTTATAATTGGAGTTTTTATTTCTGCATTTTCATCTAAAACATACCAGTCGTTGTTTCCCTTTTTTCCAATAACATCTATATTTATCGTTGGTGTACTTCCTTTAAAAGGTTTTTCTTCTACTTGTACGAATTTATTTGCTGAACAATCTTCTTCATCATCTTTAAAATCATAACTTAATCTACCTTTATTATTCATACTTACTTTAACATAGTTACAATAGTTTAATTTTTTTCCTGTTTTTGGATCAGTAACTACATTTAAATAATCATCTTCAACTAAAGTTCCTAAAGAAACTTTAATTGAATTGTTAACATTACTAGATAACACTTCTTTATAGTAAGCATTAACACTAAAATATTCTTCTGCTGCAGTTACTATTTGTTCTTTAACTTTTTCATAAGCTGCTTCTTTTCTTTTATCACTTATTTTTATAAAACTTACTACTGCAATACCTGTAATTGATATTATTAAAGCAATAGTAACTAATAATTCTATTAATGTAAATCCATTTTTCTTTTTCATACGTAACTCCTATCTTAATTACATCATATCATAAATTAAAAATCATTTCAATTTAAATAAAAAAGACTAAAGTCCTTTTTATTTAAATATTGTAATAATATCTTTAATATTTTTTCTAATAATAAAATTATCAATTATATCTAATACTGCATAAACAATTATAAATACCCCAATTGTTTGAGTAATTATAAGAAAGGTTTTAAATGGATTAAATAATAATACTATTCCCCAAGCAAGAGTTAAAACAGATATTAAAGTAGTATAAACCCAGTCTTCATTCTTTATTTTTTTTAGAACTAATGCATACTGAAATTTAGTAACACTGTTTATTATTATCCAAATACCTAAAATTATTGGAAATAAAGTAGCTAAAGCATGTGGTTTTACAATTAAAAATATTCCCCCAATAGAAAGTAATACACCATATATTAAATCAAAGTTAAATACGTTTCCAATTCCTTCTGCGGTAAAATATTTATATGCTGAAAAAATACCACTTCCAAGTAAAGCCCCACCTATTACATACGATATTATTGACACGGTTGTATCAGGTTTAATAAATAAAAATAGTCCAACAATAATAAAAATAATTGATATTATAAGAGATGTATTAGACATCTTTTTTATCTTTTTTTCCATCTTTTACCTCCGTAATATAATTATAATACAAATTTGTTAAATAATAAATATTAAATAAAAGAAATAGGAAAAAACCTATTTCTTTTATTTAGTTCATACTGAACTATTTTTCCATCATATTTTCTAGTTTTTCTTCTGCGTTTTTCTTAACCTTATTTATAGTTTGCTTTATACTACCATTACAAGAGCATTCATTATAGCAATAAAGAGCTCCAGAACCAACAGCAACTCCTAAAAGCATCCATCCTAGGTTATTTAGCATTTTCATTTGCTTCACCTCTTACAAAAAATATGAATATGGCATATAAATTAATGCCATTATTATTATGGAAATTTATTATTTTTGTATACTATAAAACTTTATCAGTTAAAAATTTTTTAAGGAGAGTTTTTCTTTCTTTATTTCCCTCGTTATAAACTCCTCGATAAAAAGCTTTTGGATCACCAGTTAACATAAGAGATTTTTTTGCCCTAGTTACAGCAGTATATATTATTTTACGATAAAGCATCATTTTATAAGAATTAGCAATTGGCATTATAACAATATCAAATTCACTTCCCTGAGCTTTATGAACACTTATTGCATAACCATGTTTTAATAATTTATATTCCTTTGGTGTGTATTTAACTATGTTTCCGTCAAATGAAACGGTAATTTCAGTACCTTTTATTCGTTTTATAAAACCAATATCTCCATTAAAAACATTTTCATCTGGCATGTTTTCAAGTTGTAAAATTTTATCTCCTTCTCGATATATTACATCAGCATCATAAGTTTCATTTTTATTATCATCTTTTGGATTAAATATTTTTTGTAAATTTTTATTTAAATTATCAATTCCATTTACCCCTTTATATACTGGTGCTAAAACTTGTACGTTTTTTAAATCATAGCCTTTATGTATTGCTTTTTGTACTAGAATGCAAGTTATTTTTAAAATTTCTTCATCATTACAAGTAATAAAATTATAATCATCTTTTTTATCTAAAAAATTTTCCTGTAATTGGCCATTATTAATTTCATATGCTAAAGATGTTATATATGAGTTTTGATCTTGTCTATATATTTCTTTTAAAAATATGGTATTTATCATATCTGAATCTATTAAATCCTTTAATATTTTACCTGGTGCTACACTTTCTAATTGGTTATAATCACCAATAAATACAAGTTTTACATCTTTTTTAATTGCTTTTAAAAAATTATATAAAAGCTCTATATCTATCATACTTGTTTCATCTACTATAATAAATTTTGCAGGCGCCTTATTTATTTCATTATATCCAAATTCACCAGTTTCTTTATTCCATTTTAAATACCTATGAATAGTTGATGCCGGAAAGTTACAAGCTTCACTCATTCTTTTAGCTGCTCTTCCAGTTGGTGCAAGTAATACTAATTTTTCTTGTAATTTTTCATATGAATAACCTGTTATCATTTTATATAACTGTACTATTCCTTTTATTATAGTTGTTTTACCAGTACCTGGTCCTCCTGTTATAATTGAAAAATTTTTTATTAAGGATTGTTTTATTGCTCTTTTTTGCTCATCATTATAATCTATATTAAAATGATTTTCTAAATTTTCTATTTTAATATCTATATTATCTATTACCTCATCTTTTTTATTAGATAATTCATATACTTTATCTGCTACATAATTTTCATATTTATAATAATTCATTAAAATATATTTATCATCTTCAATTATTATCTTTCCCAAACTATTTAATTCTACTAAATAATATAATAAACTTTCTTCAGTAATTTCTTGTTCATATACGTATTTAAAAGCTCTATATATTAATTCAAAATTTAAATATGTATCACCAGTTTGAAAACAAATATTTTTCATAACATATATAATAAGAGATAAAATTCTTCTTTCATCATTATCACTTATTTTTAACTCTTTTTTTAATAAATCTATTTTATTAAAAGGTATTTTAACAGTATCAATTAACTCATATGGATTATTTGTTATAACTCTTATAGTATCATCTAAGTAATGATTATATATTTTAAGCGAATCTTTCATATTAAAACCAAGATTTGTTAAATAAACTACCATTTCAAAACTTTCGTTATATTTAATTAATTTATCATGAATATCAATTGCTTTTTTTAAAGTCATTTTGGGTACTTTAAGTAAACAATTATAATCATCAACTATTAATTCTAAACATTTATTACCTAAAGTATTCACTATTTGTTTTGCTGTTTTTTCACCAATCTTAGGAAATATATCACTAGATAGAAAAATAACTAAACCATCTTTATCCTCAGGCATTATTTTTTCATATTTTTCTACTTTATACTGAATTCCATATTTTTGATTATCTATTACATTACCATAAAATTTATATTCTTCATCTATGTTTAACTGAGCAAATAAACCAGTAAAAGTAAATTGTTTATCAATATAATCTAAGAGCTCTTGATCATCAGTATCTTTTATTTTAATTAAACCAACAACAAATCCATCACTTGATTGAAAAATGGTTTTCTTATAAGTTCCTTTTATGTAAGTTTGCATTATTTCAGATCCTTTACTAAAATAATTTTATCATAAAAACTAACAAGATAAAACATATCTCTTTGAAAAAACTAGTATTAATTGTTGTAATAGTTTTTCTGATACACTATCATAGTTATATTTATTTTTAATACGTTTTCCTAATTCCTTATATGATAAATTTTGTTTAATACTTAAATCAATATAATAATTTATTTCATTTGAAACTTTTAGTTTTAGCAGTTCAGAATAATGAGACCAAGACAATTCGGTCGGCAATGCCGACCATTTTTCATTTTTGAATAATTCATAAAACTGTCGCATTCTTCTTAACGTTCTTTCATTATATTTTTTACCCACTTCTTGTTTTAATCTATATGAATAATTTTTAATAGCACTTTTACCATAATGTTTACCAGCATCATTAAGTAATTTGCCAGCGTTATAATAAGTAGTTAAATCGCTCTTATTTTTAGAGTAGTCCTTTACTTTTTTATATAATTCATTATTTATAAGTTCGTTTTTTATTTCATTATAATAGTTCATATAATAACACCTTTCTTATTTGTTGTTATTATATGAACTTTTTTTAAAAATATTGTAGAAAAAAACATTAATAATTATTTACTTATTAATGCTCCTTTTAATATTTTATCTTCATATTCTAATATTTTTACATTTACTTCTTGACCTAATAGATTCTTACAACCTTTAAATTTTACTTTTAGGTAATTATCAGTATGACCAGTTAAGTAACCCTCATCATATACTTCTGGTATAACACATACAATTTCGTTAATGTGTTTTTTATAATAATTTTCTTCTAAAGAATTAAATACTTGTATTAATTGTTTTGATCTTTTATGTTTTTCTTCTTTGGTTAATTGCCCATCCATTTTAGCTGCTAAAGTTCCGTTTCTTTTAGAAAAAGGAAATACATGACCTCCTGCAAAAGAAACTTTCTTAACAAAATTTATAGTATCGTTAAATAATGCTTCAGTTTCGTTTGGAAAACCAACTATAACATCAGTTGTAATAGCAATATCTGGTCTTATTTTTCTTATTTTATTAATTTTATTAATATAGTATTTAGTATCATATTTTCTGTTCATTAGTTTTAGTATTTTATCAGTTCCTGATTGTAAAGGAATATGTAAGTGATTAACAATTTTATTTGAATTTTTTAATACTTCTAAAAATTTATCATTTAATTCAGTAATTTCTATTGATGATATTCTTATTCTTTTTAAACCTTTTATTTTTTCTAATTCTACTAATAGATCACTAAAATCATAATCTTGTAAATCTGCCCCATAATGTCCTGTATGAATACCTGTTAAAACTATTTCTTTATACCCATTTGAAACTAAATCTTTAACTTCTTCAATTGCTTTTTTTGGCTGTTTACTTCTTACTTTTCCCCTTGCGTATGGAATAATACAATATGAACAAAAGTTTTCACAACCATCTTGTATTTTTACAAGAGCCCTTGTTCTCGTTTTAAAATTTGTTATTTGCATATCTTCAAATTCTTTACTCATAACATCATTAATATTTATTATTTTCTTTTTGTTTTTTATAAAATCTTCAATTATATCAACAATTTTGCTTTTATTTTCGTTTCCAATTAATACGTCTACATAATCCATAATTGAATCATTATTTCGTCTTATCTGCGTAAAACAACCCATGGCCGCTACTACGGCATTTTTATTTTTCTTTCTTGCTTGCCTTATCATTTTCCTTGATTTTTGATCACTAGTATTAGTAACTGTACAAGTATTTATTAAATAGACATCGGCAGTATCATCAGAAAAATCAGTTACTTCATATCCTCTTTTTACAAATTCTTTTAACGCATATTCACTTTCATAAGTATTAACCTTACAACCTAAAGTATAAACTGCAACCTTCATTTTACAACCTCCAAAAATAAAAGACTTAAGATTAAGTCCTTACTTATTATCGCCTTCAATTACTTCCTTTTTAATTCCATATATCGGAGAAATTACTTGTGATACCCTAAAAGCCTTTACCTCGCCTTCAACTTTTTTATCATTACTTTTAGGACTAATATTTTCAACCTCAGCAGGTTCAAGATTATATTTTTCTAAATAATTAACACCAGTATTTTCTTCATCATCTATTAATTCTAATTCCTTAGCCTTTTCATATAATTCATCAATTGATATTATGGCAGTTCTTTCTTGGTCTTCTTCAAAATTCGTAAGAGATATTATGGACTCTTCTTTTAAAGCATCAGATATAGCACTTGCAATATCTTCTATTTCCGTTTTTTCGTTGTTATAAATAGGTTCCTTATTTTCATTTTCCTTTTTTATTAATTCAACTGGTTTAGTAGTCACATTTTCTTTTAATTTTTTTAATTTTGCCTTAGTTTGTATGCCTTCTACTACGTACGTAATTAATAGTAAAATGCATAAAACTGCAATTAAAAACATGATAATAGAAAAAATCATTTGCCCCTGCGTATTTAAATTATTATAAAAATCATTAAAAGAATAAGACGCTGCTGCAAACAACTTTTTCATACTACTCACCTCATAAATTCATAATTTATCATTGATAAAGCCACAACTGGGGCCGTTTCTGATCTTAAAACGTTACTTCCTAAAGAAACACTTTTAAAATCATGTTTTAGTAAAAACTCTTCTTCCTTTTGAGAAAAACCACCCTCAGGACCAACAACTAGTAATATTTTAACACACTTATTATTTTTTTGAAGCACTTTTTTAATATTTTCTGTATTTTTATTCAAAGAACAAAATAATTTTAAATCATAGTCTTTTTCTACTAAATCTTTTATATTAATTACACTATTTATTTTTGGTACGTTTCCCCTAAAAGATTGTTCTGCTGCTTCTTTACATATTTTTTTCCATCTATCTAATTTTAAAACTTCTTTTTTTTCTTCTATTTTAACAACAGATCTTTCTGTTACAATAGGTATAAACGTATCAACACCTATTTCTGTTGCTTTTTGAAGTAAATAATTTAATTTTTGTTCTTTAATAAGAGAAAACGCAATAGAAACTTGACGTTTATTATTTGTAATGTTTTTTTTAGAAATGATTTTAAATGTTGGTTTATCAAAAACGTTAGTCAATTCACAATCATATAAATAATCTTCAAATACCACTTTTATTTTATCCCCTTTTTTCATTCTCATTACATTCTTTATATGATGGTAATCTCCTTGATCTAATTCTAAATTTTTATTTTTAGCAAAATATTGTTGCATAATATACCTCTTTTTCTTTTTTAGTATAACAATAATTTTTAAAATAGTAAACTAACGTTATTTATTTACTAAAAAATATATATTTTTGGTATAATATAAGAAGAATGTGAAAGAAGGTATTAAAATGAATGAAATGTATGACATTATAGATGATGAAACACTTGGTTTTGAAGATGATAATAGCAAAACAAAAGGTGTCGATAGCATTCATAATAAAAAAAGTGTTTTGGAAGAATATGGAGAAAATTTAAGCACTAAAAAATACATAACTAACCCAGCCATTGCAAGAGATAACGAAATTGAAAAGACTATTCTTACCATATTAACTCCAGATAAGTCTGCTATATTAGTTGGAAAAGCTGGTATTGGTAAAACTGCTATTGTTGAAGGAATAGCATATAAAATTCAAAATGGCACTGTACCAAACGCAATTAAAGGCTATGACATAATAAAAGTTAATACATCTCAATTACTTGGTAAATATGTTACTGATGAAGGCGTTGAAGAACTTAGAATAAACGTTTTGTTAAAAGAAGTTGAAAAAGCAACTAACACAATTTTATTCATTGATGAAATACATACGTTAGTTATTGAATCAAGAAATAGTGGTATTGACTTTCTTAATGCTATGAAACCTGCTTTATCAAGAGGAGATATAAAAGTAATTGGTGCAACAACTCTTGATGAATATAACCAATATTTAATAAGAGATAAAGCCTTCTTAAGACGTTTTGAAAAAATTGATGTTGAAGAACCAGATGCTAAAACAACCGTTAAAATACTTATGGGATCTTACCCTAGAATAGAGAAAAAAACCGGAGTTAAACTAGCATACTCAAGTTTTGTTATAGAAAACATAATGAAATTTATCGTTGATATGACTAGTGAATATAAAAGAGTTTATGAATTAGGTTCAAGATATCCAGATAATTCTTTAGCTCTTTTATCAAAAGCATTTAGTTATGCTAAATTTGATAATAGTGAATACTTAACGTTTAAGCATATATATAAAGCTATAATGAACTGTCAAAGTGTTTACTCTGACGTTGTAAAAAAAGAAGCTGAAAAATTTAAAGTACAATTTAAAGATTTTTTAGAAAAAGAAAACGTTGATTTAAACGATTATTAAAAGACCATTACTGGTCTTTTTTGCTTTTTCTTACAAACTTTTTTGAAGATCCATTATCTACTAATTCTAACAATAACCTATCTTTTAATTTATCTACAATAATATCAATTTTTTCATCTATACTTTCATAATCATTTATAACTATTATTGGGTTTTCTAGATGGTCATATGTGTTCATAAATTTATCCAGTTCGTTTTTCTTATGTATATCTAAATCTAAACCTGTTAAATATTTTGAGTTTCTATGAAGTTTTTCTATAGAAATTGGTTTTACTATAATGTTAATAACTTGAAAATCTTCCATTTCCCTTTCACTAAAAAATTGAAAAGCATATGGATCTGATAATATAATTACATTGCAATATTCGTTTACAATATTATTAAGATTAGGTCTTTTTATAATTGTATCTGTATCAATATGAAACCCACCTATAACATAACTTAACTCTTCAGCTATTTTTGATTTACCAGAATCTGGCATTCCATTTACAAGAATTAATAGTGGTTTTTCCAATTCAAATTTAGCATACGAATACTTCCTTTTATAACGCTCATATTCGTCATCTTTAAATTTTGGAATTTCTATCGTAGATAAATACTTATTTAAATAACATAAAGTTTTATTTACATCTAAACTATAAATATCTTCATTGTTTTTATATACAATCTCATTTACTAATTTATTAGCATCACTAGTAAGTTTTTTTTCAAACATCCAAATATCTCTTTTACAATAAATTTTCTCCGAATAACGACCCCATTCTATACGAGATTTATATTCATATATATATTTTGATAAATAAAAAGCTAATAAAACTGGATATGTTAAATACTCATCTTTAATCAAATATTCTTTTTTTTCATTAATAAAGTTTATTCTTTTTGGATTACCTAATAATAACCTCTTAGCAAACTCTTCATCCATACAATTTTCCGGTATAAACGGGAATTCAAGATCTAATTTAAATATATCTGGTCTTGAAAAAATTAAATTAATTATTTTTGGCGTTCTTAAATCTTTTTTTATCATTGCAAGCGTGCTTACTCTGTTATGTTTTTTTGCGTTAATATAATCTAATACTTCTTGGTATACCTCTTTTTCTGTTTTAGCCATTTTTATAAAAACCCTCCCTAAAATTAAAGATATTATATATTATCATAATTTTTTTTTCAAGCTTTTATTAAAAATAACAGATTAATATCTGTCATTTTTTTCTTTCATATAACATTCTTTTATATTTAGGGGTAACATCATTATATGATGCTATTACCTCTTTTTCATATAATTCATCCTTAAATTTTGGAAAATAAACATCTGCATCCAAACACTCTTCATCAATTAAAGTTAACAGCATATAATCTGCGTAATTGATCATTTCTTTATAAACATATGCACCACCTATTACGTATATATCATCATCAATTTGTTTTTTTAAAAGATTAAATTCATCTAACGAATGAATGCAAATAACTTCTTTAGGAAAAGTATTTTCATCTTTTGTTGTTAAAACTATATGAGTTCTTCCTAAAAGTAGTTTGGGCAATGATAAAAACGTGTTTTTACCCATTAATATATGATGATTCATGGTTACACTTTTAAAAAATTTTAAATCTTCTTTTATATGCCAAATCAAATCATTGCCACGCCCTAATTCATTATTTTTTCCTATTGCCGCAATTATAATTAACTTATTCATATTATGCCTATTTAGCAATTGGAAAATTAATTTTTCCGTGGTGCTTATAATTTAATATTTTTACATCTTTACAATCTTTTGAATTATCATAATCATAAAAATTCTTAACATCTTTATTTATCCATAAATCTGGAGCTGGATAATCACCTAATTCATCCATTCTTCTTAATTGTTCTTTAATACCATCTACTTGATTAACATATATATGAGCATCTTTAATACTCCAATCAAGCGTACCCGGTTTTAAGTCATTTGTTAAAGCAAGCATGTTAAGAAGTGTTGCATACTGAGTTACGTTAAATGGTAATCCAAGCGGAACATCACAACTTCTTTGATGAACTAAAGCATTTAATTTGCCATCCGTTACATCCCACTCACTTGACCATACACAAGATGGTAACACGGCTGTTTTTAGATAATCATCTTGCCACAAACTCATTACCATTCTTCTATCATTTGGATTATTTTTTATCGTATCTATTAGTCTATCTATTAAACCAAATTTTTTTACTATATATCCGTATGCAGTACCAATGGTATGAGCGTAATTTTTTCCAAAATCTTTTTCAATCAAAACGGTTTTTAAACCTCCATCTTCACTTGGAACTTTTTGGGTTGCCTTCCATATTCCGTTTTCATCAATTTCCCATTCATCCCATATGTGTATGTTTCTTTGTTTAAGCCATCTTACATCATTACTTTGCACTTGATAAATCCATAACATCTCAAGAATAGCTTGTCTAAAAAATAATTGTTTGGTTGTAAGAACTGGAAATTCTTCTTGCATATCAAAATGAAAGTGATAAGAAGGAATTTTTATGGTATTTATTCCGGTTCTATTTTCTACTTCTTTTCCTTCTTCTAATATTTTTTTACATAATTTTAAATACTCTTTATCCCATTTAGACATAAAATACCTACCTTTCTTTATCCCCTTTATTTTATTCTATAAACATTATATCAATTATCTTGCTTTGTCTCAATATTTATTATTTTTAAAGCTTCTTTTAAATCAGAAAAATCATATTTTTTATCACCTATTATTTGATAATCTTCATGTCCCTTTCCTAATATCATTAATATTTTTTTATCATCAAGTAACATAATACCTTTTTTTATAGCTTCGTGCCTATCATATATAACCTCATAATTACTTTTTGCTCCTTTTAGAATATCATTTATAATATCTTTTTCGTTTTCATCCCTTGGATTATCATTTGTAAAAATTACATAAGACGAATTCTTACATGCTATTTTACCCATAATTGGTCTTTTCGTTTTATCTCTATTTCCGCCACAACCTATAATTGTTATAATACCTTTATTTTTTATTTTCTTTACCGTTTTTAATACGTTTAAAACCGCATCAGGAGTATGAGCATAGTCTATAAAAATTACGTTCGTCTTATAACAAATCTTTTGCATTCTTCCCGGTGGTTCAATAAATTCTTTAGCATTTTTTAAAATTAAATCAGCATCATACCCTAAGCTCTTCATTATCGTATATGCCATCAAAAAATTATAAACGTTAAATAACCCAACTAAATTAGTTTTAAAAGTATACTTATTTTTATCTTTTACAATAATTTTAGTTTCGTTAGGCAACATAACTATTTTTTTAATTTTTATATCTTTTCCAATAATAATATTTTTATTTTCCTTATTTATAAATCTTTTATAATATTTATCATTAGAATTTAAAATACATATTCTTTTTTTCCTTGTCATATTTATTAATTTTTTCTTACTGTTTATATAATCTTTCATACTTTTATGATAATCTAAGTGATCCCTTGTAACATTAGTAACCGCAATTGCATCAAATAATAGTCCATAAATTCTTTTTTGCTTTAATGCATGAGAAGATACTTCCATAAAAATAATTTCAACACCTTTTTCATAAGCATCTAAAAGCATATTATATAAAACATCCATACTAGGAGTAGTATTATCTAAATTTATTATTTTATCTTCTAAGTAAAAACCTATTGTTCCTATATACGCACTTTTAATATTTAAAGTTTTTGCCATTTGATGCATTAAATAACACGTTGTTGTTTTTCCATTAGTACCGGTTATACCAACATAAATCATCTTTCCTATCTTATCAAAATAGGCATTATATAAATAATCTTTTATACTTTTAACCTTTATAGTTTCTATTTCATAAGTAGAATCTAATTCAGTAATTATCTTACTTGCTCCATTACTAATTGCTTCTTTTACGTAATTATAATTTTTTTTATCTACTAAAAAATAGTCTCCTTTTTTTATACACTTTGAATTCATATACATACGCATATTAATCACCTTCTATATTTTTTTATGCAAAAATATTAAAAATGCAACAAAAAAGAATAAACATAAGTTTACTCTCATATAATTTATTTACATAATAATTTTCTTGTTTTATCACTTTTTAATATTATTTTCTACTTCTAATTTTACGTTTTTATTATTTTCATAAAATCTAAATACATGTTCTACATATTTAGAATCTCCTGCATAACCATTTCTATAAGATAACCATCCAATATCATTTTGGTTTTCTAATACTTCATCCAACGTTTTTTTAGTACTTAAAGCATATTGTAATAATATTTTTTTAACAGCATAAGGCCCCATATTATAACTTTGAGTTGCTGCGATTAAGTTACCCTTCATTTGTTCAAGACAATTTTGATATATAGCACATCCTACCATTACGTTGAAATTAACATCTTTTAATTTTTCTTTGGTTATACTTATTTTTTCAATTTTATTAATATCATAATTGTAAACTTCAATTTCTTTACCATCCAAAACACTAAGTTGAATCTGCATAAGTCCAATTGCTCCGCCCTCATCAACTCTATCAGAGTGAACTCCTCTTTCTTGAGTTGCTATTGCACACATCAAATTATAATCTAAATTATACTTATCGGAATATTTTTTTATAATATTTCCATAATTTTCTTTAACGAATTTTAATTTTTGATAATTTTTTGTAGTTAAACCATAAGATATGAAACTATCTTCTTTGGTTTTATCTTTTTCTTCATCTACATACGTACTAGATGTTATATCTTCCGTTTTAATCTCATCATTATATAACGCGGTACTACTTTCTTGTTTATATGTTGAAGAAAGATTTGTTTTTTCAACTGAATTATCTATTATTTTATTTTCTTTTGCATGTAAACTAACCATACCAACCACCGTCAATGCTCCTGCTAATGAAATAATGGCAGTAATTTTAATTACTTTTTTTATTAACTTGAAACGTTTATTTTTTATATTGTTAAATATAAAATTAAATCTTTCATCATTTAAAAAATTATCCTTATTTCTTAAAACAATATTAAGATTATTTATTCTAAAATTTAAATCATCACCACTATAATAAATATTTTTAATTTTATGAATATTTTTATTTAATGTTTCAAGTAAGTCCAACAATTCTTTTTCATCTGCTTTTTCTACATTTTTCGCACTTTCTTCATAAAGTCTAGCACAAAGTCTATCTTCATTATAAAAAACTAATTTATACATATAAATCACCTACTATATTAAGTATATCATCTAATAATAACAATTGTCATTTATATACAAAATTACTTTACATTAAATTAACAAATAGCAAACACTATTGTTTGCTATTTTCTATTTCTTCTAATTTTTTATTTTTATCTATTCTTTGAAATAATACCTCAGGTTTCATATCAAAGTAATTATTATCTTCTTTAAATGCTAATTCATTATCTTTTGTATTTAACTGTTTTTTTATTTCATCAGATGTTTTTGTTAAAAAAGGATTAAGAGCATTTGCACATACCCTAATTGACTCAAGTAAATTATATAAAACAGTTTGTAATCTATCCTTTTTATCCTCTTGTTTTGCTAAAATCCAAGGAGCGGTTTCATCAATATATTTATTACTACGTCTTAAAACTTCAAATATCTCATCCAAAGCAAAACCTATTTCTAATTTATCCATTTTTTCTTCTACTTTTAAATCAAGAGCATTAATCATGTTAATTAATTCATTATCTAATTCTTCTTTTACCTTAGTATTAGTAATAACACCATCAAAATATTTGTTAGCCATGGATATTGTTCTATTAACTAAATTACCTAAAGTATTAGCTAAATCAGTATTGGTTCTTTCTATTAACAAGTCATAAGTTAAGTTACCATCATTTGAAAATGGTATTTCATGAAGTACATAATATCTTACAGCATCTACCCCAAATAAATTTACCAAATCATCTGCATATATAGTATTGCCCTTGCTTTTACTCATTTTATCACTATTAGTTAAAAGCCATGGATGACCAAATACTTGTTTAGGTAACTCTAAGTCAAGACTCCATAAAAAACATGGCCAATAAATAGTATGAAAACGTATTATATCTTTTCCTATTAAATGAAGATCTGCTGGCCACCAATACTTAAATTCTTCACTAGAACCATCTGGATCATAACCTATGTTTGTAATATAATTAGTTAAAGCATCAAGCCAAACATAAACAACATGTTTTTTATCTATATTAACTGGTATACCCCAATCAAAAGAGGTTCTAGATACACATAAATCTTGTAAACCAGGTTTAATAAAGTTGTTTAACATCTCGTTTTTTCTTGATTCAGGTTTAATAAAATCCGGATGAGTTTCAATATATTTTATCAACTTATCTTGATACTTTGATAATCTAAAAAAGTACGCTTCTTCCCTTTTTTCTTCAACACTTCTACCACAGTCAGGACACTTACCATCGATTAATTGTGATTGTGTCCAAAAACTTTCACAAGGAGTGCAGTAAAGACCTTTATATTCTCCTTTATAAATATCACCTTTATCATACATTTTATCAAATATTTTTTGAACTATTTTTTCATGGTTTGGATCAGTTGTTCTAACAAACCTATCGTATGAAGTATTCATGATGTCCCAAATTCTTTTTATTTCAGCGGAAACATCATCAACAAAAGCTTTAGGTGTTACCCCTTTTTCTTTTGCCTTTAACTCTATTTTTTCTCCATGCTCATCCGTTCCGGTTTGAAAATATACATCATAACCTTTCATCCTTTTATACCTTGCAATAGCGTCAGCTAAAACAATTTCATAAGTATTTCCTATGTGTGGTTTACCTGATGTGTATGCTATTGCCGTTGTAATATAATATTTTTTATTCATATAAACCCTCTCCTATCGTTATTTTTTTATTCGTAATTAGATGGTAAAAATTAAGTTTCTTAAACTTTCTAATAAATAAAAGATCGTCCTTAAATAAAGGACGATCATTAACCGCGGTACCACCTTTGTTCTAGATTATTTATCTAGCTCTTAAACTCTTAACGCAAGTTAACGTTTTAATCTAATTATTCGATTAAAAAGCCTTTGAAAGCCATTTATATGGTTATTATCTACGTATGCTCTCACCTTTACCATACTCTCTTTTAGTAGTTTTACCCATACTCTTTTTCAATTTGCCTTTAAAACAAATAAATTATAACATATTTATTATTATATTACAAATAATAAAAATTAGTTATAAAATTTAGTTTTTTCATTAATAACAAAAACAATTATTAATAAAAAGTTAACACTTTAGTTTAATAACTAATTTTATATAAACCATTTGTTTTTCTTTTTAATAATTATATTTAATAATCTAGAAAAAAGCATAAATAACCTAGTTGATAAATACATAAGAGGTAATAATATTAAAAGTGAATTTGGTGTTAAAAATTCAAGAGAAAATATTCTTCTACTTAAAGGAGTTAATAATACTATTACAAATATTAATGATATTAAAATAAGCAATAACTTACGAAGAACATTAAGAGGTTTACTTATTCTATATATTAAAAGAAGAGCAGTATAACCAGTTATAATAACCGCAATGGTAGATGTTTGACTAGTAGATATTCCAAGTAAACTTGCTATAAAAACTAGTATTAAAATATTAATAACAGTTGTAATTCCACTTGGTATTGCCTTACTTATAACATTTATTAAAAACTTTCCTTTTACCAAATCGTGATTTGGTTCTAAAGCTAATATAAAAGCTGGTCCACCAATGGTAAGGGTATTAATTAAGGTCATTTGAATTGGTTGAAACGGATATGAATAATTAATAAATATAAATAATAATGCTAATAAAGTAGCATACATGGTTTTAGAAAGAAATAAAGTAGCTGATCTTTCTACGTTATTAATGGTTCTTCTTCCTTCTTTAACAACTTCCGGCATAGCATCAAAATTAGAATCTAAAAGCACTAATTCGGAAACGTTTCTAGCAGCATCTGCTCCAGAGTTCATTGCTATACCGCAATTAGATTCTTTAAGTGCTAAAACATCATTAACACCATCCCCAGTCATAGCAACTACATGTCCATTATTTTTAAGAGCTCTTATTAATAGCCTTTTTTGATCTGGTTTTACCCTTCCAAAAATATTATTTTCTTCAACAATATTATTAATATCTGAGTTTTCATCTATTAATCTAGCATCAAAAACTCCATTTACTTGTATTCCTACACTTCTTGCAATAGCTTCTACTGTTTTTGGATTATCTCCTGAAATAACTTTTAAACTAACATCATTATTTTTGAAAAATTCTATCGTATTAATAGCTTCTTTTCTTATTTTATCTCTTATTAAAATAAGTGCCATAACATCTTTTTTAGAATTTTTTAAACAAACTAAAGCTAAAACCCTATTTTCTTTAGATAAATCATCAATTTCCTTTTTATATGATGAAAACTCATCTTCTAAAATAAATTCCGGAGCTCCTATTAAGTAGGTTACATCATTTAATTTTATACCTGAATATTTTCTATCTGAAGAAAAAGGTATAATATCCGATGCTTTTTTTAAAGAGCTATTACCATATTTTTCATTTATAGCTTTAAACGTTGGGTTGTTATCTTTTAAATTAGTTGATAATGCTTCCATAATGAAATCAATTTCATCCATGGTATGTTTATTTACCGGTTTAATATCATATACTTCCATTTTACCTTCAGTTATAGTACCAGTTTTATCTAAACATAAAGTATCTACCCTCGCAAGAGTTTCAAGAGAATATAAATCTTGAACCAAAACTTTATATTTAGACAATTTTATTACACTAATTGCTAACACGGTAGAAACAAGTAATATAAGTCCTTCTGGAATCATTCCAATTAAAGCCGCAACAACTTTTACAACAGCGTTTTGAGTTGTATTAGATGCAACATCAAACTGGTTTAATAAAAGTAATATACCAATAGGAATAAGAGTTATTGATACATATTTAACAATTTTATTTAAAGAACGCATTATTTCTGAATTTATTTCTTTATTCATCATCTTAGCATCATGAGATATTATCGAAGTATAATTATCTATTCCGACATGAATAACTTTAGCTGTAACATTACCGCTTACTATAAAACTACCAGACAATACCATATCACCAGTTTTTTTTGTAATGGTTTTAGATTCCCCAGTAATAAACGATTCATCAACTTCACAAATTCCATCTAAAATCTTAGAGTCTGCAATTATTTGATCCCCTAATTCATATATTATAACATCATCTAAAACAACTTCATTTATATGTATATCCTTAGTTTTACCATCTCTTATTACCTTAGCCTTAGAAGATGATATTATAGATAGTTTATCAACCGTTTTTTTAGCTCGTATTTCTTGAATGGTACTTATCAATGTATTACAGATTACAACACCTAAAAACAAAAGATTTTTATATGAACCTACAACTATAATTGCAATTCCTAAAATAATGTTTATAAAGTTAAATAAAGTACAAGAGTTTTCAATTAGTATTTGTTTAATACTCTTACTAGGTGTGGTAGTATCATAATTAACAAGTTCTTTTTCTATTCTTTGTTTTACTTCTTCGTTTGTTAAACCTTTAATTTGTTTCATCTTATGCACCCACTTTTCTAACCTACATTTTTATTATACCATTTTTTACCAAGTTTAAAAATAATAATAAAAAGATAATATATTTTCATATTATCTTTTTGCTACTTTATTAAATTTAGTCATTTTTTTAATAGATGGTTTTTCTTCTTCTTTTAATATTTGTTCTTCTTTAACAAAAGGTTTTTTATTTAAGAAAAATATATCTCTTGATTTTTGTCTTTTTTCAAGTTCTTTTTGGTTTTTTTGATCTTTATATTCTTTATATTGTTCTTGGATTAAATTAAATTCCTTATTTTCTAAATTTAATAACACGCCAATATTATCATAAAACCATGTACTCATTTGTGTTCCATCAATAAACTTTGGAAAAATTTTACTAGGATCAAACTTATTTAAATCAGAACAAATTTCAAACTCTTTTAAATAAAGCTCATTAATATCATTTTTATTTTTTATTTTTAAAAAGTTATTTTGGTATAAATAATTTTTAAAATCTTTTAAAGCAGCATCTTGAATTTGCCTTACCCTTTCCCTTGTTATACCATATTTTTTTCCAATGGCTTCAAGTGATAAAGGTTTATTATCTAAAATTCCCCATCTAAGACACAAAATATCTTTTTTTCTATCAGAAAGATTAATATCATCCATGATTTTTAATAATTCAGAAGGAAATTCAAAAGGAAATAATTTTTTTATTATATCATTTTCAAAATTACTTTCTTCATCAATAATAATATCCATAAGTTCAGTATCTTCTACTTCACTAATTGGAGTATTTAAGCTAACAATATTAAATGAAGCTTTTATTTCCAATAAATCAAGTACTTTTGTAATAGAATAATTAAGACCATTTGCAATTTCTTGTACAGTTGGTTCCCTTCCATAAAGAATACTAAAATTTTGAGAAAATTTTTTAATCTTTGAAAATTCTTCATTTATATAAACTGGAATCCTAACAGTGTTTGCTTTATTATGTATTGCTCTTAGTATATTTATCCTAATACTCAAGGTTGCATACGTTGAAAACTTAAAACCTAGAGAAACATCAAACTTTGAAATTGATTTAATTAGACCTATATTACCTTCTTGAACAAGATCTAAAAATGATAAGCCTTGATTTATAAACTGTTTTGCAATTGATAAAACCAAACGTAAGTTAGAGTTAATTAGTTTTTCTCGTGCTTTTTCATCACCTTTTTTAAGTTTTAAAAATAATTCTTTTTCTTCTTCTTTAGAAAGTAATGGATACTTTTCTATATCTTTTATATATAACCTTAAAGAATCAGTTATGTAGTTATCTAATAATTCATCATTAAAATTATAATCATCAGTTATTAACTCAATATCATTTAGATCACAATACATGCTTAAAATTAAATTAAAGGTATCCGTTTTATAGTTTTCAAGAACATCTTTTATATTTATTTTGCCATCTTCTTTACAATTTTCTAAAACGTTAATTACCTTATTATTCAAAAGTATTTGCTTTACAACTAATAAAATATTATCAAAATTAAAAGTATCTATATATTTACTTATATCATACAAAAATTTGTATTTATTTTTTTCTTGTAAAGAATCAATATATTTTTGTATATTTGAAATTTTATCATCATATAAACTAAATTTATTTTCATCATTTTGATAACTTATATTCATAATAAATCACTAACCTTAACTTTAAATTTGCTTTATAATATCATACTAATATTTTATAGTCAACAAATAAATTTAATTTTTAAAAAAGATAGTATCAACTATCTTTTGTCATTGTTTTTTACATATTTATCAAAAATATCAAAATCATTTGTTTTTAAATTTGTACCATTAAGTTCTTCAAATAGTTTCTTTTGCTTTCTATCTATTTTTGTTGGGGTTATAGTTTTTAATATTACATATAAATCTCCAACTCCCCTTCTTGAAGGGCTTTTTAATCCCTTACCTTTAATTCTTTGTTTTTCTCCTGATTGACTTCCTGGAGCAATACTTATTATAACGTTTCCGTCAAGAGTTGGAACTTCTTTTTTACAACCTAAAACTGCTTCAGTAAAGGTAAGCGGTACAGTAATATATAAATCATTTTCATCTCTTTGAAATAAAGGATGTTTTTTTACTTTTATTTCAATATAAACATCCCCATTTGGACCTCCGTTTTCTCCTGCAGGACCTTTTCCTGTTACTCTTAAATGATCTCCAGTATCAACTCCTGCTGGAACTTTTACAATAATGTTTTTCTTAACTTTCTTTTTACCAGTTCCTTTACAAGTTGAACATTTATTAGTATACACTTGTCCCGTACCACCACAAACATGACAAGGTCTTTGAGTTATAAAAGCTCCTAAAATACTTCTTTGTTGTTCTTTTATATACCCTGTACCATGACATTCCGAGCAGGTTTTAACACCAGTTCCACCTAATCCGTTACAATCTGGACATTTATCCTCAATATTTAACGAAATAGTTGTTTCGGTTCCAAAAGCCGCCTCTTCAAAATCCATTTCAAAAATAACACTTATATCCGGACCTTTAGTAGGTCTTTTTCCAGTTTTAGAAGATGCTCCATTAAAGAAAGAAGAAGCTCCTGAAAAACCAAATCCAGAACCAAATATATCTCTTAATATATCTGATGGATCAAAGTCTTCAAATCCAGAGAATCCTCCACCAAAACCACCATTTTGATCAAAAGCAGCATGTCCAAACTGATCATACTTGCTTCTTTTATCTTTATCTGATAAAACCGCATAAGCTTCTTGCGCTTCTTTAAATTTTTCTGCGGCATCAGGTTCTTTAGAAACATCCGGATGATACTTTTTTGCTAACTTTCTAAAAGCACTTTTTATCTCGGTATCGCTGGCATTTTTAGAAACACCAAGTACCTCATAATAGTCTTTCTTCATTCTGCCTTATACCTCCTAACTATTATATACTTTAGTAAATTCATCTATGTATTTATCAAACATTTTTACAGCACTTTCAATTACTTTTTTATCAGTTAAATCCACGTTTGCTATTTTTAAAGCATCAAGAGGATACATGCTTCCACCTGCTTTTAAAAATGATAAATAATTTTCTAAAGCTTTTTCTTTTTTATTTAAGATTTCGTCTACTATATAACAAGCTGCCGAAATTCCAGTAGCATATTTATAAACGTAAAAATTGTAATAAAAGTGTGGAATTCTCATCCATTCATATTTAATTTCTTCATCTAAAATGACTTCATCACCAAAGTATTTTTTTAATATTTCATAATAACATTCTGATATATAATCTGCTGTTAAACTTTCTTCCTTTTGTTTTTTATCATACATTTGATATTCAAATTCCGCAAACATAGTTTGTCTATAAAGGGTTGCTTTAAACATATCAATTATATGATTTAAAATTGATAATTTTTCATCTTTTTTTGTAGAATTTTTTAACATATAATTAGCAAGTAACAATTCATTTACCGTAGATGCTACTTCTGCTACAAATATTTCATAATGAGAATATTCGTATTTATTGTTTTTACATGAATAATAAGTATGCATAGAGTGTCCAAGTTCATGAACTAATGTTGAAACATCATTAATAGTTTCTTTATAGTTTAAAAGTACAAACGGGTTTGTATCATAAAATCCAGAAGAATAAGCTCCAGTATATTTTCCTTTATTATAATATACATCTATCCATCTTTCATCAAAGGCTCTTTTAATAGTTTTTATATAATCATCGCCCAAAACACTTAATGATTTTAACGCTAAATCTTTAGCTTCTTCAAATGGATATTTTTTATCATAATCTTTAACTAAATCCACGTACGTATCATATATATGAAAATCTTTAAGTCCTAATATATCCTTTTTTATTTTGTAGTATTTATAAATAACATTCATATTATCGTTTATACACTTAACTAAATTTTCATAAACTTTAATATCTATATTTTCACTAAATAATGATGCTTTAACAGCACTTTCATAATTACGTATTTTTGCCAAAGATATTTCAGCTTCTTTATTACCATTAAATAAATCCGTTATAATATTTTTATAATTTTTATAACCATTAAATAAGGTCATAAAGGCATCACGTCTTACCCTTCTGTTTTTAGATTTTATTAAAATACTATATACGTTATCATTAAATTCTATTTCTTTATCATCTTCATCTTTTATATTTTCAAACTTGATATCCGAATAAATTAACGTACTATAAGCTTTAGAACAACTATCTAATGCTTTAGAAAATATTGCTATCATATTTTCTTTTTCTTCACTTAGGGTATGAGGCTTATACCTCATAACATCATCAAGCATAAATTTATACTCAAGTAGCATAGGATTATCTTTATAATATTTTTCCAAAGTATTATTATCTAACTTTAATATTGATGGAGTAACAAAAGAAGTATACTCAGCGTACTTACTAAATAAATTAGTTATTTTTTCTTTCATTTTTTTATAATTATCACTTAAAGTATTTGAATCATAATTTAAATGAGCATAATAATATAGTTTGTTCATCAATCTATCTACTTTTTCATCAAACAATAAAAATTCAAGTAAATTATCGGCACTTTTTAAAAAAGCTTTTTTATAATTTGGAATTTCTTCTAATAATTTTTCAGCCTTTTTATAATCCTTTTCCCATTTTTCATCATTTTTATAAATCGTTGTTAAGTCCCATTTATACTTATCTTGTATTTCTTCTCTTAATTTAATTTTATTATCCATGAACTCTCCCTATAATTAAGCATAAAGTTCTAGATAAACTAGAACTTTACTACTTATTTACTCCTTTTTATTTTTTTTCTTCAAATTCTGCATCTACTACTTCAGCATCATCATTTTTTTTGCTATCTTCTTTATTTTCGTTTGTTCCTTGCGCTTTTTTATTAGCTTCTTCGTATACTTTAGCTCCTAGTGCCATTGCTTTTTCATTTAATTTTTCAGTAGCAGCTTTAATCTTATCAGTATCAGAGCTTTCTAATTCTTTCTTAAGAGCTTTTACTAATTCTTCAGCTTCTTCTTTTTCATTTTTATCAACTTTATCTCCTAAGTCTTTTATTGCTTTTTCAGTTGCAAAAATCATTTGATCAGCTTCATTTTTAGCATCTGCTAATGCCTTTTTCTTTTCATCAGCTTCTTTATTAGCTTCTGCTTCCTTCATCATCTTATCAATTTCTTCATCAGATAAATTAGTTGAAGCAGTAATAGTAATAGCTTGTTCTTTACCAGTTCCTAAGTCTTTAGCTTTAACGTTTACAATACCGTTTGCATCAATATCAAAAGTAACTTCGATTTGAGGAATTCCACGAGGTGCTGGTGGTATGTTTGTTAATTGGAACCTACCAAGTGTTTTATTATCACTTGCCATTGGTCTTTCACCTTGAAGTACGTGGATATCAACCGCAGGTTGATTATCTGCTGCAGTTGAAAATACTTGAGATTTAGAAGTTGGAATGGTTGTGTTTTTTTCTATTAAAGTAGTCATAACATTACCCATTGTTTCAATACCTAAAGAAAGTGGTGTAACATCAAGTAATACTATGTCGTTTACCTCACCTTGTAAAACTCCACCTTGAATAGCAGCTCCCATAGCAACTACCTCATCTGGATTAACACCTTTTGATGGTTCTTTACCAAGTTCATTTTTAATTAATTCTTGAACCTTTGGTATACGTGTAGAACCTCCTACTAATAATACTTTATCAATATCTTTTGCAGATAATTTAGCATCTTTTAAAGCTACTCTAACTGGCTCTAAAGTAGATTCTGTTAAATCATTAGTTAACTCTTCAAACTTAGCTCTAGTAAGCTGAGTTTCAAAATTAATAACCCCATCAGGACCTTGTGCTAAAAATGGTAATGAAATTTGAGTAGTAGTCATACCTGATAAATCTTTTTTTGCCTTTTCGGCAGCATCTTGTAACCTTTGCATTGCCATTTTATCAGTAGTTAAATCAATATTATGTTCTTTATTTATTTCTTTAACTAAATAATCTACCACTCTTTGATCATAATCGTCACCACCTAAGTGATTATTACCTGATGTTGATTTAACTTCAAATACACCATCTCCTAATTCAAGAATTGATACGTCAAACGTTCCTCCTCCTAAATCATAAACAAGTACTGTTTGTGCATTTTCTTGTTTATCAAGACCATATGCTAAAGCAGCAGCAGTAGGTTCGTTAATTATTCTTTCAACTTCAAGTCCAGCTATTTTACCAGCGTTTTTTGTAGCTTGTCTTTGAGCATCATTAAAATAAGCTGGTACGGTAATAACTGCTTTATCAACTTTTTCACCTAAATAAGCTTCAGCGGTTTTCTTTAAATCACCTAAAATCATTGCTGAAACTTCTTCAGGAGTATAACTTTTACCATTTGCTTTTACCTTTTCATTTGTACCCATCAATCTTTTAATTGATCTTATCGTATCTGGATTTACAACCATTTGTCTTTTAGCTGCTCCTCCTACAATAATATCTCCATTTTTAAAAGCAACAACTGATGGAGTTGTTCTTTCTCCTTCTGGATTAGCTATTACTTTAGCTTCTCCTCCTTCATATACAGCAACACATGAGTTTGTTGTACCTAAATCAATACCTATTGTTTTTCCCATAATTTATCATTTCCTTTCTTATTTATTAACTTTAACCATAGCTGGTCTTATAACTTTATCTTTTAGAAGATAACCTTTTTGCATTACCTCTAAAACTATATCCTCTTCAAATTTATCATCATGTCCAGTTATTACCGCCTGATGATAAGTTGGATTAAATTTTTTATTTAAGCTCTCTATTTCTTTAACCTCAAATTTATTTAAAACACTAATAAGTTGAGTATAAACCATTTTCATACCTTCTGCTAGTTTACTTTCTTCATTAATACTAAGAGCTCTTTCAAAATTATCCAAAATTGGTAATAATTCCAAAACCAAATCTTCATTTGAGTACTTTAAAATTCTTTGAACCTCTTCATCTTTTCTTTTGCGATAATTAATAAGATCGGCTTTAGTTCTTAAAACTTTTTCTTCAGCCTCAGTTATTTTTTTATTCATCGCTTCAATTTCTTCTTTAGTAATTTTAATACTTTCTTCTTTTACTTTATTTTTTTGTTCTTTTTTTTCCTTTTTATTGTCTTTGTTAGTAATAATTTCTTCTTTTTTTTCTTCTTTCATATTACTACCTTTCTATGTTTTGCTTAATAAATTCAAGTAAAGCAACAACCCTTTCGTAATCCATTCTCTTAGGTCCCACTATTGCAATGGTTCCTTCTTCACCTGCAATATTATATTTTGTTTTAATTACAGATACATCATCATCAAAATTATTTTCATGACCAATATAGACATTAATGTTATTATCTTCAGCCTCAATTTTTCTAACCATCTTTTCATCATCAAACTTATTTAGTAAATCTTTTACCTTAGATACACTATCAAATTCTTGATAATCAAGAAGTTTAGTCCTTCCTGACATATGCATATGATTTTTATAAGAAAACTCATTAAATGCGTTATAAAAAGCTTGATATAACGTTTCGTGAGATTTTACATAATTACCTATTATTGGTTTGATTTCAAATTCCAACTTACTACTAACCTCATCAAGTGGAGTACCTACGAGAAGCTTATTGATTAACTCAACTACTTTTTTTATTTCAGAAGGTAAAACGTTATCCCCAACGTTAAGTTCTTTATGTTCAACGTGTCCTTTATCAGTTATAACAATAGCTAAAACTTTATTATTTTCAAACGGTACCGCTTCTACTTGCTTTAGTTTATTAAACGCACTATTAGCCCCTAAAACAAGAGAGGTACAATTTGTAATTTCAGAAATTATTTCCATACTTCTAGTAATAACGTCTGATAAAACAAGACTTTTATTATCAAAAATTCTTTGAAGCTTTAATACGTCTTCTCCGGTCATTTTTTTTGGTTCCATCAAATTATCTACATAATATCTATATCCCATTTCACTAGGAACCCGACCAGAAGATGTATGAGTTTTTTCTAAATAACCATTCTCCTCCAAGAAAGACATTTCGTTTCTAATGGTTGCAGAAGAACAATTAAGTTCGTCACACAAACCAGAAGATCCAACCGGGGTTGCGGTTTTAATGTACTCTTCAACAATTAACTTTAAAAGTTTTTTTCTTCTTTCATTAAGCAAACGCATCACCTTCTTTTTTTGTAGTCTGACATCATTATAATATGCAATTTTAGCAATGTCAATACATGAGTGCTAAAAAATAATTAAAAAAATATAAAAAGACTCATTTTAGAATCTTTTTATTTTTTAGTTATTTAATAAATACAAGTACTTTTTCAATTCCAATTAAGTATATAACTAATGCAGCAATATCAATAATTAGCAAAATAGAAAGAAAAATTATTAATGGCACTTTACTCTTTTTTTGTTTTTCAATACTACTTTCTTCATTATTTTCTATTTTATCCCCATCTTTATTTTCTTTATTTAAAGATAAATCTGAACTTTCAGTTTGAATACTATTTTCATCCTTTACAGTAACCTCATCAGGATTTTCTACTATAGAATTAGAAATATTTTCTTCAGCGTTTATTGGTTTTTGAATAACATCTACTCCTATTTCATCTTCTATCTTTTTATCTGGTACTATTTCTTTTGAAACACCATCCTCTTCAGTTTTACTAGTTTCGCTATCTGTTAATTCCTCAATTAATTCTTCATTATTATTAGTATCCATAACCATACCTCCATATCTTAAGAATATTATATCTTATTTTAATCATAAATTCAAGTTGCAGTTAGAAATTGCCCTTAAAATTATTTCATTAGACACAAACATGTACTTATCAGGAATATAAATGTTTAAAGAATCATCTTTTAACAAACCATCCATAATCATTTTATTTAAATCAAAAGCCTGTAACAATTCAATATTATATTTTTCCTTAAATTCTGATTTATTAATTCCTTTTGTTTTTCTAAATCCTAGCATAATTTCATCTTTAATCTTCGTAATTTTATCTATTTTTTCTTCATAAATTTTATTAACACCATTTATATATTTAAAAACACTTTTTGTATTATCATATCTAATATTAGATACAAAACCAGAAGCCCCTGCTCCAAAACCATAATATTCTAAATTATTCCAATACGTAAGATTATGTTTTGATTCATAACCTATTTTTGAAAAATTACTTATTTCATAATGTTGATAACCATTTTTAGATAAAATATCAATAATCATATCATACATTTTTCTTTGCAAATCATCATTTGTTTCTTTAATTTTCTTAATACCTAATTTTGTGTTTTTTTCAACAATTAAAGAATAAGTACTAATATGACTTACTTTCATATTTATAATATCTAAAACATCACATTTTAATTCTTCTAAACTTTCTAAAGGAAGTGCATACATAAGATCTATATTAATATTATTAAAATACTTTTTAGCTAAATTAATTTTAGAAATCATGTCTTTTTTATTAATACCTCTTCCCAATATTTGTTTAAATTTTTCATTAAACGTTTGAATACCAATGCTTATCCTATTTACCTTATTTTCCTTTAACTTACGAAGCATTATTTCATTTATATCCTCATAATTACATTCAAAAGTAAATTCATAATCATCACTTAAATTAAAGAGTTTAGTTATTTCAAATAATTTATCTAACTCATTATAATTTAAACAGCTAGGGGTTCCTCCTCCTATATATAAAGTATTCAATAATTCATTATTATAATTTTCTTTTATTTCTTTTTTTAAAGCATCAAGATATGATAAAACAATTTTTTCATTATAATAATTTTTACAAAAATCACAATAATTGCATATATTTTTACAAAACGGTATATGAATATAGCAACTTTTTATCATACTAATTATGCTTCTTTCTTTCATTTAACGGATGATTAAGTTCATATTTTTCTAATACTTTTAAATATAATTCTTCTCCAAGATTTTCTTCATTAAAAAGATTATATATAGTAGCAGGTGCAACACCATTAAAAGCTGCAATATCTCTTAAGTCCAATTCTTCACCCATAATATATTTTTTTGCTAAATCTATAATTTCATCTTTTGTTAATGAAAACTTACCCTTATTTCCATTAGTTGACTTACTTTCTTTCCATCTTTTTGCTTTCATTAAATTTACCTTATCTTGAATATCTTTCGGAAGTTTAATTTCTTTTTCTTCATTTAAATACCTAATAAGTGTAGTTTTAGATAAATTATATTTAGCTGCTAAATTAGCTAACGATATATCTCCTTTTAAATATTCTTGTGCAATATTTTTTAATATTGCAATTGTCATTTCTTGTTTTTCCATAATATACTCCTATTCATCTACTTTCAATACTGATAAAAACGCTTCTTGAGGAATTTCTACACTACCTACCATTTTCATCCTTTTTTTGCCCTCTTTTTGCTTTTCTAAAAGTTTTCTTTTTCTTGATATGTCCCCTCCATAGCATTTAGATAAAACATCTTTTCTCATTGCTTTTATATCACATCTTGCAATTACTTTACCACCTATTACAGCCTGTATAGGAACTTCAAAAAGTTGTCTTGGAATAAGTTTTCTTAAATTTTCTGCTATTGACTTACCCCTTTTATATGCAAAATCCTTATGCGTTATTATTGATAAAGCATCTACTACCTCATTATTTATTAATATATCCATTTTAACTAAATTACTTGCTCTATAGCCAATTACTTCATAATCAAATGAAGCATAACCTTTAGTATATGACTTTAATTTATCAAAAAAATCATACACCACCTCTGATAAAGGTATTTCATAATGTAAATTAACCCTGGTTGAGTTAATATAATCCATATTTATATAATTACCTCTTTTATTTTGACATAATTCCATAACAGAACCTATAAAATTACTTGGTACAAATATATTGGTTTTTATGTACGGTTCTCTTATTTCCTTTATAATAGTTCTATCAGGCATTTTATTTGGATTATCAACCATTATTTTTTCATTATTTGTCTTAATTACTTCATAAACAACTGATGGTGACGTTGCAATTATTTCAATTTTAAATTCCCTTTCTATTCTTTCTTGAATAACTTCCATATGAAGCATTCCTAAAAAACCACACCTAAAACCAAATCCTAAAGCCGTTGATACCTCAGGTTCAAAAAATAAAGAAGCATCATTTAATTTTAATTTTTCTAAAGCATCCTTAAGATCATTATATTTGTTAGACTCAATTGGATAAAGACCGCAAAAAACCATGGACTTAATATGCTTATAACCAGGAAGCATACTTGCATTATCTTTTAAAGTAGTAATCGTATCCCCAACCATAACATCACTTACACTTTTAATAGATGCACATAAATAACCTACCTCTCCTGCTGATAAGGTATTAACTTTAATTTCCCGAGGATTATGCTTACCTAGTTCAACTACTTCGTATACTGAACCATTACTTACCATTTTTATTTTATCCCCGATGCTTATTTTACCATTAACTACCCTAATCCAAATAATGGCTCCACGATAAGATTCGTACACACTATCAAAAATTAATGCTTGAGTTTTAGAAGTATCCTTTCCATTTGGTGATGGAATTTTATCTACTATTTCATTTAAAAGCTGTGTTATTCCAGTACCTGTTTTAGCACTAGTTAAAATAATCTCATCTTCTTTAAAACCAAAAGTATTAATAATTTCATCCTTAACTCTTTTAATATCAGCATTAGGTAAATCTATCTTATTAATTACTGGAATAATAGTTAAATTATTTTCTAAAGCCAAATATAAATTAGCAAGTGTTTGTGCTTGTATTCCCTGTGCGGCATCAACAACTAATATAGCACCCTCACAAGCTGCTAAAGAACGTGATACCTCATAAGAAAAATCAACATGACCTGGAGTATCAATTAAATTAAGCATATAATCATTTCCATCTTTTTTATAAATCAACTCAACAGAATTTAATTTTATAGTTATTCCTCTTTCCCTTTCTAAATCCATTGAATCTAAAAGTTGATCTTTTAACTCTCTTTTACTTACGGCACCTGTTTTTTCCATTATTCTATCTGCAATCGTAGATTTACCATGATCTATATGTGCTATTATACAAAAGTTTCTTATGGCTTTCTTATTCATAAAATCACCTATAAATATTATACCAAACAAAGAAAAAAAAGTCTTTAAATATGACTCTTTTTAATCTTATCTTGTTTATTATTAATATAATCTTGTATATTATCATCTACAAAATTAAATTTAATATCACTTGTAAATTGTTGTAAATCATTATTATCAATTTTCATTTCTTTTTTATTTAAATTACAATATAAAATAAAATTTGCTTTACTTTCAAATATTTTATTTATTAATATTTCATTTTTAGTTTTAAATAAATAAATAGCTATTACAGTAACATTTCTAGAAGAAATTACAATTTCTTCAAACTCTTTACTATTAATTAATTCTTCACTTACACAAAATTTAAAGAAATTTATAATTACAGGAATTTTTGCTATTGATAATAATGCTTCAAATAATTGAAGTTTATTTTCTTTTGTTAAATTTTCAATATTTTTTGAAAATAAATATATATATCTTTCACTTTTAGTAAGAATTATACCTTTAGTTAATTGATCTATATTCTCTTTTGTTAAATTTTTTACTTCTTTTGCAAACAAATAAATATTTACTTCATCTTTAGTTTGAATTATGCCTATAGTTAATTTATCTATATTTTCTTTTGTTAAATTTGGCACGTAACAAGCAAAATTTTTAATGTACTCTGAATCCTTTGATTTAATTACTGCATCTAATAATAAATTAATATCTTCTTTTTCTAAACCTTTTACATTAGAAGCAAATAAATATATATACTTTACATTATTGATTTCAATTATTTCATTTAATAATTTTTTAATATTATCTTTACTTAAATAATTAATATTACAAGCATATAAATATATGAATTTATCATTTTTAGTTAATATTAAAGCATTAATTAAATCATTTTTATTTTTATTACTTAAATTTTTTATTTTTAAAGAAACTTCATAAATTAATTTAGGATCATTTAATGATATTACCCTTTCTATTAATAGGTCAATGTCATCTTTTGTTAAAAATTCTTGATACTTTAAAATAAAATCCAAGATTTCATTTGAGTCTTTTTTATCTATTTTTTTCAAAAATTTATTCTTAATAAAAACTTCAAGCATAATAAACTCCTCTTTTTACGAATTATATATTATATATTTTTTATACAAAAGTCAAATATAAAAGACATACAAAAATTAATAAATTAATAAAATTTATATAAATTAAAAAAGTCTTTGTTAAAAACTTTTTTTAGAATCATCAATTGTTTTTAAATAATCTTCTATGTTAGAATCAACATAAGTATATTCGTTCATATTTTTTAATTCTTTTATTTTTATAAAATCAACTTCATTTAAACCAATTTTATCCTTGAAAACATTACAATATGAAGAAAAATTGTCTATATTTACAAATATTTTATTTATTAAGTTAATATCACCTTTTAATAATAAATATAACGCTATTACATTTTTATCTTTTATTTCTAATATCATTTTTTCTAACGTAGTTTGTGATATTAGATTTTTTTCAAAACATTTATTAATATAGTTTCTGATTATTTTAATATCATCTGAATTTAAAATTTTCTTAGTTAACTCATCCTTATTCTCTTTCGTTAAACCTTCTACCTCTGTTGCAAAATTATAAATATAGCGTATATTGTTGGTTTGAATTATTTCTTTGGTTAATTCATCCTTATTCTCTTTTGTTAAACCTTCTACATTTTTTGCAAACAAATAAATATATTCTACATTGTTAGTTTGTATTATACCTTTGGTTAATTCATCTTTATTCTCTTTTGTTAAACCATCCACATCTACTGCAAAATTATAAATAACCTTTGTATCTTTAGTTTGAATTATTCCTTTGGTTAATTCATCTTTATTCTCTTTTGTTAAACCTTCTACAACTGTTGCAAAATTATAAATATATTCTGCATTGTTGGTTTGAATTATTCCTTTGGTTAATTCATCCTTATTCTCTTTTGTTAAACCTTCTACATTTTTTGCAAAATTATAAATATAGTATGCATTGTTAGTTTGAATTATTTCTTTGGTTAATTCATCCTTATTCTCTTTTGTTAAACTTTCTACATTTTTTGCAAACAAATAAATATATTCTACATCGCCAGTTTGAATTATTCCTTTGGTTAATTCATCTTTATTCTCTTTTGTTAAACCTTCTACATCTAATGCAAAACCATAAATATATTTTGCATCTTTAGTTTGTATTATTCCTTTGGTTAATTCATCTTTATTCTCTTTTGTTAAACCTTTTACATTTTTTGCAAAATAATAAATATATTCTGCGTCGTTAGTTTGTATTATTCCTTTGGTTAATTCATCTTTATTTTCTTTTGTTAACCCTTCTACATCTGTTGCAAACCAATAAATATATTTTGCATCGTTAGTTTGAATTATTCCTTTGGTTAATTCATCTTTATTTTCTTTTGTTAAGCCTTTTACATTTTTTGCAAACCAATAAATATATTCTGCGTCGTTAGTTTGAATTATTCCTTTGGTTAATTCATCTTTATTCTCTTTCGTTAAACCTTCTACATTTATTGCAAAAATATAAATATAGTGTGCATCGTTAGTTTGTATTATTCCTTTGGTTAATTCATTTATATCTTTTGATGTTAATTTTGTTTGATTATCAAGCGTAAATCTATATATTTCACTAGCGGTTTTAGAATCAATTTTATTAACAAATCTTTTTATCTTTAGTCTCATAGTAATTTTCTCCTTTTTAAATTACTTTTATTTTATATATTTTTAAGTATTTGTCAATTATAAAGATCTAATATACAAAAAAAGTCTTTGTTAAAGACTTTTTTTAGAATCATCAATCGTTTTCAAATAATCTTCTATGTTAGAATCAACATAAGTATATTTATCTATATTAGATAGTTTTTCTATTTCTTTAATATCGTTATCATCAAGCTTAATTTCATTTTTATAAGTATTACAGTACAAACAAAAATTATTAGTACTACCAAATATTTGATTTATTAAGTTAATATCTTTTTTTAATAATAAATATAATGCTATTACATTTTTATCTTTTGTTTCTAATACCATTTTTTCTAACGTAGTTTGTGATATTAGATTTTTTTCAAGACATAAATTAATATAGCTTCTGATTATATTAATATCATCTGAATTTAAAATTTTCTTAGTTAACTCATCTTTATTTTCTTTTGTCAAACCTTCTACCTCTGTTGCAAAATTACAAATAAACTTTGCATCGCTAGTTTGTATTATTCCTTTGGTTAATTCATCCTTATTTTCTTTTGTTAAGCCTTTTACATTTCTTGCAAACCAATAAATATATTCTGCATTGTTGGTTTGTATTATACCTTTGGTTAATTCATCCTTATTTTCTTTCGTTAAGCCTTTTACATCTCTTGCAAACCAATAAATATATTTTGCATCGTTAGTTTGAATTATTCCTTTGGTTAATTCATCCTTATTCTCTTTTGTTAAGCCTTTTACATCTCTTGCAAACAAATAAATATAGTATGCATTGTTGGTTTGTATTATACCTTTGGTTAATTCATCTTTATTTTCTTTCGTTAAGCCTTTTACATCTCTTGCAAACAAATAAATATAGTATGCATTGTTAGTTTGAATTATTCCTTTGGTTAATTCATCTTTATTTTCTTTCGTTAAACCTTCTACATTTATTGCAAAAATATAAATATAGTGTGCATCGTTAGTTTGTATTATTCCTTTGGTTAATTCATTTATATCTTTTGATGTTAATTTTGTTTGATTATCAAGCGTAAATCTATATATTTCACTAGCGGTTTTAGAATCAATTTTATTAACAAATCTTTTTATCTTTAGTCTCATAGTAATTTTCTCCTTTTTAAATTACTTTTATTTTATATATTTTTAAGTATTTGTCAATTATAAAGATCTAATATACAAAAAAAGTCTTTGTTAAAGACTTTTTTTAGAATCATCAATCGTTTTCAAATAATCTTCTATGTTAGAATCAACATAAGTATATTTATCTATATTAGATAGTTTTTCTATTTCTTTAATATCGTTATCATCAAGCTTAATTTCATTTTTATAAGTATTACAGTACAAACAAAAATTATTAGTACTACCAAATATTTGATTTATTAAGTTAATATCTTTTTTTAATAATAAATATAATGCTATTACATTTTTATCTTTTGTTTCTAATACCATTTTTTCTAACGTAGTTTGTGATATTAGATTTTTTTCAAGACATAAATTAATATAGCTTCTAATTATATTAATATCATCTGAATTTAAAATTTTCTTAGTTAACTCATCCTTATTTTCTTTTGTTAAACCTTCTACATCTACTGCAAAATTATAAATAAACTTTGCATTTTTAGTTTGAATTATTCCTTTGGTCAATTCATCCTTATTCTCTTTCGTTAAACCTTCTCCATCTTCTGCTAACAAATAAATGCATTCTGCATTGTTGGTTTGTATTATACCTTTGGTTAATTCATCTTTATTCTCTTTTGTTAAACCTTCTACATCTAATGCAAAACCATAAATATAGTATGCATCGTTAGTTTGTATTATTCCTTTGGTTAATTCATCTTTATTCTCTTTTGTTAAGTTTTTTACATCTTTTGCAAACAAATAAATAAACTTTGCAACTTTAGTTTGAATTATTCCTTTGGTTAATTCATCCTTATTCTCTTTTGTTAAGCCTTCTAAATCTGTTGCAAAATAATAAATATATTCTGCATCATTAGTTTGTATTATTCCTTTGGTTAATTCATTTATATCACTGGATGTTAATATTTTTTGATTATCAAGCGTAAATCTATATATTTCACTAGCGTTTTTAGAATCAATTTTATTAACAAATATTTTTATCTTTAGTCTCATAGTAATTTTCTCCTTTTTAAATTACTTTTATTTTATATATTTTTAAGTATTTGACAATTATAAAGATCTAATATACAAAAAAAGTCTTTGTTAAAGACTTTTTTTAGAATCATTAATTGTTTTTAAATAATCTTCTATATTAGCATCAACATAATTATATTTGTTCGTATCAGCTAGCTTTTTTATTTTTATAATATCTTTATCATTAAAACCAATCTCTTTCTTGCAAGCATAGCAATATGAAGAAAAATTATCTATATTTCCAAATATTTGATTTATTAAGTTAATATCCTCTTTTAAGAACAAATATAAGGCTATTATATTTTTATCTTTTGTACCAAATATAATCTTATCTAATGTAGATTGTGGTAAACAAAAAACGCATAAACGAATATATTCCTTAATTAAAATTTTATTATTAGAAATCAATACTTTTCTTAAATCGCTTTCTAAATCTTCAGGATTTGATATGTTTCTTGTATAAGCATAACGCCCGTCAAAGCACCTTGAAATAGTTTTTAATGCATCTAAGTCGAATTTAATATTTTTTACTTCTTTTTAGTGTTTTCCATTCAAATCTTCTCCCTTTTTTCATTTGAATGCCTACTATTATAGCAAATTTTTTTCATTTTTAAAATATTTTTAAACAAAAGTAAGAAAAATTTTCATTTTACTTTATTTTGACAACTATATCATTTTTATTTACTAATCAAAGTATTCAATTCCCATAGCTGTTTTTACTTCTTTTAAAGTTTTTGATGCTGCTAAACGAGCTTTTTTTGTTCCTTCTTTTAAAATATCATATACCTTATCAATATCTTTTTCGTACTTTTGTCTTCTTTCCCTAATTGGTTTTAATTCTGCTTGTAAAATATCATTTAAGAATCTTTTTATTTTCATATCACCAAGACCACCACGTTGGTAATGCTGTTTTAGTTCATCTAAATTATTATATTCTGGAAGATATTTTTTAAAATCATCATCTTTACAAAATGCATCTAGGTATGTAAATACGGTGTTACCTTCAACATTTCCTGGGTCTTCAATTTTTATATGATTAGGATCAGTATACATACTCATTACTTTTCTTTTTATTTCTTCTTCAGAATCTTTTAAATAAATACAGTTGTCAAGTGATTTACTCATTTTAGCTTTTCCATCGATTCCAACTAATCTAAAACAAGCCTCATTTTCAGGTAACAATTCTTTTGGTTCAACTAAAGTATTACCATATATAGAATTAAACTTTCTTACAATTTCCCTTGCTTGTTCTATCATTGGTAATTGATCGTCTCCAACCGGAATAATATTTGCTTTAAAAGCTGTTATATCTGCCGTCTGCGAAACTGGATAAGTAAAAAAACCTGCTGGTATGCTTTCTTCAAATCCTTTTTGCTCTATTTCAGACTTTACGGTTGGATTTCTATGTAATCTTGATATTGTAACAAGATTCATATAATAAAAAGTTAATTCTGTTAATTCCGGTATCATTGATTGGATAAAAAACGTAACCTTAGAAGGGTCTAAACCAACTGCTAAATAATCTAATGCAACCTCAATTATGTTATCTTTTATTTTTTTTGGATTATCAAAATTATCTGTTAGTGCCTGTGCATCTGCTAGAAAAACATACATTTCATCATAGTTTCCCTCGTTTTGCACCTTAACTCTATTTTTTATAGAACCAACGTAATGTCCAATATGAAGTGGCCCGGTTGGCCTATCTCCTGTTAATATAATATTTTTCATATTTTCAATCCTCTTTTCAATTATATTTTATTACATTAATGTAATAAAAAAACTCTCACCCAAATAGGATAAGAGTTTTATTCTTACTTTTAATGCCACCTATGTATTTTAATACATATGTTATAAGCTAACGGTTACTCCCGGGATAACCTACTTGAATTACTTTTTCGGTATCCACTCGCAAGCCCATTTACTAAAACATTTATATAGCTTCACACCAAACAGCTACTCTCTTTAATATCTATTTTAGTTACTTTTCTTGCTCATTGATTTAAATATATCAAAATTATATCTAAGATACTTTATTTTGTCAAATTTTTATTTTCTTTTTCTTCTTTTATTAATTTATTAATTTTTCTAATTAATAAAATGGCAATTAATAAAAGTATAAAAATGATTAGCCAAGAAAAACATTTTTTTGTTTTTTTATTTTTTTTACTTTCAGTATTTAACTCTTTAGTGGTATTAAAATGATTTTTCTTTTTGGTAGTATTTGTTACCTCAGTATTTGTTACATTACTAGTTGTCTTATTTTCATTATTACTAGTTACTTTATTTTCTTTAGTAGTCATTTTTTTACTAGTTGTTGTTTTTATACTACTAGTTGTTGTTTGCTTAGTTGTTGTAGTTTCTTTTGTAGGAGGTAAAGATACCTTTTTAATTACAAAACTATAAGAATCATTTAAATCAAACTTATTAGCTTTACTATCTTGATCACTTAATTCAAGTAAGTTTAACTTTAGTAAGGTAGTTGTATCTTCTTTAACACTTATCCCATCTTTAAGTTTAATCTTTATTGTAGAAATATGTACTTTTCCAGTATAATCTTCATAGTTATAATAATCTATTCTATTACCATTAGCATTTCCTTGCCAAGTTCCTACCGCAGTAAAAGATATACTAATTAAATTGGAGTCATACGAATATTTAGTAGTTATTCCATTTATACTACTACTTCCTACATCAACATAATATTCACAAGTTATTATGTCATTTGTTAAATTATTACTATTACAAGTTAAAATTTGACTTGGGCTTAATGCTTTAACTTTATAAGGAATGATTAAAATTAAAAATAATAATATTAAAAACTTTACTTTCTTCATTTTTAATTCCTTTCTTCTAATATGAATGTATCTACTATTGCCCCATTACATATTAATTGTAATTGATTATCTATAACACTTGCGGTAGCATTAGTAATTTTTAATTTATTAATATCAAATTCTTCCGTATACTTTATTACGTTATTTTTAATTTGGTAATCATCACTATCTATGCTTACAATATCAAAAGTAAATAGTTTCTCATCATTTGATTCTAAACTAATTTTCTTTTTATTAGCATCATAAGTTTTTTTTGCATTATCACCATACACTTTTATATATCTTTTAATTACTTTATCATCTGTTTCTTGTTTTGTGTATATATAGTTATGCTCTTTATTAACTAAAAATTTACTTGATTTAATATCATATACATTTACATATGTTTTAATCGGAAATAAAGTTTGTTCATCATCATCATAATAGCCCATTATAGAAAAATCAAGAGCATTATAATATTTCGTAAACACGGTTTCACCAATATTATGAGCAGTTATAACATTATCTTTTATAGTAGCTATATAATCATCTTCATTATATATGTCTTTATCATAATAAGAATCAGGCATTTTTAATTTATATTCAAGCTCTTTATTTTGACCAACTAAAATATTTACTTTATTTTTTGTAAAATCAGAATTTACAAAAGAAACCATTGGTAAATTTTTCATTTTAGTTATATCTAATTTTTCTAATTTAGAATATACTAACAATAAAATTTGTAAATCTAAGTTTTCTATTCCATCCATTTTAGTTAACATGGGTGATAAAACTTGAATAATATAAATTGAATTATCATTATTAATATTTATTTCTTTAAGTAAAAAAGAAGAAGCCCCTATAATTTCTAAATTTGGATTATTACTTAAATTTAACTTTTCTAAAAATGCAGAATCAAAAATAGAAAATTCAGTTATATCATTATTAGATAAATCCAATTCTTTTAAATTTCTTAAAGAATAATCCGTAAAATCTGTTAACCCACAATTATTAATTTTTAGTGTTTGTAAACCTTTATAATATTCTAGTTTCTCTAAAGAATCTATTTTATTATTAGAACAAGTTATTTCTAATTTCTTTAACTTACTAGCCTCTTGTTTTGATAAACTATAATTAGTATCATAATTGGTATTATTTTCTTTATTATATTCTTCTATTATTTTACTATATAAGAAAGAATCAGAAGTAACTGCATTATCATTTTCTGAGTTTTCGGTATATGTTATTTGATATTTAAACTCAGTATCATCGGCACGCAAAACTAAATATTTACCTAATAAATCAGATGCGATTAAATTATCAGTAATTTCATTAGTCAGCTTATCATCACTATATATTTTAACTTCTAAATTATTAAAGTTTATAGATTTTATACCAGATGCATCAAAATTCTTATCATTTATATTAAAAGTATTATTTGGTGATCTTAGCTCATATTTAGAACAATTAATAATAGAAGATTTTAAAACATTATTATTAGGTAATAAGATATCTTTAATAAAATCATCACTATTAATATTTACGTGAGATATTTTGCTATTATTAGATAAATCTAATTCAGTTACATTTATATTACCAGATAAAGTTGTCAAGTTATTTAATTTTTCTATTCCTTTTAAATTAGTTATAAAATAATTATCTAAATGTAACTCTGATATTGTACTTAATTGAGAATCAGAAAGACTCATTTTATATAAATTATTATATTTAGATTCAATTAAAAAGTATATATCGGAAATCCCTGCTTCATAGCTATCATAAAAAGTATTAAACATGGCCATTTCATCATCTTCATCTTGATATAAATTTGAATAATAATTATAAACTATATCAGAGTAAAAGAATTGATCTGTAAAAGCTTTATTTCCAATTTCAACACTACCTTTTAATTTTAATAAATTAAATGGATTAACAATAAATAAAACCGCAACTAATAAAATTATTATCGTTATTATTATTATAGTAATTATATTTTTCTTTTTCTTCATGTTAATCACTTACTTTCTCTTTTAATAATTTATATAATAGGCTTACATCGGTAATTGAAATATCATCATCTGCATTCATATCAGCTCTATAAAAATCTTTTCCTTCCAAATCAAGTACGTACTTAACATGTTTATACTGCTTTGTTAAATCTGATATTGAGATAATACCATCTTTATTTACATCTCCTACCATTTCATCTTCTTTAACTAATTTATACTCTTTAATTACTTCGTTTTCTTTAACTATTTTTAAAACATCATCTTTAACTTCATAATTTGCATTTATAATTCTTACGTTAGAAATATCAAAATCACCAAGATATCTTATTTCGTTTTCTTTAACCTCATATTTAGATGATAAAACTTTTATTAATTCATATTTTAAAATCTCTTTTCCTTCACTTTTAGCAATTAAATTATTTTTGTTAACATACATATAAATCTTACTAAATCCATCTTTATTTTCCAAAGCATAAGTGGATAAATGAGTATTTTTAATTATATCTTTTTCTTTATTTATGCCATTTGTATATATATACATTTTATCGCTATTAATATCTAATTTATCTGATGATACTTTTAGGTAAAGTAAATCACCTTTTAAAGTAGTTTCTTTATTTGTTTGAATTGAATCATTATTAATACAAAAAGCAGAAGTATTTATAAAATTAACACTAAAATTAACCAGACCTAATTTATTTAGAGTCATTATATTACCATCTAATCTAGCATCATCTGATGCAAAATCAAGAAATTTAATTTGTTCTGGTACATCATATAAAGCTCTTATGTCTACCTTATCTTTTAAAACTATGTTTTGGTTAGGAAAAATATTATTTACAAAAGCTAATTTTTTATTGTTAGAAATATTTAATCTTCTTAAATTACCTTCATAGTATAAGTATCTTAAATTAACACATTTAGATACATCTATGCCAGTTTCTTTACCATTATAAGCATTTCCAATATGTATAAGTTCTAAATTAGTATTATTAGAAAAATCTAAATTACTTGTTACAGAAAATCCACTAGATAAACTCATATCAACTAAAATTCGTAGTTTTGTTAATTTTAACGTATTAGAAGGAACAAGCTTTTCATAATCTTTTTCTTCAAAAAAATATAGATCATTTTTCTTCATATAATATATACCTTTTTCATCAGATAATATAGCGCCAAATAAAATTTCTAAATCAGTTAAATTACTAAAACCAGTAGTATAACCAAAAACTTTTTTCAATTTCTTATTATTTTCTACATTTAAAATATCCGAATTTAAAACTTCTAATTCTTTTAAATTTACTAATTTATTTAAATTAGTTTGGGAAATATTATCAACGTATAAATACTCTAAATTTTTAAATTCTCCATCTTTTATTTCGGAAATTATATATTTAAAGAACGGACAAACAATGTAATTAAGATTTTTGATTATATTTATTTCCTCTTCACTAAACTTCTTTTTTGGTTCTTCTCCAATATATCCTTTTGCATACCAAGCTTTTAAATTTGGTAAATTAGCAAAATCATTTACGATTCCTTTAAGATTTTTGATACTATATACCTTATTATTTAAATCTATATTATCTACAACTAAAGTTTCAAGATTACTTAAGGTTTCTATTCCGGTTAAATCGGTTAAACTAGAGTCTTCAACGTTTAAAAATTTTAGTTTACTCAAACTAGAAAAACCGTTTAAATCCATAATTTTAGTAGTTTTAGAATTATAATCTTTTAAAGAAACAGATTCTACGTTATTAACATTTTCAAAATTAAAATTAGCAAAATTATCAGAAACATCCAAATATAATTTTTTTAATTTATCCATCTTTGGCAAAGTGCCATCAGGACCTAAATCACTACTTTCTCCATGAAAATAAAGAGTTTGTAAATTATCAATTGATTTAAAATCAGATAATGTTACATCACTTGTAATATTTTTTTTATTATAGATTACCAAATTTTTTAAATTAGAAAGATCTTTAATATATGAATAATCTTTAATTTCTCCTAGTATTGCAAGTTTATTTACTCCATTTAAATTATTTATATCCGAATTTAAATTACTTTCTAAAATTAAAGTTATATCATCTTCGTTTTTTAAATTTTGATTTTTAAATTGTTCAGGATAAATTATTGTTTCCTTTTTATAACCAGAATAAGAATTAAAATAAAGGGTTTTTAATTTTTTATTATTTGAAAGATTAATTGTTTTTCCTCCGCTATTTAAAGAAGTACTTATTTTAAGTGTTTCAAGATTAACGTTATTTTTAAATATAAATTCATCAGAAATATCAACGTATGATTCTGAAATATCAAAATTTTTAAGGCCGGTTAATTTTTCAATTCCTTTGATATTATTAACTTTATATGAAGATTTTGTAAACATATCTGCAAGTGAATCAATATCTCCAAAGTTATCAGAATAACTTTCAGGAATTCCAAGCCAAGTTTCTACCTTGGAATTTCTATCGAGTCTAAAACCGCTATAATATTCTACCCCATCTTCAAAAATATCCCCTTTATAAAAATAATTGTTAATTTCATTACAATTAACATCTTTTATGCTTGCTAACTGCTCATCTGATAAATTATAATCATATCCATAATTAGTATCATTTTCTTTATTATAAGAGTTTACAACACACGAATAAAATTGATTATCAGTAAATGCGTTATTTACTGGTGTTATAACCCTTGCTGATAATTTATTTGGTTTGTTATTAGTAATAAATAATTTGAATACTAATACAAAAAGCAAAATAAATAAAACTATTGCTAAAACTATTATTTTTCTTTTTAAATTCTTTATTTTTTTCATTGCTACTCTCCTACTTTTAGGATACTAAAAAATACAAAGTTAGTCAATTATTTTTTTGTTTAATCATTAACCATCTTATCTATTCCATTAAAAATACCATTCATGGCTTTTTTAAAATATTCTGCAAAGGTTTTTGATGTAAATAGTCCAAAAGAAGATATTTTATTACCATAATCTTTTTTAATGTTAACTACGTAATTTTCAACTTTTATTTCCTTACCATTTTTAACATCTTCCTCAAACTCTTTTATTTTATCTTCTGTTAATGATGAGGTTTTATTATTTAAATCTTCGTAGTATCCATTAGCTTGGGAAAAGTATAAAACCAAAAAGCTAAGAAACAAAAGCCATATAAAACCATGAAATATTTTTTTATAACTTATCATATAACACCTCTTACGTACTCTTCTACTGCTTCAAAGATAACGTCCATCGTGTTTATTACTTCTTGTTTATTGTTATTATTACCCCCTACTTCTATTAAAAAAGAATTAGCAGAAGTATCTTGGTTATATATACCATTTACTCCAGATCCACCTTTTTTCATTACTCCTCTTGTTATTCCTGGAACTTTTTTATTTATATTATCATTTAGTTTATTTGCATTATCTAAATTAGATTGATAAGATTTATTATCAGTACCAACAATAAACATTATTTTAGCATAGCTTTTTTCACCTACTGTTATAGTACTTTTGCTTTTACTTACCGCATCACGGTGAATATCAAAAAAATACGTAATACTAGGATACTTTTGTTTAGCTTCTTCTAAATATTTTCTAGAAACAGTGTATGACTTATAATATTTCATATTATTAGATTGCAAAAAAGTAGTTACACTTTGTTCTTCAAAAAACGTATCTAATCCTTTTTTATTTAACTTATCTGTTAAATAAGAAGCGGCTTGTAAAACGGTATAATCTGTATAGTTTTCACTTTGATGAGTATTATATACATATATTAGTGGTTCAAACTTTTCTGTAGTTTCTATTTTTTCATTTTCTAATTTTTCTACATTATCCTTTTTAACACTAACACTTGCTTTCTTTTCATTTGTGTAATAAGCTTTTTTTACATTACTATTAAGTAAGCTTACTGGTTTATTTATTATTTCAGTTGTTTTATCAGATAAAAATTTTTTAAAGTTAAAATCAATATAATTAACTTTATTATCTAAAATATTTTTATTAAGACGATTTTCTGGTATATAAAACAAAGAAAATATATACGATGATGCAAAAACAAACATAATGAATAATCGTTTAAATTTGTTTTTCTTTTTTATTTTCCCCGATTTAAATCTTTTCATGTTATCACCTTCAAATTTAAATTATCATAAATAGAAGGTCATTATTGTCGAAGTAAATAATAAAATTTATATTTCATTTAAGCTATGGTTTATTCCATAACTTATAACATCACTTAGTTTTTCTATTACAAAATCAACTTCTTTTGGTGTAACCATCAAGTTATATCCAATTGGGGTTAAAACCTCATATGTTAAACTGATTAATTCTTCTTCACTTAGTAATCCTACTAAACCAAGAAACGTTTTTTTATCATCATTAGTAGCTAAAACTTCTTTATTTAAATAATTAACTGGTTTTGTGACTAATTTAGATGCCTTACTTTTTGAAAAATTCTTATTATAAGCATAATTTTTTATCATATAATTAATTGTATCCGATACAATTACCGCGGCCGATGTAACGGTAGGAACTCCGATTGCAATAACAGGTATTCCTAAAGTTTCCTTTGAGATTTCCTTTCTTTTATTACCTATCCCGCTACCAGGGGATATGCCTGCATCTGATACTTGAATACTTTTATTAACCCTGGAAATTGAAGAAGAAGAAAGAGCATCAACAACAATTAATAAATCAGGTTTTACAACGTCTTTTACCCCTTGTATTAAATCACTTGTTTCAATACCTGTTGTACCTGTTACTCCAGGATAAAAAGAAGATACACAGGAAAATTTATCTTCTACTGATACTCCCATATCAAAAAAATGTTTAGTAACTATTATTTTATCAGATACAAAAGGACCTAAAGCATCAGGAGTAGACTTAATGTTTCCTAATCCAATAACAAGTGTTTTAGTATTTTTATTAAATCCGAGTTTTAATAACATATTAGTAAGTTCTTCTTTAAATACCATGGATACGTTTTTTTTAGCATCATCATCTGTTACATCTTCAAATTCAAGAGTTAAGTAACTCCCTGGTTTTTTTCCAATATTATTATCCTTTCCTAAATCTAACCACGATACTTTAACGTTATTTTTAACATACGTTATTGGCTTATAATTTTCTTTATCTTTTTCTGTTAAATCAATTGCCATATCAGTTCTTATTTCATATTTTTCTAAATCAATTTTATGCATTAAATCATCACCCATTTTTATTTTTACCAAAAATATTATTTATTATTGATTTTTTATTTTTTTTTTGCTAAACTATAAGAAGTTATGAAAACGCCAGGAGGTGAAAAAATGCCAAATATTAAAAGTGCTAAGAAAAGGGTTAAGGTTATCGCTTCAAAGCATGATGCTAACATTTTAAAAAAGGGAGCTATGAAAACCGCTGTTAAAAAAGTTGAAAAAGAAGCAACTAAAGAAAATTTAAATACAGCTAACAAAAGAATAGATAAAGCTTTAGGTCAAGGAATTATAACTAAAAACAAGGCAGCTCGTCTTAAATCTAGATTATCTAAAAAAGTAAATGAAACGAAGTAATTATACTTCTTTTTTTATGTTTTAATGGTATAATTATTATGGTGATACAATGAACTTAAAAAAATTAGTAAAAATAGCTATTAAAGTAATCATAGTGGTAATTACTGGATACTTAATATATGATAATTATTATTTATTATTAAATAAAATAGAATACATTTATTCTAAGTACTTTGAAACTGATATAAGACAGAATTTAACAGATAATATTTATCGAAAAAAAGAAAATTATGAGTATTTAAAAATAAATGAAAACACAACTATAAAAAATATTGAAGATGCAAAAAATTTCTTATATACTTTTCTTGATGCGGGTTGGAATGAATATACTGTTAAATGTGATCCTGATTATTTATCTTGCATAAATGATGTTAAAAAAATGGTTGAAAATAACACTTATTTAACAGATTTAAGTAATTTTGTTCACCCTTTTAATACTTTCAATAATGTTAATACATCATTTAGTAGTACCGGAAGAATAACTATAAAAAAAGACCCTAGGTATACTAAGGAGCAGATTAGAAAAATAAATGAAAAAGTAAACGAAATTTATGACAAGAACTATGATAGTTCTAAAAACGTAAGACAAAATATAAAGATATTTCATGATTACATAATAAATAATACTAAATATGATTCTAATAACAAAACTGGTCTTTCTGATATAAACTCCTCAACTGCTTATGGAGTATTATTAGAAGGTAATGGTATATGTAGTGGTTACGCAGATGCAATGAGTTTGTTCTTAGAAAAAATGAAGGTTAAAAACTATCGTATATCATCAGATACCCACGTATGGAATTTGGTTTATGTTGAAGGAAAATGGCTACACGTCGATCTTACTTGGGATGATCCTATAACCATCGATAAAACTGATTTATTAAGCGATAAATATTTTCTAATCGATACTAATACTCTTAAAAATAATTCTGATACCGAACACTTATTTAACGATGATATTTATATTGAAGCAAAATAAATAAGAAACTTTATAAGTTCCTTATTTATTTTTTTGTAAAAACTGAATTACTGCATTAATTGTGTTTTCAAAGTTAATTGCATCTATGTTAAACCAATTAACTTCCATTTGATTATTAAACCACGTATATTGTCTTTTTGCATAATTACGACTTCTTTGTTTAATTAAATTAATGGCTTCATCTAAACTTATTTTACCATCAAAATACATATAAAGTTCTTTATAAGCAATTGCGGTATTAATAGCTTTACTATGAATGTTATTATCATAAAAATATTTAGCTTCTTCAATTAATCCTGAATTAATCATTTCATCTACCCTTTTATTTATTATTTGATATAATTCTTCTTTAGGTCTTGTAAGACCTATTATTTTAGCATCATATAATAACTCATTTCCCAACTTTATATTAATAGAATCATGGTTATTTAAAAAGCTTTCTAATCTTTGCCTATTATTAACGTGAATTTTAGTATTATCATCTATTTTCTTAACCATATTATATAATTCTTCGTTTGAGAATTTACTAAAATCCTTCTTATTGTCGTTTTGTTTAAATTCATAGTTATATAATAAAGCTTTTAAATATAACCCTGTTCCCCCTACTATTATGACATTTTTATTTTTACTTAATAAATCATTAAGTACTTTTCTTGCATCTTTTTGATAATCATAAACCGAATAATTATCATTTACATCTTTTATATCTATTAAATGATGAATAATACCTTCTTTTTCTTCTTCAGTTACCTTTGCAGTTCCAATATCCATTTTTTTATATATTTGCATACTGTCGCAAGATATTATTTCTGCGTTATATTTTTTTGCAAGTTCAACAGATAATTTTGTTTTACCAACACCAGTTGGCCCTACTATTGCTAAAATCATTTTATCACCTTTTATAATATACTAATTCTTTAAAAGTCTTAACATCACCATGAGTTAAAACGTCTAATTCATGAAGTTGTTTTTTCATGAAATTTACATTACCCAATTCAATTAGTGTAGGTTCTTGTATATAAAATTCACTATAATCAAGCATTAGGTTCATTAAAACTTGATTTATTATAAAGACATTATGTTTAAACGCATCTTCACTTTCATTACTTAGCTGTTCATAACAATCTGTATCAATAAAATATATATTATCATCAATAAACATATGACAAGGTTTAATATCATTCATTAATACATCTTGTTTTTTTAATTCAGGAATGAATTTATCATAGAAAAAAGTTAAAAATTCTTCAAAAGCTATATCTTTTTTAAAACAGAATATATCATTTATTATTTCATCTAAACTTGTACCTGGAGCCTTGTTCATGGTGTATCCTATAAATTTCTTATTTAAAAAAACTAAATCATTCGGATATATTATAATGTTTGAAGTTCTTTTTACATTTAACTTTATATTATTTAAAATATAACTATCCAAATTATTAAAAATTTTCATAATTTCATCTTTTTTATAATAATAACAACTCCCAAAAATTCCAGAATTACTATCATTTATAGGATTATTTTTAATTCTTGATAGTTCATTACTATTAATTTTAATCATTAAACACCTCTTTAGCAAGATATACTAAATTAAAACTAAATGAATGTCAAGTTACATAGCTCTTTTAAACATTTTTTCAAGTTCATAATTACTATAAAATATGGTAGTTGGTCTTCCATGAGGACATGTATACGGATTATCACAACGTCTTAAATCATCAATTAAAGCTTCCATTTCTTCTATTGATATGTTTGTATTAGCTTTAATAGCCATTTTACAACTAAGCATAATGGCAGCCTTTTCTCTAAATTTTTCAATTGTAAAATTCTTTTCTTCACTTATTATTACTTCTAAAATTCTTTTAATTGACTCTTCTTCGTAACCTTCTTTAATCCAAGTAGGATGCTCTTTTATAACAAATGAGTTTATACCGCTTTCTTCAATATCAAAATGCATATCTTTTAAAACGTTAATATTTTGTTTTATTATTATAAATTCGTTAGATGGAAATTCTAAAGTAAGTGGAATAAGCATTTTTATGCTATCACTTTTTGGATTACCAAACGCTTTTAAATAACCTTCATAGTTTATTCTTTCCTTTGCAGCATGCTGATCTATCATATAAAGGCCTAGTTCATTATGACATATTATGTACGTTCCTTTAGCAAGTCCTACAGGATACATTTCTGGCATAATTATTTTTTTATTTTCTTCATTTGGTTTAACATTTTCTTCTTCATTATAACTTGTTATATCATCATTTACTTCCATTACTGGTTCATCAAAAATAGAATAATCTATCTCGTTAGATGAAATTACGTTTTGTCTTTCTAAATTAAGTTGTTGCACTTTTGTTTTAATTGGTTGTTCTAAATTTTCTTTCTTTTCAATTTTAGGAATTAAAAGAGCTTTATCTAAAACATTTTTTATTCCCTTTTTAATAAGTTCTTTTAAATCATCAAAATTACTAAATTTTATATCTAATTTAGAAGGATGTACGTTAACGTCAACAAGTGATGGATCAGTTGTTATATTAAGCACAACAATAGGATATCTTGTCTCTGGTTTATAAGTATGATATGCATCATTTATCGCTCTATTTAATTCGACATTTTTTACAACCCTATTATTAACTAGTGTAATCATATGACTTCTACTAGATCTAGTAACCTCTGGAAGTGAAATAAAACCATCCACGTCATAATCATCATTAAAAACCGATATTTTTTTCATCTTCCTTGCAACATCTAAACCATATATTTCTTTTATTACCTTAAGTAAGTTTCCAGAAGCATCAGTATTAAGTAATACCTTATCATCGCTTATCAAAGTAAATTTCTTTTCCGGATATGATAGAGCCATTTTATTAACGTATTCACATACGTTTGCAAGTTCACTATATAAGCTATTTAAATATTTAAGTCTTGCAGGTGTATTATAAAATAAATTTTTAACAGTAACTTCTGTACCACGCCTTGCATCAGATACTTCATCCTTAGTTAATTTACCACCTTTTAATTCAAGCCTTGTTCCAACTTCTCCAGTAGAAGTCTTTAAAATAACTTCAGATACCGAAGCTATTGAAGGAAGAGCTTCCCCTCTAAATCCTAAAGATGAAATTCTAAAAAGTCCCATTTCATCTAATAACTTACTTGTAGCATGCCTTTGAAAAGCCATAAGAGCATCATCATGATCCATACCAGTACCGTTATCAATTACTTTTATTAATTTTGTTCCAGCATCTTTAACTTCTATTTTTATTTCACTAGCGCCCGCATCAACGCTATTTTCTACCAATTCTTTAACAACTGAAACACATTTTTCAACAACTTCTCCTGCTGATATTTTATTTGCCAAAATATCATCCATTACTTTAACTTTTCCCAATTTACAACACTTCCTAATTCTTAAATAAGCTATTTTAATTATATCATTTTTATTATGCTTATGTCACTTTATTTATTATAACATATACTATTTTAGAGAAAGGTGATGAAAATGAATCAAAGTTATCAAAACGGTTTACCATTAACAAACCAATACTATGGTTATTACATTCCAACTTACAATACAAAATCTAATAATACTAATGATGAAAGATTAGTTGGAGGTTTTGCTTTTCCATTTTTATTGGGTGGCGTAACAGGTGCTGCAATTGCCCCTGCATTTTGGAATAACGGTTATGGTTATAATAGACCGTCATATTATTATCCTCCTAGACCATACCCATACTACGGATACCCTCCTAGAAGATGGTTTTAACATAAAAAGAAATAAATTCAAATTTATTTCTTTTTATTATTCTATTCATTAGTTGCTTGAGTAAAGCCTAAAGTAATATCATATTTCATAGTAGCAGTACCACAATTTAATTTTGGTTGTTCACTTTTACCAGAATCAAATCATATATAGGTTATTTGTATATCAATACATTCACCAGATTGCAATGTTATATTACCATCAACATAATCACTAATCTCACAGTTTGAATTTTCCTCAGTCAATATTTTTTACTTATTGTGAAAAAAACATTTACATATATTTACTAATATTATATAATTTATTTAGAGAGAGCAACCTACTAGGCTAGTTTGCTTTCCTG